>NZ_PHNG01000785.1:0-33137 GCF_002803435.1 Bacillus sp. mrc49 | reverse complement strand
GGTACTTATAGGCGGTTTTCCAGTCGATTCTGTGATATTCAGTAACATCCTTTCTGATAGATCGAAAAGAGCTTCCCGAATGATATATTCCCAGTTTGGAATCAAGACTACGATAGCATTGCCATATACCGACAAAGATTCTAAATTATTAGCCGATTATGTAAGCTTGTTATCGGAATTGAATATTGATCAAGTAATACTGAAGGTTGGAACGTGGGGGATCAATCATTCGTTCATGGATCCCGGTGGCTTCCAGCATCAGGATCAACAATCAATCGAGGGTTTACAATCATGGATTTCCGAATTCAAAGAATATCATGACATTCCGATTTATTTACATCCCATTAGACAATTATCACTGCCCCTCGAGTCATTTTATAAAAAGGTAATCACGGAGTTAAGCGGTTTACATGTTCCTTTATCCATCGATTTGGGACTGGTATTATCGGACTGTAAAAATTGGGGAAAGAAGTATAAAAAAGAAATCCTCGCATTGCTGAGGAGTAACCCTTCCATATCAATGTTTTGGTTAAGCGCTGTCAGGAAAGCTGGTGATGCTTTCATCCCGTGTGCTTGTGAAAGTGTCGATGATCAAATATGGGAGATGGTTGATCTTTTGATAGGTGAAGATGCTTCACTGATCTTAATGACCGACAGACTGTCCAGTGAAACCCAAATCACTTCGGATGTAGAAAAACTAATGAATGCAAAGGGAGCTGTGCCTAAACATGAATACTACGGTTAAGCCTGAGCTGGCGTTACAGGATTTGCTGGTAAAAATGAGCATCGATCCTAAGTGGAGTCCAGATATCAAGGATGGCAAATTCCAGCAAACAGTAAAAAAAATGAATAAGGAAGGACTTCTTCAACTAAATGTAAGTGCGTTCCACTCAGAAAGAAAAGGAAGATGGCTACAGATTCTAGCCCACTTGACACCGATGTTTTCCATGGGCATTCCCTTGTTGAAGGATGAATTAAAATGCTCCAGTGATAATGAATTGATGGAAACGGATGTATTTAACGAATTCTTTTCATCTCCTTTTTTATGGAATATCGAATTCAGCATTCCTCATCCATTGGGCTATGGCAAAGGTATAGAAAAGGCGACTGCTTTCATTTACTTTCTTAGATCTTATAAGGAGATGCTTCCGCTAAAACTAGTGGAACTTTTCGAATTGGAATATGCCATATTCAAAGCTTCTTATAAATTGCCTAGCAAAAATACTTCCTTTTTGGTTGGAAAGCTCTATAAGAATACTTCAGCGACAATCATGAAAACGAATTACGATGTCTTGAGTGTAATTGAGGGCTGTGCCGACTTTCATGAACTATTGCCATGCGATTCTTTTTATATCATCTCGCCATTAAATAAGACTTATAGAATAAATTCAGATTACTATCATCTTTTAGCTTCTTTTGAGGAAGGTCATGAAACGGATGATCTTACTGATGGTGAGCGGAATATAATAACTTCCGCTTTAAAACTCAGAATACTATGCGCAAACCCAGTGGATATTGAAGAACAGCTGATTGCCCCTAAACGATAGGCTTCATTTGTTTAGTACATGGATATGATTTGGCGCACCAATCTATAATAAATGTTACTACATAGTGGGAAAGGAGGAATATTTATGGATAAATCAATCAAAAACCAAGACTTACAAACTGATAAAAAAGAACTTTCATTAAATGAACTTCAAGAGCTTGTTGCTCCCGGTTTTCTTGAGGCGAACCCAAATGGCGGCTTGACGGATGCCGTGCTTGGCCAGTTGCTTGGACCACGTACTGATAACTAATTCGGAAGGAGGCAAGGATCATATGAAAAATACGAAGAAGAATCCCGAACTTAATACAGATAATAAAGAACTTTCATTGAATGAATTGCAAGAACTTGTCGCTCCTGGTTTTCTTGAAGCGAATCCGAACGGCGGCTTGACGGATGCCGTATTAGGTCAGCTGCTTGGACCGCGTGTAGATAATTAAACAGTATGAAAACTAGTATGTAAATTTATTATTTTGGTGCGCCATATCATATCCATGTATGCATTTGCGTATTATCATGTTCGATTTGGAGGTATAACATGTGTGGAATATCGGGTTTTTTTGGAAGGGAAGATAATAAACCTATCTATGTAAAAACTTGTTTAAATGAAATGGAGCATCGAGGACCTGATGATTGCAGCATTGTGGAATTAGATGAAATCGTCATGGGAACAGTTAGATTGTCGATTAGGGATTCAAGTGAAAAAGCGAATCAGCCATTCGTAAGTTCCTCTGGCCGGTGGATTATCACCTTCAATGGGGAGCTAAATAATTTTCAACAATTGAGGCATGAGCTGAACCGTTGTTGGGTGACGGAATGCGATACAGAAGTCCTGGCAGAGCTTTTTGAAACGTATGGGAAAGAAGGGGTGCGGAAATTAAAGGGGATGTATGCCATCGCCGCTTTCGACACGCATACGGACAAGCTTTTCTTAGCACGTGATTTCCCTGGAATCAAGCCGTTATATTGGACAAAAACGGAAACTGGCGCATATATCTATGCTTCGGAATTCCCTGCGCTCCTTAATACGTTGAAAGTCTTGAATGAAGATTGCAAAATGACGGAAGCACAAGTGTATGAATATCTCATGTACCGGGATACCCTGCTTGAACCCAATACCTTGATAAATTCCATTAAAAAGGTCTCTCCAGGGGAAATTCTCGAATTAAGTCTTGATAAAGAGGCCCTTTCAGATAAGGTGTCAGGTGTCCATGAAAAAAACGAGCCCTTAGATTTAGAAAGGCTTTTCACGAAGGCCATTACCAGCGTAATTGAACCGAAACAAAAAATGGGGATGTTTCTTTCAGGAGGAGTGGATTCTAGTACCGTTTTATCAGAAATGGTATCGCAAGGAGCCGAGGTGGAGGCATTTACTCTAAGGTATGAAAAAACAGGTGAATTCTCTTATTCTGAAGTGCCCTTTAGTAAGTATGTCTGTGAATTTTTGAATGTACCCCTGCATGAAGTGATTCTAACGGAAAAGGATTTTATTGAATTGTTGCCCCAAGCGTTAGCCAACCAAGACGGATTATCGATGGATCCGACGATAGTCGCTTATTATGCTTTAGGCGAAGCGGCAGAAAAAAGAGGTCTGAAGGTTGTTATTACCGGCACAGGAAGCGATGAAATATTCGGAAGCTATGATTGGCTGCATTCCGATACAATAGAACGGTTCGATCATTGGATGAAATCGGCTACGACCAAAAGTCTTTTAAGGATGGATGAACAAGTCTGGAAAAATATAAGTGATTCAAGTTTTCTGGACAGAAAACATAAAATTGAAACATTTATCTCTGTTGGAGGAAATTTAGGCGATGCGATCCGGCTATTCGGCTTTTATCATTTAGAAGCTGATGCACTGCCGCGGGTCGATCTTGGGACCATGAATTCCTCAGTGGAGTGCAGAGTGCCTTTGCTTGACCAAGATTTTGTCCAGGCTGCCCTATCCATGCCGCCCGATAAGGAAAAAAGCCTTTTTCGCAGTCTCAGTAAGAATAGAATCCCCATTGAAATACAGCAAAGGCCAAAATGCGGGTTTCCGCATCCTGTATTTATATGGATGAAGCATGGCCAATTAGGACGGGTTGCTTATGACTTTTTAAAAATAAGTCAGCTGAAAGACGTGATCAATTTTGAGGAATTAGATAAATTCCTGAATGATGGCTCAAGCCTTTTAGGTAGGAATCCTTCTGCCCGCTTATATGATGTGGGGAGCTCGTTCTGGTATATATATAGTTTTGCACTATGGTGTGAGATACATAAGGTAAGATTACCTAATTTGAAGAAGTGTAAGGAGGTATATTATGAAAACTGAAACACAACTGGCAAATGAAGTGATTTCAGGGAAAAGATTAGGGATCGGAGTGGCTTGGATAGACTCTCCGGAATATTTGGACTTTATAAATAAAGAGTTGGATCCTTCCTTCCACTATATTGAGGTGCACCTCCCATCGAATATTGATAATGTGCCATCGAATTTCGAGAAGATCGCTCATTGCAGCACGCTGCCATTGGCCGATTTACATGAACCGACAAGAAAGATAATAAAGGATGTTTTCCATCAAGCCAAGGAAATTGAAGCCCATTGGATAGGCGAGCACCTTTCAATTTTGGGAACGACGGATGGGCTTCAATTCGGTTATATTTTTGCTCCGATAAAAGATGAAGACCTGAAGGATAGAGTGATAAGAAGGATAAAAAGATATCAAGAAACCTATGGAATCCCATTTGTCATCGAATTAGGCCCCCGCTATCATGATTGGGGCGGAGTCGATGTTCTGGAGGACTATACCTTACTGAAAGAGATTTCCATTGAAGCCAATATTCCAATCATTCTCGATATTCCTCATACATGGGCAACAGCCAAAGCCTTTAATAAATCATTCGAGGAATTGTTAAGCCTCTTAAAAGGGGCCCATATTGCCGAAATTCATATTGGGGCAAGTGGCGTATCCAAAAAAGGGCAAATCTCATTTGAACAAAGCTGGAATCAGTTGGTCATTTGCCTTGAAATGTTCCCTGAAGTTAGGGGAATTACAGTCGAGCTGGGAAAAAGTACGAAAACGGAAGACTATTGCAATACAATAAGGGAAGTATCTAAAAGGTTCCAAAGCAGTAAATGGAGGATAAATGATGAAAACAATTGATTTTAAGAATTTATTGACTCCGGCTCCTTCTAATATTGGAAGGGATGTTCATAAACAATTACTTTCTCTCAGAAATATTAAAGCGTTAGAGCTAATCCTTCAATCAAACAAGGAGGAAAATCTAAATTGGCTGGGAAAGGCAATCGACCTGCTCAAGACCTGCGATGCAGCGGAAAGGGATCATGTCCTTAATAAGCCATATGTTTATTTATGGATTGAAAAGTATAAAAACTTCACTTCCATGGGCGAAACCGAAAAGCAAACTTGGATTTGGAATGGATTTGTGCACATATTCTTACAATTGAACAAAAGGGTAAATCCTGTGCTGGAAAGTTTAAGGCTCAGATTTACCGTGAAACCAAAGGATATTTTTTTCTTGAAGGACATGACAGAAAATCAAGCTGCTAAAGAAATCTTGGTAATAAGCGAAAATAACCACATCACTTTTGAAGTGGAAAATGTGCTGTACAGTTTCGATGTTCATGACTTTCATAAAGCCTTTACCCTTCCATTCATTACGAACGAAGTTTTTTGGTTTGAGGAATATGTGAACATTGCATCCTCTGCGGAATTGCGCATGAATATGGAAATAACTGAAGTAGTGTCCGAAGACATTAATAACTCCTTTGAAGAAGCGTTGCAATTAATCAAGATCAGCTGGCCAGAAATGTTTGCCGAGATTGATGGAAACATAGAGAATATCGTATTCTTCAACCCGCCTGGTCTGCCGTTCTTTTCCGATTTTCGAGTGCATGGAACCATCTTTGCCTGCCATGTTGCAAGACCTGTGGTGAAAATTGCTGAATGGTTAATTCATGAAGCAAGCCATAATAGATTGAATACAATCATGTGCGCTAGGCCCCACATTTTTAACGATATGAAGCCAATTTACAATTCACCATGGAGAGATGAATTAAGGCCGTTATACGGTATTTATCATGGGTGTTTCGTCCATTGCAGAGTATTGCATTTCTATCGGCTATTGAAGAAAAAACGGGCCACCTACAATGGAGTATTAATGGAAGCGGAAATAGAGAGAATCGGCGAAGAGCTGCAATTGGGTTTATCCACGATTAAAGAACATGCATCATTGTCTCCTGATGGTGAAGCGCTTGTACATGATATGCAAAACTTGGTTATGGCTGATTCCAAGTAAAGATTGAAACTTGAAAGTGATCGATGGTCATTACGGCATCCAAATTAGTTGGGGGTATCTTATTGCATTTATTTCATCCATTTAAGAAATACACACCATTATTAAATGAAAAAAGGTTTACTTATTTATGCTTATCGGAGTCTTTTTCTACCCTTGGGAATATGGCCCAAGGGATAGCCCTAGCAGCATATATTTTCACCTTATCACAGTCGATATTCATCTTTGGTCTATATCTCATCATTCGTTTCGCCCCGCAATTCTTACTATTTTCGATAGCTGGGAATATAGTTGATAAATATTCAAGACGGTTCACCTTAACGATCATCAATCTCTTGTTGGCTCTTTTGACATGTGTAATGGCTTTTAATGCTCATAGTACAACCATCATCCTTATTATCACGCTTCTGATTGGAATCATCGAGCTGCCTTATCATCCTGCACTGTCCTCAAGCATTCCAGCATTGGTGAAGAAAGACCAGCTAGGGCTAGCTAATGGTCTAATCGGGATATTGACAAGTATAGCCAGAGTGATCGGTTCAGCTATTGCCGCTTTCGGATTATTAAATGACACTGTAATCGGTTTATTGATTTTCAATGCGGTTACATTTTTCATTGCCGGAATGATAACATGGACGAAGCTCCCCACTGCCAATGAAGATAGTGACCGAGCCCAAATGAAGGGGAATGAGGAAAGTGACGATCTTGAGCAAAGCGGGTTAAGCACTAGCATTACCTATATCCAAAAACACTCGGTTCTAAAAAACCTGATTTTCGGCTCTTTTTTGGTTTGGGGATGTCTAAGTATCACAGATGTTTTGTTAGTGCCCTTATTGAATTCCACGATTCAAGGGGGAGAGAAGTATTACGGGATTTATCGGTTCATTGCAGCCCTAGGCATGTTAATTGGGAATTACTTGGCTGTTCCTTGGAGAGAACGATATTTATCCTTGAAAAGAACTAAATATGGATTTGTAGTCCCGTTAGTCATTTTATCATTCAGCAGTATCGGCATTGCTTTCTCCCCACTCATATTAGGTCCGATATTATATTTGTTTTTATGGATAGCGATGTTTTTGCCTTCCAATCTCTTGAATGTTGAACTTCAATCCACCCCTAATAACATTAGGGGCAAGGTCATTTCGATAGCGGATGCATTGGATGGAATTCTCTTTATCTTGTTAACGGGTCTTTTACCTTATTTATCTCATTTCATAAGCGTGAAAAAATTGCTGATAGCCGCATCGATACCCTTCGTGGTGATAAGCTTGATTTTAACCTATAGGTTTATAAAATCGGTTTATATCAATAAAAAGAATAAAGGCTTGGAGTTAACATGAGAAATGATTTTGTCACAAGGGAACAAGGGAATTTCAGCTTTCATCTTTTGCCTTCGGAGAAGTATGTTCAAACGACGATCGCCGTGAGAATCTATTTGGATCTTGATGAGAAAATGACTACGGGTGCTGCATTACTGCCCTACATATTGCTTCATGGAAGTGAACGATTTAGAAATGACTTTATCATCCAATCAAAGCTGGATGAAGAGTACGGAGCGAAACTAGGAGTCTCCATTGATAAAAAAGGCGATAAGCAGGTTTTATGTTTATCGCTAAAGTTTTATAATCAAAAGCATAAGATGATCAAACCGGAAATTTTGACAGTGTTACTTGATTTATTAACCCAGCCATTAATTACTAAAAAAACCGTTGAACTTGAAAAAAAGCTCCACTCACGAAGAATCCAAAATGAGATTTTTAATGCGTATCATTATTCGTATAAAAAGAGTTTTCTATATTTACAAGGAAATCAACAAAAATTGTATCTAGATCAGGTAGGTTCGATAGGTGATATCGAAACGTGGAATGAGTCAAAGTTGCGGAATCTCCACCAAAAGATACTTCAAACAGCCCCCATACATTTATACGTTATCGGTGACATTGATGAAGAAGAGGTGTTGGAACAATTAAGCAGCTGTTTATGCGGAGGAGTCGAAGAATCGGAGCGTTCCATGATACCTCCAACACCCGTGCAAAGCCCTGTAAAAACATATCATTGTGAAAAATTCCAGTCCAAACATGCCATAATCACAGCATGTTCCAGTACTGGTGGAATAACCTTGAAAAGCGAAAAATACCCGGCATTGGTGGTGTTCAACCGCCTTTTAGGCGGGTTCCCACACTCGAGGTTATTCATGAATGTAAGGAACCAGCTCCAAGCAGCTTATTCGATCATAAGTATATTGGATGCAATCAATGGCCTTCTGTTCATCCAAACGGCCATTGATCCGGCTTCTGAAGAATTGGTCCTTAGGAAAATATTTGGTGAAATCAAGTCGATAAAAGAAGGAGGCTGCACCCAAGAGGAATTGGAGGCGACAATCAAAACATTGAAAAATAGTTACAAGCTTTCTCAAGACTCTCCCGTAAGTTTAATTGATTTTCATCAAAATGGGATAATCAGCGGGAAAGTTAGGACCATGACTGAAATGATTGATTGCATCGATCGCATCGAATTACAGGACATCCAGGAAGTGGCGCAAGTTTTTAAAGGCTATTCCATTTTTACTTTAGGAGAGGGATAGGGATGACCCATGGTTATTGGTAGTCATATCGAAAAAAAGAACATAAGCGGATTGGACACTCTGTTGGTCAATAAAAAAGGTTTTCTAGAAAACTTCATTCTCCTATCGGTCGGATTTGGAGGGATGGATAGCCATTTTCAGGATGAATGGAATAGGAAAATCCCCTATGGAACTGCACATTTTTTAGAGCATCTCATTATACAAAATGTGCAGTTCGACGCCATATATAGATTTGGTGAAATAGGGGCTTCTCTAAATGCCAGTACGAATTTCGAAAGTACATCATTTTCCATATCCTGTACGGAACAGCTTGAATTAAATATTCAAATGATTCTAAAACTTGTCCAGTCGATTTCCATAACAAAGGACATCGTGGAAAAAGAAAAAAAAATCATCAAGCAGGAGTTTATGCAATTACATAGTAATAGAAAAAACAGCTGTTACACCCATCTATTGTCTGATTTATATGGGGGAGAAAGCGGGTTGGCACAGCCGATCATTGGCAATTCAGGAAGTATAGAATCAATGGATGCCTGCATGCTGCAGAAGTGTTTTCAAAAATTCTATTCAATAGAGAATATGAAAATCATCATCATAGGAGAATTAAATCCTGAAGAGGTCTATGACGTCATCGAACGTGCGCTTGCAAATTCCCCAGTAAAAGAAAAAGAACGTTTTTCGCCATTCATACCAGTCAAAAGAGAGAGCCTGAAAATCGAACAGATTAATAGCACTCAATCTGTCCTCTTCTGGGGGAATGCAATCACTTATGGAAATGATGCTGGGAATCCTTATAACGATATCCGTAAGGAATTCAGCATTAGAGTCGGGTTGGAAATTCTTTTCGGCAGGACCTCCGAATTTCAGCAAAAAATCCATGGCCAGGGTTTAATAGATGGAAGCATCGATGTCAAATGCGAATTTTCAAATAGATATTGCTTTTCGTTATTAAACACAATCACAAACAAGCCATCAGACGTGATGGAAGAAATCGATAAAACAAAAAAAGATATACGGAAGAGGAGTATCGGTGATGTTGAATTTCTAATTTCGAAACGAAGGATTATCGGAAGGATAATCGATGTATATGATCACCCAGCAAAGTTAGCCAATTCGATCCTCCATTATTCCATTAGAGGGATGGATTTTTCCAATGTTCTTGACGTAATGAATCTAATTACAAAAAAAGAGGTCATGGATGCAATGGATTCCCATCTGTTATAAGGAAAGGCGAGCGACAATAAATTCCTTTAAATTTGTTCAATGAGTCACTTGGAGAAGTACTGTTCATGTTGTTGGCAGTAGCCAGTTTGAATTTACCCTGGAATGAAAAAAAGGGCTCCGTAATATAGTCATGGAAAATATATATAAAGAAGTTAACACAACTCATTCCATATAAAATCGTCAGGAGATACTCATGAAACGACTGCTTGCTCTATGCATATCGCTGCAAATTGCCTTCGTCCTGCTTTACATCACGGGAATTCTTCCTGAGTTGAACGCTTATGCCGGTGCCATCGTTTGCTTGATCATTGGGTTTGCAAGTATGGTGCTCAGCTTATATTCGGCAGGCAAGAAATTCAGCTTGGGTGTTTCGTTCTTGGCATTCATCTTTTCCTTATTCATCATTTGTTTCACCATTTTCATTTATTTCCTGCCAGAAGCGGGAATGCCTCCTGTAATTCCTTTGTTTGATTGAAGCTTAAACAAGGCACAGGGAGCAGGATGGGGAACCACAAAAAACCGGAACGATGGACTTGTTCCGGTTCTTTGTGGTTTTTCAATGAGCGGCTGGAAGCAATCCTTTTTCGATGGCCACTTCTTGTATCGAGCGGTAAACCGTGTCGACCATGGCATTCAATTCCTCTTCCGTCATGGCCAGGATTGGCATCATCGTGATGACGGGGCCAAGTTCGCGGATGATCAGGCCATTTTTGCGTGCCTTATTGATGATTCCGGAAACGACGTTCTCTTGAAGGGAGAACGTTTCTTTCGTATGGCGGTCTTTGACGATTTCCACTCCTATCATCAGCCCGCGCTGGCGGATATCGCCGACGATGGGCAGTTCGTATAGCGCCTGCAGTTTTTTTGTAAGCTGCCTGGCTTTCTTCTGGATGTCATGTATGAGCCCGCGCTCCTCCATCAGTTCGATGTTCTTCAGCGCCAGTGCGCAGGCTAGCTGGTTACCTGTATAGGTATGGCCGTGATAAAAGGTCTTATGCTCCTCACGCTCTCCCAGGAAGGATTGGAAAATCCGATCATTCATGATGGTCGCCGCAAGCGGCATATAACCGCCAGTGATTCCTTTGCCCATGCACATGATATCCGGGACGACATCTTCTTGCTCGCAGGCGAACATCGTACCTGTACGCCCGAATCCTACGGCCACTTCGTCACAAATCAACAGGACATCATACTGCTTGCATAACATTTCGACTTCCTTCAAAAAGCCATCTGGATGGGTGATGATGCCTGCCGCTCCTTGAACTAACGGCTCGATGATCAATCCGGCAATTTGTGCGGCTTGCTGCTGCAGCAGCTTCTCCAGTTCATTCAGGCAATGGTTTTTCACCGCTTCTGCATCGAAGTATTCAGTCATGTGATAGGCATATGGCGAAGGGACGGAGATGCGTTCGAATAAGAGGGGCTTGAAGATCCTATGATATAGGTCCATGCCGCCCACGCTTACAGCTCCAACGGTATCTCCGTGGTATGCTTCGTCGAGGGAGACGAATTTGTTTTTATGCCGATGCTTGTTTGGATCGATATTTTGCCAATATTGATAGGCGACTTTAAGGGCGATTTCGACAGCCGCAGATCCCGTGTCAGAGTAGAAGACCTTGGATAAATGTCCGGGTGTGATCTCCGCCAGTTTTTTTGCCAGCAAGATCGAAGGAACATTGGCAGATCCGAGCAGCGTCGAGTGCGCGATTTTGTTCACTTGGGCAATAAGGGCGCCATTGAGCTCCGGCTCATTATGGCCGTGGACATTCACCCATAGGGATGCATAGCCGTCGAGATAGCGATTGCCATCCACATCAATCAGGTAGCTGCCCTCACCGCGCTCGATGATTAACGGCTTGCTTTCGCGATACGTTTTCATTTGGGTGAACGGGTGCCAGACATACTCCTTATCCCATTGCTCTAATTCGATATGGTTCATGCATGGAACACCTCTTTCAGTTGTTGGATATATCCTTGGTCGCCAAGGAGATCAAGGATTTGGGTCCTCAAGTCTTTTCTGACATCGGGTAAAGTGGGTAGGCAGGCAAGCCGCTTGAGACCTGTCAGTTTTTCAATCGTTTGGATATTGTCGCGATGGATCAGATTCTCTGGCCGGTAATGGTTATAAGCAATCGCTTTAACGGTAACATCATGGGTGCGGGCATATGATTGCGCCGTCACGACTTGATGAATCGCACCTAATCCACAAGTCGATACGAATAGGACAGGCATTTCGCAATCCTTGATGAAATCCTTCGTCATATAGAAATCATCCCCCCGTTCAATGAGCGGTACTGCCAATCCACCTGCACCTTCGACGAGAACGATGTCATACAGGCCCTCAAGCTCACGGACCCTTTCCACGGCTTTTTTCTCATCGATTGGACTTCCCGTCAATTTAATCGCCAAATGCGGTGAGGTTTCAGGCTCAAGGGTGTAGAATCCTGGATTTTTAACACCGAGTTCTTGCTCGAACCAGGAAATGTCGGGGTATGTATGATTTTCAACATTGATTCCGGTTTGGAAAGGCTTGAAAATCGTGACGCTTTTCCCCAATGTTTGAAGTGATAGGTAAATGGCACTGGTGATGATCGTTTTCCCGATATCCGTTCCGGTTCCGGTTATAAAGTAGGCTTGGCCCATGGATGATTCAGCTCCTTAACGTTGATATATCTTGATAGGCGCGGACGTACTTGCTTGATGATGACGGCACATAGTATGCACAGCAATAAATCACCGGGTGCCGGTATGAAGAAACCATAAAGCAACGTTTGGTAAAGGGATAGCGGCGCTTCGGCCATCCACTTCATTGCTCCATACAGCCAGACGCAGCCGACTAAGTAAACGGTCAGCAATGTGGCAACATTGGCAAGGAAAATGGAACCGATCGCCGAGAGATTGAAGCGGTTGATCAGCCATCCGTTGACATAGGCGCCAAGGATATATCCGAGCAAATAGCCGAAAGTGGGCTTGAATAGATACCCCAATCCCCCGCCCTCCGCGAACACCGGCACCCCGAGGAGTCCGATCCCGACGTAGCATAATATACTGAGTGACCCAAGCCGGGGCCCAAGCAATGCTCCTGCCAAGTAGACCGCCAAAATCTGCAGCGTGAATGGTATGTAAGGGACAGGTATTTTAACGGCGGCGCCAATTGCCGTTAACGCAGTAAAGAGGGCAACATAAGAAATCGATCTTGCTTTCAAGTCAATCACCTCCTTTTTTAAATAATGGGCAGGCAAAATGCCCACTACTAGTTTGCCTGATTGATATTTTATATGTCAACTAATTTATTATTTAGTTAACATATAAAGACTTGATGCGTAGCGATTAAAAAGGGGATAAAGGAAAATAGTGAGAATTTGTGCTTGGAAAATATAGTGGTTGTATGATATTATTCGTAAATGTGTTAACTATATTATATTTAGGTTAACATATAACCAGATTGGGAGGTTCGTTTATGATTGGACGATCGGTGAGTGATGAGGATCATGCAGGATGATTTGGGATCAGGAACTGGCAGCGCTAAAAGAAAAGGGACTATATCGGCAATTACAATCGGTTGAAACACTGAAAGAAGATGGACAGGCTTTGGTGAATGGACGGAAAATGTTGATGTTCGCTTCCAATAATTATTTAGGACTTGCCCAAGATCAACGAGTGAAGGAGGCGTCGGTACAGGCGACCGCAAGATTCGGGGCAGGTTCGACAGGCTCAAGATTGACCACTGGCCATTCCATCATCCATGGGAACCTCGAAAGAAAACTGGCACAATTCAAGCAAACGGAAGCGGCGATCGTGATGAATACGGGATATATGGCGAATATGGCCGTATTGACGACCATAGTAGGCAAGGGCGATCTCATTTTATCGGATGAAAGGAATCATGCGAGCATCATCGATGGCTGCCGTCTATCACGTGCGGAAACGGTGATATACAGCCACGCTGATCTAGCCGATTTGGAAATGAAGCTGCAGAGCAATCGGGGCTACAAGAAAACCTTGATCGTAACCGATGGCGTCTTCTCGATGGATGGTGATATTGCTCCGCTTCCTGGCATCATTGATCTTGCCGAACGATATGGCTCCTTACTCATGGTGGATGATGCACACGCGACTGGTGTGCTAGGCAAGGATGGCAGGGGAACGTCCGAACATTTTGGATTGAAGGGGAAGGTGGATATCGAGATGGGGACACTATCCAAAGCGATCGGAGCGGAGGGTGGGTTCATTGCCGGAAGCAGGTCATTGATAGACTATCTCTTAAATAAAGCCAGGCCATTCATTTTCTCTACCGCATTATCGCCAGGTGTAGTGGCCAGTGCATTGGCTGCGGTCGATATCATCCTGACCGAACCTGAACGCAGAGTGCGCCTTCAAAACATGAGTCGGCGGCTTTATGACGAATTAACCTCCTTAGGGTACACGGTGACAGGGGGAGATACACCAATTATCGGCATCATTTGCGGCGAACCGGAACAAGCCACAATCCTTTCGAAGGAATTACATACGTACGGAATTTATGCACCAGCGATTCGCCCCCCAACAGTGCCGATTGGAACTTCCCGCATTCGGCTCACCTTAATGGCCGGACACCGGGAGCCACATATCGATCACGTGATATCTGCGTTCAAAGCAATCCGCTCCACTATAAAGATGATAGGGACATGATGGCTGCCTGCTATAAAAGTTAACGGAAATGAGGAATTGGATATGGAAACATTAGCAATTGATTGGAAGGTGCTCGCCGAAAGCGTGATCAAGGGGTACAAAGTGACGGCCGAAGAGGCTTTATCCATCGTACAAGCCCCAGATGAAGAAATTCTGGAAATCTTGAATGCTGCTTACCTCATACGCAGGCATCATTATGGGAATAAGGTCAAATTGAATATGATCATCAACACGAAATCGGGCCTATGTCCCGAAGATTGCGGCTATTGCTCACAGTCCATCGTCTCCGAGGCTCCAATCGATAAATATGCGTGGCTGACGAAAGAGAAGATTGTCGAGGGTGCGCAAGAATCAATCCGCCGTAAAGCGGGTACGTATTGCATCGTTGCTTCAGGGCGGCGTCCAACCAACAGGGAAATAGATCATGTCATTGAAGCCGTGAAGGAAATCCGCGGAACGACCGATCTTAAGATTTGCTGCTGCCTTGGCTTCCTGAATGAGGAGCATGCCGGGAAGCTGGCAGCTGCCGGGGTTCATCGCTATAATCACAACCTGAATACATCACAGGAAAACTACGGCAAAATTACATCGACGCACACATATGAGGACAGGGTGGATACAGTCGAAGCCGTGAAGGAAGCAGGCATGTCACCATGCTCGGGTGCCATTTTCGGTATGGGGGAATCCGAAACGGAGGCCGTGGAAATCGCCCTTTCCCTTCGCGGTCTGGATGCGGACTCGATTCCTTGTAATTTCCTCAATGCCATTGACGGTACGCCGCTTGAGGGAACTTCCGAGCTGACCCCCACTACATGCTTGAAATTGATTTCAATGATGAGATTCGTTAATCCAAGTAAAGAAATCCGTCTCGCCGGCGGTCGTGAAATCAATCTCCGTTCGATGCAGCCCATGGCCCTTTACGCAGCCAATTCCATTTTTGTCGGTGATTATTTAACGACAGCTGGTCAAGAACCGACTGCAGATTGGGGCATCATCGAAGATCTGGGGTTTGAAATTGAAGAATGTGCCCTTTAATATGAGATGATCTCACGGATAGAAAAAAGGAAGGCCGCTGTTACAGTAGCCTTCCTCTTTAAAATGTCTCGTGAATGACGGAGCCTGTCCGCGAAATATCATAATCACCTAAAGCATCGATTTCCGCTTGAAACGGAATCGAGGTTACTATCGTTTTGACGGCAGTGATCAGATCCTCGTTTGTTGGAGTTTTTAATATAACAAGGTCGTAGCGTTCCGTTATCAATGGGACGAAGTCGACGCCAACCAGTTTAGCCGCCTTTTCGATTCCAACACCCACGTCCGCAGCCCCGGATGAAACGGCCGATGCGACACTTAAATGGTTGGTTTCCTCGTTTTCATAGCCTTTAAGGCTTTTAGCAGAAATCTTGTTGATCCGTAACTGCTCATCAAGGAGGATCCTTGCGCCAGATCCCCTCTCCCTATTGATGAAGGTCAGCTTGTCATTGGTTAAATCCGTCCAGGCGGCGAGATTGAAGGGATTCCCTTTTTTTACGTATAAGCCTGCCTTCCTTGAAAGGAGGTTAAGCAAAATGTAGGGATAACCTACCAAGATTTTTTTTATATAAGGAAGATTGTATTCTCCTGTATCACCATCGAACATATGCAAGCTCACGATATCGGCTTCGCCATTGTACATGGAAATCAGTCCGTTTAGGCTTCCTTTGTGGGACCGCAATGCCTTATGGCCGGAATTTTTTTCGATGTACTGCCCAAGTAAATCCAGCACCATGTCCTGCCCGCTGATGACAAGGGGGGAGGCATCTTTTGCTTCGGGCGCTGAATAGGCTGGGGACTTGCTGTCGGCGATATATTTCTCCAAATCCTTGGCATCCATCCTCATTTGCCTGCCAACGCGGAATACAGGCAGTTCCCCTTTTTTAACAAGATCATAGATCGTCAATTTAGATACTTTCAATAGCTGTGCGACTTCTTCGATTGTATAAGATAGCTCTTGCGGCATGTGCATCCCTCCCTCCACATTGTAGCTTAGTGACCTTTCAAAAGTAAATTGTCAAAGAAAGGGGATTGATTAAAACCCTAAATTCGTTTTATACTATTTATAACCAGTTATAATTAGATATAACTAGTTATAAATAGGGTGAAAGGAAGATTGGTTTTGAAAAAATTACATTTCTTGATTTTTGCAATCATGCTGCTTGTGATGATCGGTACGGGCTGTTCGAATGATGAAGGGAAAAACAAGCCACAAAAAGACGGCGATCAAGTCGAATTGACGGTTTCCGCGGCTGTTAGCTTGCAGGATGCTTTAACGGATATAAAGGCAGCTTTTGAAAAGGACCACCCAAATGTGAAGGTCAATTATAACTTTGGGGCCTCAGGAGCGCTTCAGCAACAAATTTCCCAAGGTGCACCTGTTGACCTGTTCTTCTCGGCCGCGGAAGATAAATTCGAAAAATTAGTCGATGAAGATCTCATCGATGAGAAAAATGGGATCGACTTAGTCGGCAATAAGCTGGTGCTCGTCGTTCCGAAGGATTCCGATAAGCAATTGGGATCGATCGAAGACCTAACCAAGGCAGATAAAATTTCCATCGGAACGCCCGAGTCTGTACCGGCTGGACAGTATGCCAAACAAACATTGGAAAACATGAATCTCTGGAAAGAGATTGAAGGCAAAGTCGTTTACGGCAAGGATGTCAGACAAGTGCTCACATATGTGGAAACGGGGAATGTCGACGCTGGACTCGTTTATAAAACGGATGCACTGAGCTCATCTAAAGTTAAGATGGTCGCAACGGCTAAGGAAGATCTGCACGATCCAATCATCTATCCGGTAGGATTGATCAATGACCAAAAACATGCCAAAGAAGCAAAACAATTCTATGACTACCTCCAAACGCCAGCAGCCATGAAAACCTTTGAAAAATACGGATTTGAAGATTTGAATGGATGAGCAGTTAGCCGGCACAATCCACTCCTTCTATAATAAGAGCCGCCAATTTGGCGGCTTTTTATTATGGCTTTTTCATCAAAGCCGATTGGAACAAAATACGAAACACCGCTGGAAGAACCCGCCCAAGGGAAACACACGGACCAAAAGGCGCTTGAGGGGGCACGGTCCCTGGACACTCACTGAAACGAAACGTCTAAGACCGAACCGTCCTAACCTGTCGGCGATCAGTCGTTCTTTTTTCGAAGCTTTGAAGTGCTCTTTCAGGGCCATTCTTTATTTTTTGGCTCTTTTATAGAAAACGGGGGATGTTTGATACGTCCCTCATTACTTGTTATAATCGAATAAGAACAGATATTCGGGTGCGGTAAGTGTGCAGCTCATTCAATGGGGCAGAAGAAGCGAGATCTGAATGACAAAAGGAGGAAGAATGATGTCCAATGACGGGAAACGAAGAAGAGTGATTTTAGATTTAGCCGTTACCTTAGATGGTTTTATCGAAGGGAAAAATGGCGAAGTCGACTGGTGCATCATGGACCCTGATATGGGGTTCACGAATTTCCTGAATCAAATAGATGCCATTTTATATGGCAGGAAAAGCTACGATCTATGGGGACAGTATATTCCTGAGAAGCAAGACGCTGATGCTGAAAAAGAAATTTGGGATTTGATTCATCATAAAGAGAAATATGTGTTTTCCAGAACACAAATGAAGTCTGATGATCAAGCAATATTCATTAATGAAAATATTTTGGAAAAAGTAACTGAATTGAAGAATAAGCCTGGTAAAGACATCTGGCTGTATGGCGGAGCCAGCCTCATTACAACCTTCATGAATTTAGGGCTTGTGGATGAATTCAGATTATCGATCCACCCTGTTATTTTGGGAGAAGGAAAACCGATGTTCATTGATATAAAACAGAGGGTGGACTTGAAATGGGTCAATACAAGAACGTTCGCATCCGGCGTCGTGCAACTCATTTACCATGGGAATGGCCATTAAAATAAGGATAGAGTTATTTCAAGAAGAAAGGGAAACCGTCACATAGTGGGTTTCCCATCTTTATTATAAAAATGGATAGTGGAGGAGTCTTGAAAATCAATAGGCAACGATTCATTTTCCTGGGGCATGGTCGCGAATGGGGCGGTTGTTTTTCGTTTTGATGAAGACGTGAACCAGCTTAATCGGCAAGTATCCGATAACCCCGCCAAGCGTATTCAGGATTAAATCATCGATATCAAAACTGCCTAATTCAAATAAAAGCTGAAGAACCTCATAGGTGAAACTTAAACCGAATGTGGCAAAAACGATTGATCGAAGCCTTGTTATCCTTTTCGATAGTAAAGGCAGCAGGAAGCCAAAAGGTATGAACCCAACGATATTGCCGGCTATGTTTTCAATCCGGATGGATGTGTTGATATTCTCTACGAAGATGTACTGGAAAATGGTTTTAAAAGGGATGAAGTTATGGGAACCCCAATAGCGCCCATTGAAATTGATTCGAATATGATCATTCATATCGATGATCGAGATGTATTTGAACAGAATTAGCTTTGTCAGGATCAATAGATAAAGAAACATACATAATGATAAGACCGCTTTAACCAAAATTTTCATGCTGGACCCCTAGAGTAATATGATTTAATACAATTCTACCCTTTATTTCAAATAATGTTAATGTTTATATGAAAATATAACTAGATAAAGAGATATGAGATTTTTATTTACTTAAATCAATCGTTCAAAAAGATTCAATTGAAATATTTTCCAATTATTGTTAATATTTTTATTAAGATCGCCCCTTTTATTAAGGAGGGATAATGAAGTGGAGGAAGCGATCATGGACTATCTGATTGCATTTTTTTTGATGGTTGGTTTCACCTATGGTCTTATTAGACAAATTGGGCAATGCGTCAGAATCAGGGGCGGAAAGGGAAACGGACATGCTTCTTACAAGAGAATCGTCATCGGAAACGATTTGGCATGCCTATCTTATGCGGGTTTCCTTGTTTTTTATATGTTGAATCTTTTATTAGGATTAAGGATGATGCCGGCTGGAATCTTTACAAGCGAGAATACTAGTTTTAGCTGTTTTAGCTTCCTGGCCATTTTTTTAATCGCTAAATTTGGGGTTATTCCAAAAGAAATGAAACATGTTGAATGAAGAAGTTGGGTAACAAATACATAGTCGAGAAAAGGGGATATATGAAGAAAATTTCGCTTACCCTGCTAATTGCATGCATATCGCTCAGCGTTCTTTTGAGTTTTGCCGTGCCTGGTTTCGCCAGCAAAATGAAAGGCAATTTTAGCTCGATGAAAATCATTTATTCATACAGCGTCACGAAGTCATTTTCTGAAAGAACCCACGAAACGATCCAAATAACATCCGTCCCATCAGGAGAGGTAGAGACAAAGGATATCCACGTCCGCATGGATGCCAAGCTTGAGAATACTCCGCTTAATATTCAAGCGGTAGTGAGGGAGAGCCTGAATAAGCCGGAGGAATCCAGCTATACATCCACATTTGCGGGACCCGCAAAAGGATTTTCTCAGAGGCATTATTATCTTACGAAGAATTATGATAAAGGAAGATACACCGTCATTCGAACGAATAAAATGACCGGAGCGGAAAAGGTGTATGACGGCACTTACTATGAACCAAGTGCACAGGATCCACTCGTCAACTGGTCGCGTGATGAAAAGTGACCGCTTACATCATATCAAAAGCAGGTGGGTTTATTGGAAATCAACATCGAGGATTATAACCCGAAATGGGTTAGCGAATTCGAGCAGGAAAAAACGAGGATACTGACAGTGTTACACGGCCATCGTCTATATATGGAGCATATTGGCAGTACCTCCGTCAAAGGATTGGCAGCAAAACCGGTGTTGGATATGATGGCTGGTGTCCGGCACTTGGACGAGGTGGAACCGTTCATCGAGCCCTTGAAGTCGATTGGGTATGAATTTGTCTCACATAAGGAGTTTCCCGAAAGGCGTTTTTTTAGAAAAGGTCAATGGAGGGCGGGTACCCATCATTTACATATCTATAAAATCGGAAGCGAACAGTGGAAGGATCAACTTTCATCCAGGGATTATTTAATCGCACATCCTGAGGTGCGAAAACAATATCAGCAATTGAAGCAGGGCTTAGCCGAAAAGCATTCAAATGACAGGACGAGTTACACGGAGGCAAAAGCTCCGTTTATCCAAGCTGTCCTGAAGAAAGCGAAAGAGGAAGTACCCCATCCGCAAGCAGAGGGGACCAATGTCGATGACGATACCATTTAAAGAGTTTTTCAAAGAAGAGCTAACGATAGGTGAGATACAATCCGCCTTGGAAAAAGGAGACATAACAGCAAAAGAGCTGACCATGTATTATATGTTTCGGATCGCCAACTTTGATCAAGATGGCCCAAAACTGAACTCCATCCTTGAGATCAATCCCGATGCCATCTTCATTGCTGAAGCATTGGATCATGAACGAGCATCCAAGGGAGCCAGAGGACCATTGCATGGCATCCCCATTTTATTGAAGGATAATATCGAAACGAATGATAAGATGCATACGAGTGCCGGGGCGATTGCGCTTGAGAATTATAACAGCAACGAGGATGCATTTCTTGTTAAAAAGCTTCGTGAAGCAGGAGCCGTTATCCTCGGTAAGACGAATATGACCGAGCTGTCGAATGGGATGTCTTATGAAATGTGGGCCGGATACAGTTCACGAGGCGGACAAGTATTGAACCCATATGGGGATGCGAACCTTTATGTGGGCGGGTCCAGTTCAGGATCGGCAGTGGCGGCTGCTGCGAATTTCACGGTATTATCTGTAGGCACTGAAACGGACGCCTCCATCTTAAGTCCAGCTATAACCAATTCCGTAGTGGGGGTTAAACCGACCGTCGGCCTGGTGAGCCGTAGGGGAATCATCCCTTTCACCTATTCACAGGACACGGCAGGTCCGATGGCAAGAACTGTCACCGATGCTGCGATTTTATTGGGAACGTTAGCGGGCGTGGATGAGCTTGACCCTGCGACACATAAAAGCGCAGGGAGGCTGGTATCGGATTATACGGAATATTTAGATCGAAACGGTTTAAGGAATGCCAAAATCGGGGTATACAATCGGGCACATGACGAGTTTTATGCATCAGCTGAATATGACGAAAGCTTATTTAAGGATGTTGTTCGAACCTTGAAGGATGAAGGGGCCATCGTCAATGAAGCTATAGACATACCCACAATCAATCGCGAATGGAGCTGGGCCGTTTCTTTATATGAGCTAAAGGCTAGCTTGGATCATTTCCTTTCGAGGCTACCGCCGCACATACCGGTTCATTCCATTTCGGAATTAATTGCATTCAATAAGAACATAGGCGAGCGGGCATTGAAATATGGGCAAAATAAATTGGAAAATAGAGAAAGCCTGACCAATACGTTAAGAAATCCTGATTACTTGAATGCCAAACTGGAAGACATCTATTTTTCTCAGGAACAGGGCATTGATTTTACCTTGAAGAAGTATGATTTGGATGCCATTCTTTTTCCTTCTTATATAGGCTCCACCATTTGTGCCAAAGCAGGGTACCCTTCCATTGCCATGCCTGCAGGATTCATGAAAAGCGGCAGGCCGTTTGGGGTGACTTTCGCTGGCACCGCTTATAGTGATGGGAGATTAATAAAACTCGCATATGCCTATGAACAGGCTACCAAGCACAGACGAAAGCCAAACCTATGACCAGCATCGTTGGACGGAAAGGGAGGTTTATATGAGAAGAGTCGAGGTCGTTGCACATAAGCAGGAGTGGCGCGTATTATTCGGGGATGAATGCGTACGTTTAAGGGCCATATTCGGCGCTGAAATGATGGAAGTATCTCATATTGGCAGTACGGCCATTCCGGCCATCCACGCCAAGCCTGTCATAGATATGTTGGCAGTGGTTCGGAACATCGATCATGTCGCTGAATTTAATGAAGCGATGGGAAGGATTGGCTATAAGGCAAGGGGAGAGAATGGCATCGCTGGGCGAAGGTTTTTCAGTAAGGGCGGAGATGAGCGGTCACATCATGTGCATATGTTTCAAGCTGGTCATGAGGATATTGCAAGGCATCTTGCTTTTCGGGATTATATGCTGGCGCACCAGGATGAAGCTCAAATGTATAGTCAGCTCGAGCTAAGGTTGGCAGCCGAATTCCCAACCGATATTCAGGAATACGTCAACGGGAAACATGCGTTCATCAAGATGATTGATGAAAGGGCGAAACGTTGGGCATGTGACTGAGAAGTTTTTTGAAAAAGATTTTTGGAATAGGAGGTGACTGAGATGAAGTTACATCATGATACACAATACATCAGGGGCATGTACCTGAATCGGGAGTGCATTTCTTCTTATGACTTTTTCCCGCTTAATCTGCCGGTTATTAAGCATCTTCGAGAATTGGCTTTCCATCCGAATGTAACCTATGTTGTCGGGGAAAATGGCATGGGGAAGTCGACTTTGCTTGAAGGAATTGCGATTGCGTATGGCTTCAATCCAGAGGGCGGGACGTTGAATTTCAATTTTTCCAATTATGATTCGCACTCCAACTTGGACGAATACCTCCGTTTGAAAAAGGGCGTGTATAAACCGCAGGACCATTTTTTCTTTAGGGCAGAAACCTTTTATAATTTAGCCACGAATATAGAAGAACTGGACAGGGAGGCGCTTGGGCCGAAAATCATTGATTCCTACGGTGGAAAGTCGCTGCATCAACAATCACACGGTGAATCGTTTTTCGCGGCTTTCGTAGAGCGGTTTCAAGGCAATGGGTTGTATATCCTTGATGAGCCTGAGGCTGCTTTGTCACCATTAAGGCAAATGTCGATGCTCGCCAGGATCAACGAGCTTGTCAATCAAGGGTCCCAGTTCATCATTTCCACCCATTCCCCGGTCCTCATGGCGTATCCAGATGCAAACATCCTCCAAATTACAGAGTCTGGAATCAATGAAGTGGCACTGGAGGAAACAGAGCACTATTTGTTAATGAAACAGTTTTTTGAAGATAAAGATCGGCTGCTGCATCACCTGTTTCAATAAATATCGTCACATATTTTAGTCCGTCCATGGAAAATCTAGCACCATGATACCCATTTTTGCCGATCATAGGAAGGGTGAAACACATGATTTTAATTACAGGTTCGACCGGCAACGTAGGAAAGGAAGTAGTGAGGGAGCTGCAATCCGAAGGTATTCCGTTCGTAACGGCAAGCCATCGGAGCGGTCACGGTGACCGTTATTTGAACTTTGAGGATGCCTCTTCGTTTACCGGAGCTTTACAGGGAATCGACTCCGTCTTTTTGATGCGCCCTCCGCATCTTGCTGATGTTAATAAGTATTTTCGTCCGTTCATAGAAGAGGCGGTCAAGCAGAATGTGAAACACATCGTATTTCTTTCCGTGCTCGGGGCGGACAAGAACAAAATCGTCCCTCATGCCAAAATTGAAAAAGTCATCTTGGAATCCAATATCCCCTATACATTTCTGCGCCCGAGTTTCTTTATGCAGAACCTGCTTACGGAGCATGGTGAAGAATTAAGGGAGAAGCACGAGATATATGTTCCGGCGGGCAAAGGAAAAACGAGCTTCATCGATGTCCGTGATATAGGCGTGGCTGCCATGAAGACGTTGATCCATGAAGAGCATCGAGGGAAAGCTTATGACTTAACTGGGAATGAAGCCTTATCGTATCAAGAGGTAGCCGAAATATTCAGTGAGATAACAGGGGAAAGCTTCACTTATTCCAATCCAAGCATTCTTGAATTCTGGAAAACATACCGAAAAAAAGGGATGAGCAATGACAAAATCGTCGTAATGGTAGGGATATACACGACCGCGAAAATCGGTTTCGCGAAACGGGTGACAAAAGATTTACATGCTATATTGGGACATGCCCCGATTACCGTTGAACAATTTGTCAAGGATAGTATAGACATATTGAAATAGCAGCAAAAACCCCGAGTGCCTGGCATTCGGGGTTTTTGCTGAAAAAAATTATGTTGACAGATAAGGTGTATTACGAGTATAGTACATCTATAAAGTGTATGAACTACATAGTACATACACACATTGCAGCTAATAAGACTTTACAAATAGGAGGTGGTTTTATGAACGTTAATACCCGGGAACCGGTATATTTACAAGTCGTTCGTCATTTTAAAGAGCAAATAGCCATCGGCAATTTTGTGGCTGGACAGGAGATTCCCTCCCGAAGAGAGCTGGCTGCTACATTGAACATAAATCCTAATACTGCACAAAAAGCGTATAAAGAAATGGAGGAACAGGGCTTGATTCATACTGAACGTAATTTTCCCAGTCAAATCACTACGAATGAACCGGTATTACAGGCTGTGAGGCAGGAACTGATCTTGGAAGCCGTCGATTCTTTTGTCGATGCGATCCGTCCGATTAATGTGCCAGTCGATGAGTTGCTTCGTGTCGTGAAAGAAAAATACTCGGAAGAAATCAGGGAGGAGGAAGGAAAATGATCGAGGTAAAACGAGTTTCCAAAAAATATGGCCGCAAAAAAATATTGGATGGTGTGTCCTTTACCGCCAATAAAGGCGAAGTCACCTGTCTGATCGGGATAAACGGGGTCGGAAAAACGACTACACTCAAAGCAATCATGGGCTTGACGCCATATAAAGGGGAAATCCTGATCGATGGTCAACAAATGACAAAGGACAGCTATGAAAAAATCACCTTCATTCCGGACGCTCCGACGATGCTTCCGCAAATGACGGTCAAACAGGCAATGGTGTTCATGGAGGATTTCTATCTTTCATGGAATCAGGAAAGAGCCCTTCAATTGCTCGAATTCTTCAAGCTGAAAGAGGAAAGCCGCATTTCGGAATTGTCCAAAGGAAATACAGCTAAGCTTAACCTGATGCTCGGGCTGTCCCTTGACGTGGATTATGTCCTTATGGATGAACCGTTTTCCGGAATCGATATATTCAGCCGCGAGCAGATCGCCAATGTTTTTGCGAGCCATCTCATTGAGGACAGGGGCGTCATCATCACGACCCATGAAATCGGTGATATCGAGCATTTGATCGACAAAGTCATTTTATTGGATAACGGGACGGTGCTTAAGGAATTCAATACGGAAGAAATGCGTGAAGAAGAAGGGAAATCGGTAGTCGACGTAATGAGAGAGGTGTATCAAGCATGATGCGTTATATAAAGCTAGTCAATTTCGAAATCAACCGTTTTAGTAAAATTTATCTTACTCTATTGCTGATCACCGTCCTTTCGCAATTTGCCGGGGTACTGATCGTAACGAAAAATCTTCTTAATAATGCCAAGGATATCATGCTGCAGGAAAAGCTAACGGAAGCCGCTTATCTTAGTGAATATGGAGGCATTGATTTTACCCATATCGCCAATACCCTTTGGTTTCTAGGCCCGATTGCGTTAAGCGCCGTTGCTCTCATTTTTTACATTTTTTTAATCTGGTATCGTGATTGGTTCGGCAAGAACACATTCATCTATCGCCTCTTGATGTTACCGACATCCAGATTATCAATCTATCTTTCCAAAGCTACGGCCATCTTCCTGATGGTATTGGGATTGATCGCCTGGCAGCTTATCCTATTACCGATGGAAAATGCGCTATTCAATTCAAGCGTGCCGCAAGCGTTCTTGAATATGGAAATGTCAACTTCCTCCATAGCTGCAGCAAATCAGGTACTGATGCTGATCATCCCGAGCACCTTCAAGGACTTCCTGTTTTCCTATTGCATCGGCCTTATGATCATGTCGGTCGCATTCACCGCAATCATGTTTGAACGAAGTTTCCGCTTGAAAGGCATTCTATTGGCAATAGTGTATGCCGGTATTGCTGCTGTGCTGTTTTTAACGCCTATTTTTATACATGAAAGTGAAACTTTCCATTTTTACTCGAATGAATTATTCGGTCTTCTGCTCATACTAGCAATCATAGTGACAGGAGTATCAATTTGGCTTGGTTCATGGTTATTGAAGAACCGCGTAACCGTATAAAAACAATCAAAAAAGGAGAGTGAACAAGGTGAAACGTTATTTATGCAGCATCATCATCAGCTTGGTTGTCCTCTTAAGCATCGGGACCTATTATGTAGCTTCCTCTGCTTCCGGCCTGCCAACTTATACATTCAAGACGATTGAAGGCAGTGAAAAAGTGCTTGATCCTGTCATCGTACATGCAACGCTCGAAAAAAATAGTTATACCTATCTACCGTTGACGATTGAATCCAATATAACCACATATGGCAGCAATCGTTCATTCTGGTCTGAAACATTTGATGTTTCAATTGAACGATTGATAAAGGAACATCGTTCATTCATGCGCGGGAAGGACTTTATTGATTCATTTTATGAGGACGATGATTTCCTCGCTTATGCCGCGGTTAATAGCAAATATACGAATAGCGGGAAAATGGAAGCGGAATTTGATATTGGTGTACTGGAGAAGAAAGACGAAGATCAAACGTCCTTCCGAATCGACCTTCCCCATCAAGAGAGATTAATGAATACGGAAATCAAGGATGTGCAGCTAATTCATTCGAAACTACAGGTTGTGACGATGAATGATGTGGATTCAAACGATGATAAGCAAACGAAAGAGGTTCATCTGTATACGATCGATTTAGCTAAGAAAAAGATTGTGAACGACAAAACTCTTGTCTCTGAAACCTTTACGTACCCGAATCAAGTGGACCTTGTGATGCCGGTGGATGCATCACCTTCAAAGCCAAGAAACCTGATGGTATTTTCCATGATTAAAGGCGTAAATCATGAGGAACGTGAATTTGAGGAAAAGCTAAAGGAAAGCAAGCTGTTCACTTATCAATATGACACGGAAAAATTAACAACGGTTAAGGGATCCAAAAAAGAATCGTTTAATCTTGGCGTGGCAAGATCCGGCTATACGGATGGGAAAAGTCTATACGCACTTGATGATAAGTCCAGTACGTATCATCTGAAGACGTTTGACATAAGTAGTGAAGCGTTAACGAATGATATGGAGCTGGATTTGGCGGTTAATAAAAAGGCACAAAGCTACGTTGAAGTTAAGAATGGGCGTGTGTACATCCTATTAGGCGAAGAAGTGGATCAAGACGTTATAACATATAAGCCCGCCCAACTGCTTATTGCCGATTTAAAGACTGGAAAGACTTTATATAAAGGGGAAACGGTCATGCACGCAACTGATAAAAAGAGCAACACAAAAATCGGATTCTATATTAATCACTTGGAAGTTAAATAATGAAGCGAAAGGTCCCCTCATTAATGAAGGGACCTTTCATTTTGGGTTCGACCTCATCAGGCAAAATGGCTGTATCCCACTTCTCTCCATCTAAGGTGAACGTATAAAAAAGGGCTGGGAATGAAATCATTCCCGGCCCTTTTGTCTTAAGCTGAAGCGATTGTTGCTCTTGCTGCACGTTCTTTCCGACCATGCAGGAAGAAGTACAGGACGGAAGTTGCGATGACCGCGACGCCTAGAATGACATAGAGCGTACTGTAGCCTGTGATTGGAATGATGAAACCAAGAATATATGGGCCGAACCCAAGACCTGCATCTAACATGATAAAGAAGGTCGAGGTCGCCATTCCCATACGGTGAGGCGGTGTCAGTTTAACAGCAATCGCCTGCGAGCTTGATTGCATATTACCGAAGCCAAGGCCGATGAGGAAGCCAGCCGCCAATAAAGTGAAGCTATTGGTCGTAATGCTTAGAAGCAGCAAACCTGCACCAAATATCATGAAAGCCGGATACATGATGAAGTTCGCTCCTCTCCGGTCCATTAAGGGTCCAGAGAAAGGACGTGATACCAATACAGCTACAGCATAAATGACAAAGAAGAAGCTTGCCGTATTGACCAGGTCGATTTCAATGGCGTAAAAACTGATGAAAGAAAGGACGCTGGAATAGCAGAATGCCAATATTAAAGTGATCAATGAGATGGGCAGTGCTTTTGGTTCGATAAAGTTGGAAAGCTTGAACCCTTTGCTTTCTGCCGCTTTTGCAGTTCCTTTCAAAGCCGGTACATACAGGAAGAATGCTGTGACCAGACTGATCAGCCCTAAGGCCAGGCAGAAACTGAAAATCACTTGGAAGCTTGTGTGCTGAGCCATATATAGACCGATGAAGGGTCCGATTGCCGTTGCAAGTGTCGCGCTCATGCTGTAATAGCCGATGCCCTCGCCTTTACGTGTTGCCGGAATGATTTGGGCGACGATCGTTCCTGTCGCGGTACTGGCCATGCCCATCGCCATCCCATGGATCAGGCGGTTAACAAGCAGGAAGCCGATTCCGAGATCGACAAAATATAGAATGGTCGTCAACGTAAAAAAGATCAACCCGATGAATAACGTTTTCTTACGGCCGATTGAATCGATGAAACGGCCAATGAACAAACGTCCGATCAATGTCCCGATTATGAAGATACCTGATATGAGTCCAGCTTGGCTTGTAGATGCATTCAATTCATTTACAGCATAGATGGCAAGTGTCACCATCAATAAATAAAAGATTAATGTTATGAAAAAATTAATGGATGAGACGATGATGAAATCTTTCGTCCATAGGTTTGGTCTGGATTGTTCCATTTTATGATCTCCTTACTTTAAGATGTTATTTCTTATTTCTCCCATGATGCGTATCGCTGCGAGTTGTTCCTCTTCAGTGATTCCTTCCAGGATGTCCTGTTCATAATGGTCGATCGTTGCACGGACTTCGTTGTATATCTTTGTGCCGAGCTCCGTAAGCCGCATCCTTTTCTCGCGCCGATCCTTGCTTGGTACATGCTCGACATACCCCAATTCTTCCAAGCGGGTGATGGTCCTCGTAATCGTGGGCTTTTCAACGCTTTGATAATTGGCAAGTTCCACAAGCGTTGCCGATTCATAATTGAATAAGCAATGCAGAATGGACCATTGCGCCCTGTGTAAATCATGCTTGTTCAGCTGGATATTAAGATTATTTTCAAACGGGCGGTACAGCTGTAAAAGTTGCTGAAAGAATTTTTGGTAAGTCTTTATAGGAAACACCTCTTTTATCATTATATAGTTACCTTGAGTAATTGTTACCCTGAGTAACTATAATAGCAGAATTAATCTATTATGTCCAATCGGATTGGTATTATTTAAGCAAACAAGGTTATTTATCAGGGGAAGAGGGAAAATAGGAATGGGAGTTGATATAGGACATGTATAAATCGATCATTGCATTGGTTGCTTCAGCAGCCATGCTGACTGCTTGCAATAGTGACTTGGCGAATGAAAAGGAAAAGCCGTCGGAAAATGAACAGCAAAAGGAAACGAAAGCGGGCCCTGAAAAAAATAAATGGTCCTCCTTGCCCGAATACGACGAAATTATCGAGCAGATCGGCGAGAAAGACTATACACTCAATAAGGAAACGGATAACGATGATAAACGTGTATTCCTGATTGAATTAAACGGGGAAAAACAATATAAAACCATTTTTATCAAAAGAACCAATCGACTGAAAATCATCGAAATAAATGGCAACGGTGAAGTCTATGATAAAATCATCCAATAAAAACCGCCCCGACTTTAAAAAAAGACCAAATTATATCAATTCAACCGGAAATAAATGGTCCATCAGTACGTATAATTCGTCCGATAGAGTGGAAGTCGACCCAATCACGGGATAATTCGTCCGATAGAGTGGAGAATTCGACCGAATGGGAAGATAATTCGTCCCCCAAATCAAAAAATCGTCCGATAAAGCAAATAATTCGTCCCAACTAGGAATTTTTCATAGTCGGCGCGACCGGATTCGAGTATAGTGAATGCAACCGACTAGAGGGGAGTGGCACCAGTCACTCCTCTTTTTGATGGTTTAATGGGAGGGATGACATTGTCAGAGGGGTTCATTCATCATATTGAGCTTTACGTTTCAGATTTGAGACGGTCCATTGGTTTCTGGGGCTGGTTTTTGGAGGAAATGGGTTATGAGCCATATCAGGAGTGGGAAATCGGGAAGAGCTGGCGATTAGCGGAAATGTATATCGTTTTTGTTCAAGCGAAGGAGAAGCATTTGGATCTTCCCTATCATAGAGGAAGGGTCGGTCTTAACCATCTTGCCTTTCATGCTTCGTCTCGTCAGCAGGTTGATGAGATGACGATGAAATTGAGGGATAGGGGAGTACCCGTCTTGTATGGGGACAAGCATCCGTTTGCCGGCGGAGGGGATCACTATGCGGTATATTTCGAAGATCCTGATAGGATGAAGGTCGAACTCGTCGGCCCTTGACTGCTTTGAACGGCGGCGGGAAGCAGGTTATCCATCAAAAATTGGCATAGCTGTACCGGGATAGATGCTCATCACCTTCGGGTTCAGGACGATAAAAGGCGTCGATTAAGATAAAGGCACCGGCGACCTGGGCCCAGCTGCCAAGCAAGAGGATTTGCTCTCCCATCCGGCGTTTTTCATTTAGAATGAAGATATTTCCGATTGACTCAAAAAAAGAACCTGCTGCAATCAAAGCATTTCCTTTCATTTCAAGCGAGCGTGAAATGGAATTCTCCGAAAGAAAGGCACCGAATGCTTCAAAAGCGGCTCCTAGACCTTGGATGCCGCTGCCGAGAGCATCCGTTTTCGTCCCCTCCTCATCTGAGCCATTCAGCTGCATATTGATTCCCACTGCATTTGCGGTGTTACCCGCAGCCTCAAGCCAGGCGCCTAAAATGAAATAGGTTTCGGAAATTTCATTTTCCGGCTCCAGCATTTTCGTTCGTCCGATTGCTTGCAGGGAATTTGCGAAGGCTTCAATGCCATTCCCTTTTAATACCAAGTCCTTTCCGAGGTTCGTTCCCGTTAACGTTTGCTGGGTTTGACCGATTGCACCTGTGAGTGTGCCGATGCCCAGTAACCATGCTCCTGAAATAAGGAGGTCATCTCCATGAGTGATCATATCTCTAACGCTCCTTAAAAGTGGTTACATTATAATATTCAGGAGGCAGTGTTTGTTTACATATTGCTTGAACACACGATTCGGGCTCCGATTATATGAAAATGAACCAATTATTGGTATAATGTCAGCTGGAGGAGATGGAATTGACTTTTAACTATTTTACACAAATGATAATCGCTGCATTTTTCTTTATGCTTTTTTCATTTTGTGCCTGGTATGAGGGCAGCGAAATACTGGATAACCATTGGGAATGGAAGCATTCAACGTTTTTTTCGGATCACGTAATCGATGCCGATGATATTTCGGATTTGGACCATTTCGTTTATGCCGCTAAATTCAGACCGTTATTTCCGGTGCTTATGATATTGACCGCTTCGTACATCATCATGCTGACGGGCCATCGTCTTTTCAAAACGAGCATAACAAAAAACGCTTTATTTCTGTCCGGCTTCGGAGCTCTATTTTTGTTTGCAAGCGGTATTGTTTCCAATTCGCCGACCATAGGGGGAGGTATCTTTCAAGCCATATTTTTGATAGGCGGAATGCTCTTGATACTTGCGGCGGCCCTATGTTACTTTTGGTTGCCAAAAGGGTTCAAGACAGAAAGATAAGGTTTCCTGGCTGCCAAGAAAGGCAGCTTTTTATTTGCCAGCAAAACGAGCGGGATGGACACAAATTAACGGAAAATAATAGCCCTTCACGCGAAATTCTTAGTTTGAACTCCACGTACATCTCATTTATAGTTAAGTCTGAATGAAGGGGAAGGGTAGTCCTTTCAAAGGACGCTGCTCGTCATTCATGAAAAAAGTGAAAAGGTGATACTATGCCAGGCAAATTCAAAATTGAACAGCCCAAGATCGAAAAAGAGTTACCCCAAGGAAACTTTCAGGAAATTTATTATAAAGATGAGCCATATCTTGATGCCTGTATCATCACCAATTGTACGATTGATCGCGAAAAAATCGACAAAATCGTATTATCACAGGTGATTTTTAAAAATGTGACATTCAGCGATGTATCGTTCAGGAATATTGAGCTGACGGATGTGATTTTTGACCATTGTGACTTGACCAATGCCGATTTCATGGCTGGTTCGATTCATCGTGTCGAATTCAAGGATTCGAAATTACTGGGAATAAACCTGTCCGATGCCAGTTTAGGAAATGTCCAATTCGATAGCTGCAACTTGAATTTAAGTGCCTTCGGTTATGCATCATTAAAACAAGTGAAATTCGCTCATTGCTCATTGGAAAGCGCAGATTTTTATGAGTGTACGTTCAAGAAAGTGATGTTCGATGCCTGCAGATTGAATGAAGTGAATTTTTCCCGGACGCCACTTAAAGGAATCGACCTTAGCAGTTCCACCTTCCAAAGGCTGACCGTATCCTTGGAGGATCTAAACGGCTGCGAGGTTTCCCCGGATCAAGCGATAGGCTTTGCTTCCATGCTCGGACTGAAAATCAAAGAGTGACCTATAATGGGTCATTTATATGAACTCAGTGGATCGCCAATTTGGTGGTCCTTTTTTTTTGCGGGGTGCGGCCATGAATATATTGTTTATGTAAATAAATCATGCAGAATGTTTCCACAAATTAAGGTTTGCTTTACAATATTTGTTAGGTAGGTTGAAGGGGGTCAACGATGATTATCAATAAGGTCACTTTATACAGTCATGTCTTGGATGAAATGCGGGATTTTTATGTAGGTGAGTTAGGGTTCGAGTTACACTCACTAACCGATGATGGTTTTGCCATTAAGGTGGGGGAGAGTGTGCTGGAGATGAAAAGCTATCATCTCCAAGATAAGCCCTTTTATCATTTTGCCATAAACATTCCGACGAATTTATTTACCTCGGCAAAAAAATGGGCAAAGTCCAAGGTAGAGTTAATGAAGGAAGATGGT
>NZ_PHNG01000784.1:0-1389 GCF_002803435.1 Bacillus sp. mrc49 | reverse complement strand
GGAACGAATAATTGAATTATACTCAAATGAATTAATCAATAATGACTTACTGGAAAAGCAAATGAACAAGTTAAATGCTGAAAAAGCAAAATTAATAAATGATCAAAGGTCAACATTAGAAGAGGAAACGCAAACAATAACTGAAGATATGTTAGCTAATATTCAAAGCGATTTTGAGGATTTAGAATTTAAGGACAAACAGGCAATCATACAAACATTTATAAAAGAGATCCATCTAGATGGTGATAACGTCATAATTGATTGGCGTTTTTAATTGAGCAATTTTTATGTATTCATTACGGGCTATTCAAGTAGCCAATTATGAATACTAAAAAATGCGAACCAAAAAAAAGAAGAGCACAACGTGTTCAGAAAAGTGCTGGTAACACTTTTTGAACCATTCGCCTAACTAGACTAGGCAAACTCCTGCTGTACCCTTCACATGCATTTTATTACAGATGCAGAAGGTTAGCAATGGTTTGTCATGAATCAAGCGAACCGTTGCTTTTCCTAAAGGGAGCAGATTTAGTATGAAAAAACGTATTGATGTAATTTCCAATGAAGAATCATATAACAACCTATCCTCTTTCACAGATATTGAAGAATTAAATAAAACGGTACGAGTATACAGAGACGTCATCCGTGTGGAAATTAAGCGTTCAGATGTCCAATCACGACTTATTGCCCTCCTGGAGCTTTTAAAGCGTTACAGCTGCAAGCAACTTGGTGTGAGCTACATGTGTAAAAATACGATTGCAGCCAAACTTGAACTTTCTTATAAAACAGTTCAACGTTTAATGAAGAAACTTGAAGACCTCGGCATGATCTGCCAGGTACCCATGAAGAGAAAAAAGGATATGATGCAAACAGCTAATGCTATTATCATTCAGCCTGTGAAAAATGAAATGACCGGCAAGCCCCCTGGGAAAGTGACCAAGAAGTGTCCGGCCATTAAGACAACTACTTCTTTCTTAAAACAAAATATTAATAACAATAAACGTAAAGCCGTTGCTCAATTCTCTAATGTGGATAATTCTCCAAAAAACTCTTTGAAACAAGCCAATTTTGTAGCCCATTGGGTTCCAGGTGTATTTAGTAGTCTAGTTGGTTCTTTCTACGAAAAAGCTGAAACTATACAGGAATTTTGGAAGGTTATTAAGCAATGTAATAGAGTGGTTGATTATTCTACTAGCAAAAGAGCATTCACAAGGGAACAAGAAATAGAAATAGGCACCAAAGCATTCAAGGAATTTGCTATGAAGGTGAAAAGTGGAGTGAATATACGTAAAGGACAATTTGCTTACTTCAACGGCATTGTGAACAAACTTATGAACGACCTTTACTTTGATGCTGATTTCATGGCCTAAATAGCTCCACCTACACCAGCCA
>NZ_PHNG01000783.1:0-33016 GCF_002803435.1 Bacillus sp. mrc49 | reverse complement strand
CCAGGCCACGGATCGAGATAAAACCTTGATACGCTTCCATGGCCGAAACCTGCATGGCTGGCAGAAGAAGCATGCGGGGGACAATTGGCGGGAGGTCAGGTATTTATACCGTTATAATCATCGTGAATTGACTGAATGGGTGGCGAATATCAGGAAGTTGGAGGATCAGTGCAAGGATTTATATGTCCTTTTCAATAATAATTCAGGCGGAGACGCCGCGGATAATGCCAAGCAATTGATCGAGCTGCTTGACATTGAATATGAGGGGCTTGCTCCTAAGCAGCTTGGTTTGTTTTAAGCGGCGATATATAATTAATGAAGATGATGATAGACAAGCTAGCTAAAGAGCGCTTGACTGACAACAAGGTAAAGGCGGATTTGTACATGGTTTGGTTGATATTGGTAAGTATTGGTTTGATAGCGGGAACAATCGGCTCTCTTGTCGGTCTGGGAGGCGGCATCATCATTGTGCCTTCCCTTTTGTATTTTGGTACATCGACTCATATGATCGATGAATTGACACCACAAGTGGCGGTAGGCGTTTCTACCGTGATCATGATTTTCACCGGTTTATCCTCCACTTTAGCGTATGTAAAGCATAAGGTGGTCGATTATAAGGCAGGCTTGATTTTCTTCATTGGCAGCGCCCCCGGCGGCATAATTGGGGCTTATGTAAATAAAAGCCTGAATATCGAAGCCTTCTCCTTATATTTTGGAATGTTCATGGTATTCATGGCCATTGTTTTATTGGTGAAGGACCGCTTGAAGCCGATGATTTTCAAGCCCGGAAAAGGAAAAATCGTTAAAACGCATAAAATGGAAAGTGGACAGGCGTTTACATATGGATACCATCCGTTGGCAGCGGTATTGATTTCATTTGTCGTTGGATTCAGCTCAGGATTATTTGGAATAGGCGGGGGTGCCTTGATGGTTCCCGTCATGATGCTGCTTTTCTTCTTCCCGCCGCATATGGCGGTGGCAACTTCCATGTTCATGGTATTTCTATCGTCCATCACGAATTCGATCACCCATATTTCACTTGGGAATATCAATTGGCCCTATGCTTTAGCCCTGATTCCGGGAGCGTGGTTCGGAGCGAAATGGGGGGCATGGATCAATACGCGGCTAAAGAGCGCGTCATTGGAAAATATGTTGAAAATAGTTCTGATAATCATTGGTTTACGTCTTATTTACCAAGGGATTACCGGATAAGCGAGGAGGAAGGAAATGATGTCGGAAATCATTCATTTATATCACACCAATGATCTTCATAGTCATTTTGAGAATTGGCCTCGTATCGAGAAGTTTCTTAAGGAAAGAAGGGAGCTTCATCAAGAAACGGGTGAAGAAGCGATCATATTCGATATAGGTGATCATGTGGACCGCTGGCATCCTTATACTGAAGGCACCTTAGGTAAGGGGAACATTGAATTGCTCAATGAAGCGGGCTACCAATATGTGACCATCGGCAATAATGAAGGGATCACTTTGCCTCATGAAGGGTTGGATTCCTTATACGATCATGCAAGGTTCAAGGTCTTGGCAGCGAACATCTATTACCGGAATCATCAAAGGCCGGAATGGGCGCTGCCATATTGGATACATACAACGGCGAAAGGCACGAGGATTGCACTGATTGGTTTGACTGCCTTTTTTCAAAAGTTTTACTCCGCGATGGACTGGGAACTGACTGAACCATTCGAGGAGTTAAAAGAACAGCTTGAAGAGATTAAGACCAAGGCGGATGTCATCATCATCCTTTCACACTTGGGCATCCATGACGATGAAAGGATGGCAGCGGACTTTCCGCAGATTGATGTCATCCTTGGCGCGCATACCCATCACATCCTTCATCAAGGGAAACTGGTCAATGATGTGCTCCTATGCGGCGCAGGAAAATATGGGTTTTATGTAGGGCAGGTCGAAATGACCATTGATCAGGATAAAAGAATTTCCAAGAAGAAAGCGATTCTTTATGACACCAATGATTTCTTGGAAATGGAGGATGAACGTTCTTGGGTTGAAGCCATGTACTTGGCAGGCGGCGAAACACTGGACGAGGTCGTGGTGGACCTGCCGGAAGCGCTGGAAAATGATTGGTTCAGAGTGAGCACCCTCACGAAAATCCTCGGTGAGGCGCTTAGGGAATGGTCTAAGGCTGATTGTACCTTTTTGAATGCCGGTCTCCTGCTTGATGGATTGCCAAAGGGGCCAGTAACCAAAGGGGATATTCACCGAATCTGTCCGCATCCCATCAATCCTTGTATCGTTGAAGTCAATGGGAATGAATTAAAAGAAATACTCATGCAATCCAGGGATGAGGAATGGCCTGATCTTCAGGTGAAAGGCTTTGGTTTTCGCGGGAAAATCATGGGAGTCATGCAGTATGAACGAATTGAATTCGATGAAATCGAGAACGGGATCGTCAAGACGATCCTGATAGATGGAGAGAAGCTGCAGCCAGATGAATCCTATAAATTGGCCATACCGGATATGTTCACATTCGGGCATTTCTTTCCGAGTATCCAGCGCTCCAATCGCAAGGAGTACCTGTTGCCTGAATTCCTAAGGGATATCCTCGCATGGAAGCTGAAAAAAATATATACAGAAGCCTAATGCTAAATCACGGTTTCGCCCTTTTTTTCATATTGTATGAGGAAGAAAGGGGCGAAACCATTTTGATTAACATGATACCAATAATACTTGATAGTCATACCTTCTTAGCCATTTCTGTCCGGCTTCCCAAAACGAACTTGCTTGCTGTGGCTTCCGAAAAAGGGTATATAATGTGCGGTGCGTTGGATGTGGGGCTGTTAAATGAAAAATTAAGTGATCGTAAAATCCTGGCAGGCAGGGCCACCGGTGTAAAGTCGATTGAAGAACTTTTGGATGCACCGCTTGAATCGGTAACGTGGGAAGCGGAGGCTATGGGCATCTATCCCGGAATGATCGGTAAAGAGGCATTAATCAAAATGATCTAAAAAGGCAGGCTTTCTTTTATCCAGAAGGGGGCCTTTATTTTATTTCACCAAGTTTTTCGGATATTTTTCAATAAATATTTTTAAACGGATTCATTTATGAAAATATTTTCCGATAATCCTTATAAAGGAAAGAAACGGTTTGATACCAAATCTTGAATGGGGAAATGGAGTACAAGTATGAGGCTAGCTATTACAAAGTCTTTAAGCCCTGGAGCCAGGCTCGGAAAAAACATCCATAATGAGCGGGGCCATATCCTATTGTGCGAGGGTTTGACATTAACACAGAAAATGATCGATCGACTGGTTTCCTTGAATATTCCCTTTGTCTACATTCAAGATCCAAGGACGGATGACATTATTCCAATGCCACCAGTTTCCGGGAAGCTTAGGAGAGAAGCCATTAATACGATTGAAACCACGTTCCAGGATATGAAGGATAAAATCAACCTCGATGCATCTTTCACGATTGAGCAGGCTAGCGTCAAGTTCACCCAAATAGTCCGCAGCATCATGAAAGAGCTGAAAAGCAATAAAGAATTAATGACGTTACTGGCGGATGTTTATACATACGATGATTATATCTTTACTCATTCCTTTAATGTGACCTTATATACGCTGGCGATCGGGATGGAATTGAATATAAATGAAAAGAACTTGGAGATACTTGGTTTGGGAGCGATCTTGCATGATGTCGGTAAAATGCTTGTCCCCTTGGATATCCTTCGTAAGCCCGGTAAGCTGACGGAACAGGAATTTGAACAAATCCAGAAGCATGCCGATTACGGATTCCATCTAATTAAGAATATTCATACGGTTTCGCTTATCGTTGCCAATTGTGCCTACCAGCACCATGAACGGTTGGATGGCTCTGGATATCCACGCGGGATAAAAGGAGACGAAATCCACTATTTCTGTAAGATCATTGCTGTTGCGGACGTGTTTGATGCCGTAACTTCCAATCGGGTTTACCGTAAAGCGATGCTGCCGCATGAGGGATTGGAGGTCCTTTATGCCGGAGTCGGCAAAAAATTCGATAATACGATCATTGAAGCTTTCCGCAGAGCTGTCGCCATCTACCCGAACGGCCTATCGGTAGAATTGAATGATGGGAGAAAAGGGGTCGTTTGCGCTCAAAATGAAGGAATAGGGGACCGGCCCCTGATAAGGATCCTTGAGGAAAATGGGGAACAGATCAAAGAACCCTATGAGGTGGACATGAATAAGAACCTGCATTTGCTGATCATGAAATGCTTGAATATACAAGAACCAGCCTAACCCTATAAAAGATACCTTTGGTTTACCAAGACATGCTGCCTGCATTTTGCAGACGGCATTTTTCAGGTGCAGTGGAAAGCGACTGTCAAAGTACAGATCCTCCAAACTGCAGGCATTGGATTGCCATCCACGTATCCATACAGAGTGGATTGAAACGGAAGGCGCGAGACCCCGCAGGCTTGAAAGCAGAGGTCGGACCGCCTCTGGAAAGCTAAGTGACTGTAGCGGAATGAAACGGTCTAAGGTACAGTTACTCGCGAGTTTGAGCTTTGCATCCAATGAGGCGGGTTCTTCAAATTGGCTACTCTATAGGCTTACATTTTACTTTAGGGTAGGCTCGTTTTTTCATTGCTTGTTTTCCTTCATGATGGCTGGCGCGACCGCCCCGTTGCCATTACTGAAATAACTTGGTACATCGCCTTCGATCAATAAGCTGCCGACTGTCACTTCCTGGCTTACCTTGGTCTCTTTGGTGAAAGAAGGGATGACGATTTGGATGTTGACATCAAAATCCACGATCAATTCATAATAGACATTATTAATGCCCGCGTTCGTCAGTTTTGTTCTTAGGTCCGATTCAACATTGCCGATCACTGACATTTTCACTGGAATTTCAGGTCCATAGTTGGAGAGGAGGTTATTTCCGGTAACGACGCCTAAAGGTATATAATAGACCACGCTTTTATATTGTTCGTCATTTATTTTAGCTGAACCCGTTTTAAAAGGGTTTCCCTGTTTGATGCCAAGCTTCCTTTGAATGTCTTTCGTGATGTTGGCGCGCAACTCACTGTATATGACTGGATTGAAGCTATAGGAAGAACTGGTACCCTCAGTCCCCTTATTGTTGGTGATGATTTCCTTCATATCAATCTTGGAGATATTCTCATCGACCGATTCATGGATCGTTTCCGTGGCAATCCGTTTGATTTCATTTTCGGCGACATTCATGATTACAGGTTCGATGGTTTTATCGACGTACCAAAGTGTCATGATGCTTGATAGGATGAAAAGGATGAAGGAATAAAGAAAAACTTTACGGGTGGGGAGAGGCCCCTTTTTTCGGAATTTCATTGGGCGAAATCTTTTTCGGAACACGCTTTAGCCCCCTTTACTAATACCTATGCGTTAGCTTCAGGGGAATATGTTGAAATCGAAAAAAAGCAGCGCAAAATTCCTCGCTGCTCAGTTTTGCTTTTTGGCTAAATCTTTCCTTTCCCACATTTTTAAGTATGGGTAAGGGTCAAAGCTCCATTCCGTGCGGCCGTTATCTTTGTACATTCCATAATGGAGATGCGGAGGGAATTTACCTGATGTTCCTGGAGGGCCATAACCTGTACTGCCCACTCCTCCGATGACTTGTCCTGGCTCGACAATATGCCCAACCTTCAGCCCTTCGGTAAACCCGCTTAAATGGGCAAAATAATGATACGTATTATTTAAATCCCGTATCCCTATCCGCCATCCGCCGAATTTGTTCCAGCCTTTCATTTCAATGATTCCATAACTGGTCGACCGAACCGGCAGGCTATAATCTGCAAAGATGTCAGTGCCCTCGTGAATCCTCCTGCCTCCCCATCCGCGAGCGCTCCCCCATGTATTCAAATACGTATAATGAGTTCGAACAGGGACCGGGAAGGCTTTTTCCTGTAAATCCAGTCGGCCATATTTTTTGTAGATTTCTGCATTGCCCATGATGATGCTGACGGCCTTGTCCCGTTTATAATAATCCCAAAGGGCGATCCTGATATTATCTTCATCGGTGCCATAATTCCGGAGGTGCTTGGAAAACGCATATAAACGGTCCGTATCATTCATGATATCCGCCTTGCCATCACCATTACCATCCACGCCCAAACCATCAAAAAAGGTGATCGTGAGCGGGTTTACATCATTTAAGTTCGGGTTTAGGACGCCTCTCCATTTTGAAGGCTCGATATTGAGGCCTATCAACCCTTTCGCCGGCTCCAGATCCGGCCGTGCAAGCCGTATGCTATGTTCGTATTGATCGGCTCCAGCGAGATAATACCATGGAATCTGGAGTGTCGCCTCCATATTTTTATATAGCTCCATCCTCCCTGCATATGCTTCAGGGATATCGACGGCAGCATTAGCCACTTGGCTTGGACCTTTCAAAATGAACAAACAAGCAAGGGTAAGGAAGAATAATCTTTTCAACGGGGCAGCTCCTTTCATGACACTATCCGTATTTATAAAAACATCAGTCCGTCCATCTTTTATAGTTTTGCTGATTTAGCTTCAAACATGAAAAATAAATAATGGGAATCCAACTATAACTTGTATAAATGTATTTTTATTGTTAAAGTAGGGTGTGTTAATTTCTATAGAATGGAGTGACATTTCCGTGTCTTCTACAAATAAAGAAATTCTTCGAAAACCAGATTGGTTAAAAATAAAGCTTAATACTAATGAAAATTACCTTGGTTTGAAAAATATGATGCGAGAGAAAAATCTCCATACGGTATGTGAGGAAGCGAAATGCCCGAATATCCACGAATGCTGGGCAGTAAGAAGAACGGCGACCTTCATGATCTTAGGGGAAATATGTACAAGGGCTTGCCGTTTCTGTGCGGTTACAACCGGACGTCCCAATGAACTGGACTGGGCTGAACCTGAGCGCGTAGCTGATTCCGTTGTGTTAATGAATTTAAAACATGTGGTCATTACAGCTGTCGCCCGTGATGATTTAAAGGATGGGGGCGCCGAGGTGTTTGCTGAAACGGTTCGTGCCATCCGCCGTAAAAATCCATTCACTTCCATTGAGGTATTGCCATCTGATATGGGCGGGGTGCATGAAAACATCAAAATTTTGATGGATGCCAAGCCAGATATCCTCAACCATAATATAGAGACCGTCAGAAGCTTATCTGACCGTGTGCGGGCGCAGGCGAAATACGAGCGTTCATTGGAGCTGTTAAGAAGGGCCAAGGAGCTGTATCCGGAAATCCCGACAAAATCCAGCTTGATGGTCGGTCTAGGCGAAACACGGGAGGAAATCCTTGAAACGATGGATGACCTAAGGGCGAATAACGTCGATATCATGACGATCGGCCAGTATCTGCAGCCGACCAAAAAGCATTTAAAGGTTCTTAAATACTACACGCCCGAGGAGTTTTCTGAATTAAAAGACCGCGCTTTGGAAAAAGGCTTCAGCCACTGCGAATCCGGTCCGCTTGTCCGTTCTTCCTATCATGCGGATGAACAGGTCAATGCAGCGGCAAAACATAAGCAAAGCAAAGGCGAAGAACTATTGAAATAGAACGAACGAAAGGACCGAAATATTTTCGGTCCTTTCATTTTATTGCCTTATTACCGATTAGAGATTGTCCATCTTTTGCTTGATGTTATCATGATGATCTCTTTTATCGTTGATCATTTCCCCGTTTTCATTTTCCACGTCACTCATCTTGTATCCTTGTGGTGACTTGAGCATGCTTTTGATGGTCTGTTCAATCGTATAGTCAATGCCTCTGCTGCCTGATTTCAAGGTAGCGAAATTCTCGACATTTTGGGCAAGGGTGGGATCATCACTAACATATACATGATAATAACGAGGGACGACGGACATGGCAGTGCGCTTCACTTGGTCGGCGGTATCCGTTCTATCCTTGGTATCCGTATCATAAACGACGAGAACCTCCTCATCGGTCACAAGGGTGGATACATCATTGACATTCGGAATCTGTACACTGAGCTTGGAAATGACATCAGAAAGTTGTTCACGATCAATGGAAGCGGTTTTGTTGGAAACATTGCGCCCATTAATGGTCGTCTTATTTGTCCGGGTAAAGCCAAAATCATCGCTTTTATTATCATGGTTCCGATAATCCTCGTCATAGTACTGAGTGGGATTATTTACATTTGTCGGGTTGCCTGCATGGTTCTTTGCACCGAGTCCTTGCTCTTGTTTATCGGAGCATCCCGTCAGTGCAATGATCGAGCTTAAACCTAACGTCATGATTGTCTTTTTCATCAATAACACCCCCGTAACCTTAGGATGGACATATTTCTCTATATTTCGCTTAGTAATTGATGGGGAATCAGTTATAATTTAAAGAAAGAATGTATGAATGAGAGGTGAAAGCAATGATTACCATCAATAACCTGACCTATGAAATAATCGAGGATGAAAGGGAAGGCTATAACGAAGAAGCCTTTAAAGCCAGGTACAGTGAGATTTTAACGAAGTATGATTATATTGTGGGGGACTGGGGCTATGGTCAATTAAGGCTGCGGGGCTTTTTTGATGATACGAATCAGAAAGCGACCTTTGACACGAAAATCAGCACACTTAGTGAATATTTATATGAATACTGTAATTTTGGCTGCCCGTATTTCGTCGCGAAAAAAATCAAGAAATAAAAAAGGCCAGAAATGCTCTGGCCTTCCAAGTCATGAGCTTCCGTACCCTTTATAAGGCGGCTGTTCATCTTTTTCAGGATCATCATGTGTCGGATGAGCACCAGGGTATTTTCGTGGCAGATCTTCGTGCAGCGATTTGTTTTCATAATTGAAGGCACTTTGGTACCGTTGCCCTTCCTGCCATGGTGTGTTTTTATTCTCAACTGGTTCATCTTTTGCTATGGGTGATCCAAAAGGTCCTTCGGGAAATTCTTCAGGAATCAGATAATCCCGCTGCTTTTCGACATTGGAGAAGTCATGGTACTCTTCTTTGTCCAAAGTAATCCCCCCTCATGTAATCGTACATTCAGTAGGTTTCCCCTTCGGGAAGAAAACTTCAGCTTTTTAGACAATTTCCATTAAAAAGTGACTTAGTTCTTCCGCCTCCGCTTCTGACAGCTGAAAGGCATGCTCAAGGTAGCCTTCCTCTTCTAAATCATCCGGTCCAATGATGGCGAAACGGTTACTCTGCATATTCAGCACGAGTTTTTTTCCATAAAACCGATCGGTTGTCGTGATCGCCAAATCGTACCTTGATTCCTCTCCCATGAAACTGATGAACCGGGTTTTTGAATCAACGACATCGTTGTATAAATAAAAACGATCTTCCATAGTATCATCCCCTTGTTATTTATTTGTAGTTACATCATAACAAAGCGACTTTAATAGGGGAACAGTCATTTTCATTTTGGATTTCATGTTGCCTTGCGTGGGACAAGGCGGGATCACCAGCATGGTTCAAGGGATTTATGTTAAGAATACAAAGGTACATCATGCGCGTTATCCAGTGGTCCATCCATGAAAAGAGTGCTCATCCGCGATACGTTGTAGGGAATGGGGCTGAAGGAATTGAGAGTGTGGGAGAAGCTATGGTATCATCAAGTAATGAGGCTGGTTTGGCATAGGGATATGACCAGGCTTGCCATTCAATTATAGCAATGATCCCCATATCACCTTAGATCAGAAAGGATCTGGAAAAAATGTACTTTGTAGACCGTCAAAAGATTGAACAAATATTGGTTTTTCTTGAAAAGCAGCTTGGACTTTTTGAAGGGCTGGATAATTGGAATGGAGACCATTCGGAGCTTATCGCAGAAAGGCTGGTACATACTTCCATCGATTCGGTGCTTGATGCAGGAAATGCGATAATTGATGGTTTCATCATGCGCGACCCAGGCAGCTATGATGATATTATCGATATCCTCCATGATGAAAAAGTCATTTCGGAGGATAAAGCGCTGCAATTTAAAAAAGCGCTGCCATTAAGGAAAATGCTGGTTCAGGATTTCATCGAAGTCGATCACCAAGAGCTGCATTCCGTATTCAAGGAAAACATCGAGGCATTCAAGTCATTCCCTGATTCAGTGAGGGACTATTTAACGAATGAATTGGGACCTGTATCAGCTTTTAAAAACTAGCAGTGTTAGGAAGGCGAACGAAATGAAGGCGTATAAAGGATATTTAATTGACTTAGATGGCACGATGTATCGCGGGACGGAACAAATTGCGGAGGCGGCCGGGTTCATCAATGACCTTAGGAAAAGGGAGATCCCTTACCTATTCGTAACGAACAACTCGTCCCGGACCCCGGCACAGGTTGCTGATAAATTGAGGAGCATCGGGATTGCAACGGAAGATGATCAAGTTTTCACGACAAGCATGGCGACTGCGAATTACATAGCCCAACAAAAAAAAGACGCTTCCGTGTATGTAGTGGGTGAAGAAGGGATCATCGAGGCCATCAAGGAAAAAGGAATGGAGCTGGTCGATGACAATCCCGACTTCCTCGTGATGGGCATCGACCGCGGCGTCAACTATGAGAAGCTCTCAAAGGCCTGCCTGGCAGTCCGGAATGGCGCTGTCTTCATCTCGACCAATGGGGATATCGCCATTCCTACCGAACAAGGCCTCTTACCCGGGAATGGTGCGTTGACATCCGTGGTTTCCGTTTCGACCCAGGTACAGCCGATTTTCATCGGTAAGCCTGAATCGGTCATCGTCGAGCAAGCGCTCCAAGTTTTAGGGGTACCTAAAGAAGATACGATCATGGTCGGAGATAATTATGATACGGATATCATGGCCGGCATCAATGCTGGCATCGATACCTTGCTTGTCCATACTGGCGTGACGAATGCTGAACGCCTGAAGGAATATGAGCAGCAGCCAACCTATGTGGTCAACACCCTCGACCTCTGGCACTTCGAATGAAAAAAACCAGGTCTGCCCTTGGCAGCCCTGGTTTTTTTTGTCCGTGTTGCCTGATCATTCTACATTCTTGGTTCGATGGGCAAGCCGGCTCGAAGCGGCAGCGGCGATGGCCCCGACGATATCATCTAAAAAGGTGTTGACCTTGCCTGTGCTTTTATCATTTAAATATTTTAGGATACCCGGTTTTTGTTTATCGATGAAACCATAATTGGTAAAGCCGATCGATCCGTAAACATTGACGATCGATAAGGCCAATATCTCGTCGACTCCATATAGCCCTTCATCTATTTCAATGATGCTCTGTAAAGGTTCCTCAAGTAATTTTTTCTCAGCCAGTATATCCAGCTGGATGCCGGTCAGGATGGCATTCTGGACCTCTCGTTTTGAAAGGACCCGTTCGACATTGTGAAGGCAATCGGACATTTGGAGATTTTCATGATAGCTAGATTGTAAATACATGACAAGCTCCGCGATATCCTCCAATTTAACTCCTCGTTCACTTAGCCATCTGCGAGCTGTTTTTTCAGACATTGATTGTTCGATATTAGCCATGTCATCACCCATTTCTCTATATTATTAGGGATAAGTTCTAGTGTGAATCCAGGAAGTGCTTCGTTTTTCCAAAAGGTTTCGATAATCATTCAGAAAACGGGTTATTCCACATATATATATAAGTATATGATGTCCACTATTTCTATTATATCCATTCAATGAAGGGGGCCATTCCATGATAGAAGAAATCATTTTCAATAATTACGGAATCCAAGTGGAGCGGGAAGAGGCTAATAGCCGGTTTCCGAGCTTTCGGTCAGGGAACATGTTTTACAGCATCGTTCCAATAGAGAATATGGAGCAGGAGGAATTGGTCGAACGCCATAAAATGTCACAACATATGATTTCCCAAGGAGATCGTCACGTTTCGGCGTTCGTCTTGGCCAATCATGGCAGTTATGTTTCGGAAGCCGATGAACAATTATTCATCCTTCTTGGCAACCAGGCGTTGGATGGTCCGAAAAATTTCAATCCAGGAAGACGACTGGCAAGATTCCATCAGCGAGGGAGGGGAATTAATGAAACGATTTCCGCCTGCTCGAGAATCGGTAAATGGAAAGAGCTCTGGGAGAAAAGGATCGATCAACTGGAACGGATTTGGAGGGATAAGCTGACAGCCCATCCCGATAACCAGTTTGAAAAATTATTTATAGAAACCTTTCCCTATTATATGGTGCTAGGTGAAAATGCGATTCAATATTTGGTCGACACGGAAATTGATGATACGCCGCAAATTGTCGATAGCGGCACGGTTTGTTACGAACGTTTTTTGCATGATACTTGGAAAAGTAATAAATGGGTGAAAAATCCGTTTGATTGGGTATTCGATCACGGTACGAGGGATGTGGCAGAATGGGTGAGGGAACACTACTTTACGAATGTGCATACGCACCAGCGAGGCATCGGCCGCTTTTTTCACGAATATCAAACCATTGAACCGTTCTCTAGTTTTTCGGCACGATTGTTATATTCGAGAATGCTATTTCCGATTCATTATTTCGAAACGGTAGAAGAATATTTCTCCAAGACAACGGAAGCAAGATCGAATGAGCTGGAAGATAAAATCGCACAAATCACGAAATCATCCCAGCAATATGAATCATTCCTTAAACACTTTTATGATTTGGCCGAAGTCCCGGCCAAACAATATGATTTGCCTAAAATTGATTGGATTTAGCTGAAAACTGGAAAGAAATATGATTCATCCAGATTGACTATGTTATGATGATAACAAGATTTTTTTGAATAGTTTGATTTTATCCGCGAATTCAACCAAGATGGGAAAGGAAGAGTCGATGAAAAAAGTGATGATGGCAGGCCTTTTACTTCTGTTGGGCCTTCAAGTGACCTTGCCTGCGCAGGCTGAAACGAAAACGGGCTGTGAAGCGCCACGATTCAAAATCGTCATGAAGACGGCTGCTGATGTGAAAGAAAAGGATTCCGCTTCAAGTAAAACCTTAAAAACGTACAAGAAAAATGATGAATTATCGGTCAGTGGCAGAACCGGAAGCTGGTATAAAGTTTGTCACGCGAATAAGACCGCCTATATCAGCATGAAGAATGCAAGGGAGGTTTTCAGCACCGGTGAAAAATCCCTGCTGAAGAAGTTCGATACGAGAAAAGGAGTCAACCAGGTTGTATCCGTGACGGCTAAATCGATGGGTGATGTGAAGGTTTCAATCCAGCCATATGAAAAAAAAGACGGCGAGTGGCGACGGACCTTGAATAAGATGAAGGGCGTCATCGGGAAAAAAGGCTTCACGAAGAGCAAGAAGGAGGGGGATGGGAAATCCCCGGTAGGAATCTACTCATTCGGGACGGCGTTCGGAAGCGAAACGAAGCCGGACGGCCTAAAGATGGGCTATAGGAAAACGACGAAATACGACTATTGGATAGATGATCAATCATCCCAGGATTATAACAAGTGGAAGACCTATAAGGGGGACCCTGATCAAAAGTGGAAGTCTTTTGAAAAGATGAATCATGAACTTTATAAGTATGGGGCGGTCATCAATTATAATACGAATCCCATCGTGAAAGGAAAAGGCAGTGCAATCTTCCTTCATGTTTGGCGAGGGGAAACGAAGCCGACTGCTGGCTGCGTGGCAACTGCGGAAAAGAACGTCCTCGATTTGCTGAAATGGCTGGACCCCGCGCAAAAGCCACACATCATCATGGGTACGGAGGAATCATTGAAACCCGTTAAGTAGCAATGGGGGAAAGGGTTTTCCGTTAAAAATATTCACCACATCCGTGCTTACTGCATCAAGGGTTGAATCCTAAAAGTTCGGCAATGCTTTTTTTCTAACTATTGATAATTATGAGAATTGAACTTATAATGTCTACTATACAAATACAAATGTTTTCTGTAGATAAACAGTTTCTAAGGGGGAGCCAAATATGAAAGTCATCTCGATCGGTTTATTGGGGTTAGGTACAGTCGGATCAGGAGTCGTGCAAATCATTGAAAGCCATCAGGACAAGCTGATGCATCAAGTGGGCTGTTCCATATCCATCAAGAAGATACTAGTCAAAGATACGACCAAGGAGCGGCTTGTCGAGATTGATAAAGGCATGCTTACGGAAAATCCCGAGGATATCCTTTCCAATCCCGAAATCGATGTCGTGATCGAGGTTATGGGTGGAATTGAGGAAACACGCGGTTATCTGACAAAAGCGATAAAAAATAAAAAGCATATCGTCACGGCCAATAAGGACTTAATGGCCTTATACGGACCGGAACTGCTGGAATTGGCCACTGAGAATCAATGTGATTTATTCTATGAAGCAAGCGTTGCCGGGGGAATCCCGATTTTACGAGGACTTGTAGACGGGTTATCTTCGGACCGGATCACGAAAATGATGGGGATCGTCAATGGAACGACGAACTTCATCTTAACGAAAATGAGCAAAGAAGGCAGAGCTTATGATGACGTATTGAAGGAAGCCCAGGAGCTCGGATTTGCCGAAGCCGATCCGACAGCTGATGTAGGGGGATTGGATGCCGCCCGTAAAATGGCGATACTATCCACACTCGGATTCTCGATGAACATCGGCTTGAATGATGTGGAGGTACAGGGAATCACCGAGATATCCGAAGAGGATTTGAAATATAGCAAAAAGCTTGGATATACAATGAAATTGATCGGTGTAGCCTCAAGGGCTGGGGAAAGGGTGGAAGTGAGCGTCCAACCGGCACTGCTTCCGGAAGCACACCCATTGGCCTCGGTAAACAACGAATATAATGCAGTCTATGTGTATGGCGAGGCTGTAGGGGAAACGATGTTTTACGGACCAGGAGCGGGGAGTCTCCCGACTGCCACTGCCGTCGTCTCGGATATGGTGACGGTCATCAAGAATATGAGGCTTGGGGTGAATGGGCGCAGTGCCGTTTCACCACAGTACCCGAAGCAATTAAAAGATGCCACGGAGATTTTCGCGAAGTTCTTCCTTCGATTACATGTCCAGGATGAAGTGGGCGTGTTAGCCAGAATTACGAATTTATTCGCAGAGCATGGGGTGGGGTTCGACAAAATCCTTCAATTGCCGCTTGATGAAAAGGAATCCTCTGAAATCGTATTGGTGACGCATACGGCCACTTTGGCCGCATTTGAGCAAATAAAACAGAAACTGCATGACTACAATATGGTACGTGAAGTGAAAAGCACATATAGAGTTGAAGGAGAGGACAATAAATGAGCTGGCAAGGACTGATAAGCACGTATAAGGATTTTTTACCTGTTAATGAAAACACACCCGCACTATCCCTTTTGGAAGGAAATACGCCTTTAATAAGACTGGATCGCTTATCCGAAGAGTGGGGCATCGACCTGCATGTCAAATATGAAGGAGCGAATCCCACGGGTTCGTTTAAGGACCGTGGAATGGTGATGGCTGTCGCCAAAGCCATCGAGGCTGGCAGCGATACGATCATCTGCGCCTCGACTGGCAATACGTCAGCCGCTGCAGCCGCCTATGCCGCCCGCGCCAACCTTCGCTGCATCGTGGTCATCCCCGAGGGGAAAATAGCCATGGGCAAGCTTGCCCAAGCCGTTATGTACGGAGCGGAAATCATTTCGATTGAAGGAAACTTCGACCACGCTTTGAAAATCGTCCGTTCGCTTAGTGAGAGCTCACCGATAACGCTTGTGAATTCGGTCAACCCGTTCCGGATCGAAGGGCAGAAGACGGCAGCCTTTGAAATTTGTGACGCGCTTGGCTCAGCGCCGGATATATTGGCGCTTCCAGTCGGAAATGCAGGGAATATAACGGCGTACTGGAAAGGCTTTAAGGAGTATAATGAAGCGAAACAAACGGGCCTTCCTGAAATGAGGGGCTTCGAAGCGGAAGGAGCAGCTGCGATTGTCAGGGATAGCATCATCGAGAACCCCGAAACGATTGCAACGGCGATCAGAATCGGTAATCCTGCAAGCTGGGACTTTGCGGTCGAAGCTGCAGAAGAATCCAAAGGTAAAATCGATGAGGTGACGGACGAAGAAATTCTCGAAGCCTATCATTTCCTGGCCAAAAAAGAAGGTGTCTTTGCAGAACCGGCGTCGTGCGCTTCCATCGCTGGGATCTATAAACAGTTAAAAAGCGGTGAAATCAAAAAAGGAAGTAAAATCGTTGCGGTACTGACAGGGAATGGGCTGAAGGATCCGAATGTGGCAGTCGATACAAGCACGATTCAACCGACGTTGCTGCCAATGGATGAAGAAGTCATTTTAGAGCATTTGCAAGGTGTGAAGCAGGCATGAGCGCAGAATCAGAGATGTTCTTGATCCGTGTACCGGCAAGTACGGCCAACTTGGGACCGGGATTCGATTCCATCGGTCTGGCGCTGGGGCTTTACTTGGAAATACACGGATCTTCATCAGATCATTGGGAAATCATCCCGCTTTCAGAAGAGATGTCTGTTTTTCCAAGGGACGATCGAAATTATATCATTCAAATTGCCAAGAAAACGGCTGCCGCATATGGGAAGGAGCTGTCTCCATGCCGGCTTTTCGTCTCCAGCGAAATCCCATTGGCAAGAGGTCTGGGGAGCAGTGCCTCTGCCATTGTGGCCGGCATCGAATTGGCAAACATCGTAGCTGAGCTCCAATTGACCGATGATGAAAAGAATCGACATGCTTCCCTTTTTGAAGGGCATCCCGATAATGCCGGAGCATCCGTATATGGCGGCTTGGTTGTCGGCCTGCATACACAGCAAAAGACGGATGTCGTTTCGTTTCCAATCGAGGGAGTTAAGGTGATTGCTGTCATTCCCGATTTCGAATTGCTGACTGAGGATTCTAGAAATGTCCTTCCCGCATCGCTGCCTTATAAAGATGCGATAGCCGGAAGTGCGGCTGCCAATGTGTTCCTTGCCGGCGTCATGACGAAGGATTGGAAGCTTGTTGGCGAAATGATGCAAAGCGATCGTTTCCATCAGCCCTATAGAGCAGAGCTGGTTCCTCATCTAGCCCATATCGAAGAGGTTGTTCTTCAGGAAGGCGGATTTGGGACAGCACTAAGCGGTGCAGGACCGACCGTTTTAAGCTTAACATCCAAAGAAAATTCAGCAGCAGTGCTCACGGCATTGAAGCTGGAGTTCCCGGAATATGTGGTGAAAGAGTTGGAAATCGATAATGATGGCAGTCATACCGCAATCCTCTCGGAGCAGGAAAAAGAAGGCTTGGAATTTTTGTAACCGTAAGCTATTGAATGATGTGACAAAAAAAAGCTGACCCGTGTCGAGCCGTATCAATCCATTGATAAGGCATAAGCCGAGTCAGCTTTATTTTTCTATAACAGTCCAGGCAAGGTGCCTGTCTGCATGAATTTAATTGAACGTATTAGTGATGCTTCAATCCATACGTCGCATGTTATTTAAAGGGATATTAGAATACCTGTTCAACTTCCACTACACCTGGAACTTCTTCAAGAAGGGCGCGTTCAATCCCCGCTTTTAGCGTAATGGTCGAACTTGGACAGCTTCCGCAGGCTCCCAGTAATCGTAATTTTACAATTCCATCTTCTACGTCGACTAGTTCACAGTCACCGCCATCGCGAAGAAGAAACGGACGAAGCTTATCTAGAACATCTTGAACTTGGACTTCCATTGTTTGGTTAGACATTGCAATCGACTCCTTTCCTAATCATATTATAATGCGAAGGTAGTAAAAAATCCAACTGTAACTTTGCGGAAATATAATCTATATTATATATGTACGATGGAAAAAGGTGAATGTTCTTATAATGTAATCAAGATGCAGCAAATATACTGGAAAGAAGGAGGAAGAGTATGGTAAAGAAAGACATTGAAATAGAGGTGTATGGTGCGGAGCAAATTTGTGCGAGCTGTGTCAATCTGCCCTCTTCAAAAGATACATGTGAATGGCTTGAAGCCGCTTTAACGAGGAAGTTTCCAGACCAAGACTTCAAGATCTCCTATATCGATTTGTATAATCCTCCTGAAGAGCTGAAACAAAAGAGCTTTGCCGCAAAAATGATCGAAGAAGATTTATTCTATCCGCTTGTCCTCATCGAAGATGAAATCATCGCGGAAGGAAATGTACGTCTAAAAAAAGTGGTGGAAGCGATGGAGAAATATGGATATAAGGTGCAATTGTGATATATAATGGAAGCAATGAAAAAACTGACCCATGAGGCGAGCTGTACGCAGCTCTTGGGCCAGTTTTTGATAAGATTAACCGTTATGATATTTATACATCCAGAGGATGCCTGATTTCATGAGGCGCGCCACTCTTCCGGTGATCGGGCGATTCGCTACAAGGCCGAACCCTTGTTTTTTCCCAAGAGAACCTAATGTCCCTTTTAGTTTCATGGCAGGGAAACTTTCAGGAAGCGGTTCATTTGCCCATTTCTTCACAAGGACTTGGACGATTTGCTCAGCTTGGGACTCCGCTAATTGAGCACTTGGTGCATGCGGCAGGCTTGCACAGTCGCCGACGACAAAGATGCTATCATTAGTTGGAAGGAAATGCTGAGGAGTAAGGACGGCTCTTCCTTGACGATCCTTTTCAATATCCATATCACGGATGATCTTGCTTGGCTGAATTCCAGCAGTCCAGACGATGACGTCACTTTGGACAGCTTCGTCGCCATTATAAAGCAGGTTTGGTTCAACTTTGGTGATATTAGAATGATGGACGATTTCGATTGTATGTTTATCAAACCAAGATTCGACAAACGTGCTTAATCTTTCTGGGAAAGCTGAAAGAATATGCGGTCCGCGGTCGAATAGCTTAACGTTTAAATCCGAACGGCTTTCGATCAGTTCACTGGCCAGCTCTACACCGCTGAGTCCGCCGCCCACGATGGACACGGTTGCACCAGCACCTAAATTATTCAAAGCTGAATATGTGCGGCGTGATTTATCAATCGTTTGGATACTATACGTATGTGTGTCTGCACCAGGAATATCGTGGTATTTATCTTCACAGCCAAGGCCAATGACTAAATCATCATAAACGACAGGTTCTTGATTTTCTATTATGACTTGTTTGTTTTCCATATCGATGGAAAGTACTTCTCCGTATACGTTCTTCAAGCGAGGATGTTCAGGAAATGCAACACGGATGTGCTGATCAGGAATGGTGCCTGCTGCTAAAGCGTAATATTCCGTTTTTAAGCAGTGGTAAGGATTGCGGTCGATAAGCGTGATGCTTACATTTTCAGGAAGCTGATTAGGCAACAATCTTTGCAGCATACGCATACCACCATACCCACCACCAAGTATGACTAAATTCTTCATATGATTTTCCCCTTTATTAGATCTCTTTGAAAAATTTGATAATCGTTCCACTTGTAGAAAACAACTATTCCACTCTAGGATTCTCCCAAATGAACCTTTGAAATTTTTACTGAATATATATACCCCATTAGTAGTAAGAATAAAAAATTTTTGATCATTTTCTTTTTACATACCCCGACAAAAGTATAACGAATATATAAGGAAATCACAACCGATATCTTGAAATCGGCTGCTTTTTTATGCGTAAATATTGACTGTAAATGGGAAAAGTAATAAGATGGATTGTTAGTAACGGTGAGGTGAAGCAATGTATCCGATCATTGAATTTTGTGTAAGCAATCTGGCCAGTGGCGCGCAAGAGGCTCTGGAAAGATTGGAACGGGATCCGAATTTGGATATCATCGAGTACGGATGCCTGGGTTATTGTGGGAAATGCTCCAGTAACTTATACGCTCTTGTGAACGGCGAAGTGGTTTCTGGTGACACAACGGATGAATTAGTTGAAAATATATATAAGTTCATTGATGAATTCGAAATCTGAAAACAGGACGCATCAATGGAACAGCAGGACAGGCTGCAGACAAACTCTTGATGGATAATGGAGTTTGTCTGCAGTTTTTTAGCGTTTTAAATGTAGGAGGAAGCCGATTGCACACAGCCGTTTTTAGGGAATTGGATTTTATAGCGTGCATTCCCTTTTCCAGAGGCGGTCCGCGCTCGGCTTTATAGCGCCTGCGGGGGTCTTACGTGGACTCGCACCTAGCACGAACATTAGCATCCAATAAATACAGCCTAGCGATGGACTGATGCAGCGATTGTACGCTTTCCTTGTTCGTGCTTGATTTCCTGAAAGCGATCTCTGGCCATTTGGATGAGAGAGGCTTCCCGTGCATTTTTTTGTCTTTCGAATACTAATGAAAAATACTTTATCGCTGCCATGTCATTTCCTATTCTTTTTGAGATGTCGCCGGCGAGATATAAGATCTTGGCTTCGGAGGCCCGGGTACCAATGAAATCCCCTGTCGAATAGGAGGCCTCATATTCCGTAAGTGCGAATCTCAAAAATCTTTCCTCTTGTTTCGAGTTTTGGGTAATCCGGTATAGCCAGGCAATTCGTAAATGGATGCCTGCCAGGATAATGTGTTTTTCCTTTTTTAGCGCACCGCAATAACTCGCCAGCTTGTATGTATTGATCGCGTCCCTTATCGATCGCTCGTTGCTGAAATGTTGGGGGACCCACCTTGAACTGACTTTTTCCTCAATGACTTCCTTTGTGGCGGGAGGGAAGTATCGGGAAAAATCCTCGGAATAGGAAAATCCGCAGTGAGGGCAAACAAAAATGGTATAATAAAGTGCATTAATGGATGAATCAGTGTAAACGGGACAAAAGTCCGTGTCGTACTTGGTTACTTTTGCAAAACGTGACCGAACCTTTTTGGTGGTCGATTTTTGTTTGCACAGCAGACATTCCATGCTTTTGTCGTATAGAGGCTGTATATGTTGGATGGAGCATCCCTCCTTGCATCAAGTTTTAATGAGTCCAAATGCTTGATTCTTTATGCCTATTATAAACTATATTTATCGTAATGTTGGTAAAATGGATGTGGTAATGCCGAATTTTTTCAAGCTGGAAGATTGAGCGCAGGAAATTCTTTGGTATATACTATAAGGAGAAATGGTCTATCTCACATATCATAAGAAGGAGGGATTTATTGTGAGTGAAGTTGTTAATATAACGGAAGCTGCCGCTTTTCAGATAAAAGAAATGATGAAACAAAATGGTGAAGAAGGTTCCTTTTTAAGGGTGGCCGTTAAAGGCGGAGGCTGCAGTGGATTATCCTATGGGATGGGTTTTGAGGAAGAGGCAGGAGAAAAAGATGCCCAACTTGAACAATTTGAAATTAAGATCCTTGTCGATAATGGGGACGCTGATATATTGAAAGGAACAGTCATTGATTATAAACAGACGATGATGGGCGGAGGATTCACGATCGAAAACCCGAATGCGATTGCGTCATGCGGATGCGGATCTTCCTTCAAAACGGCCAAGAACGCCGGAACCCCGGAAAATTGCTGACGTAGTTCAGGCGAGTATCGGTAAGTTAAGCGGGTGGGATTACGTATTCTCTCCTCGGAGGGTTACGTAAAAACCCCCTTGCAAAATGCGATATCAACTCAAATGCTAGACGCTTCTTGACGTATTTAACGATACGCTGGGAGGCGTCTTTTTTTTGCTGAAGAAAGGGTAATCAAGCAGCGGAGGGCTAAAGTTGACAACGCAGTCCAAATTCAAGAAAACAATCGAAAATACTTTTAAAAAATGTAATGGCTAATGAGAAGATGTCCGTATTGAAAGGCTAGATTCTTTAGTGTATTCCCGAAGTCAGGCTAATCGGATTATATTCGTTTTATAATAATTTAGCAGTAAGTGAAGTTGAATTAAAAAGGAAAAATATAGGTATGACTGAGCAGTGAGAAACCCTTTAAATGAATAAACGATACTTTTAATTAGGAATATAGTTGCGACTTTGTTACAGTATTTAGTAGTTAGTAATTTTTTAGACTTATTTGTAATTTTTTTGAAATAACAATTCTGGAGAGGTGAAGGAGATGAAGTACAAACATTTATAGAAATCCATCATCAAGGACCAGAAGAGTTATATAGCATATTTGTAACGGATGTAAAACAATTTCTAAACGGAAAGAAAAATATTTCGTTCAAGAAATACCTGGAGACAAATAGTTAATTGGGGCATAAAAGGCATCCCATTTACTCATTCCAATTATGTTATTAAACATTATATGACGACTGCACCCATTGTTGGAAATCTGCCATATGGGACAGAAAGAAAAAGTATGTGTCAATTTTGGTTTATAAAACTGAATTTTATAATTATTTTGTTGTGTTTGGTACTGTTATATAGCTTGATTAAGTAGTTCCTTCCGCTTAAACAGAAGCGTTCTTTCGTGACTTTTTCGCCGCTGAGACCTTGTGAGATATGCATTAAAAATTTGGAACTTATTTGGTGGGAATTTTAAGTTACAAGTTAGGAGTTAAGTGACTTTACAGTTTTTCCATGAAAAAGGGGCTATTAGAGGCAATAAAAGAAATTGATTACTTACCGATATTTCGAGTCATTACCGTTTATTATGGTTGGACCTCGTATATAGTATATGAAAAAGGTGAACATCCCATTTGCAAAAGCTCATTTTCTAGATGACTTAAAGAATGTTTATGAATAAACATGGTTAACAACAAACTGAGAGTAAAGAAAAGTCTTTTCATTCCGCAAATACAAATAAACTTAGATTCCCACCTAAACATCTCCGTATAAAGATGTGAGGAAATTACCACTATAGTGAAAAGGTTATTAATTCACTTTTCAACCTTCCAGGTACCATACTCTTATTTTAAAAAATTCAAATACGCCCCTTGATAATAAATTGAAACACAAAAAACCTGGTACATACCGAAGTGCAGTATTCGAACAGGATTTGCGATAGCAAGCAGTTTTGTATACATATTGAAAAATAAACTGTTAGGTGAGCTAAATAGTTACAAATATTTTGGCTAATAATTCTTAGTAGACTAATAAAAGGAGATGAAGAAATGATAAAGGGATATCAAAAAAGAACTTTGATATGGATTTTAACAATCTTATTAGTGTTTACTTCAGTGCCGTATGAAGCTTTTGCAAATGAGACTGAAAAAATGAAAACTGAACAAGCAGAAAAAGAAAGTAAAGATGGTAGAATAGAAGATTCTCAACAAGATAAAGAAGTCATCGAGGAAAGAACGGATCATACAAAAGTCTTTGATAATGGGGATGGGACCTTTACAAAGAATATCTATTTCGAACCGATTCATCTTGAGAAAAATGGTGAATTCACTGAAGTTTCTACGGATTTATATGAAACCATGCTCGATGATCAAAAAATGATTGAGACAGAAAACACTTTATTATCCTCTACTTTTTATGAGGAAATGAAAGACGGAGAATATGCTTTTTTTGAAAAAGATCAAGCATCTATCGTATTTTCCATCATGGAAGCTTCAGGAAAGGATAAAAATGTACAAGTAACGGATGTAAAACCAAGCTTTAACAAGAATATCATTACACATGAGGGAATCTTCTCAGATATTGATTTGCGAAATATTACCTTTAATGAAAATGTTAAAGAAGATATCGTCCTACATTCTTATAAAGGATTGAATACATTCACCTTTCAATTAAAAACAGACTTAAATGGTAAGGTTCAAAAAGATGGTTCCATTGCATTTTATGACAAGGAAGAAGATGAACCTACTTTTGTACTCCCTTCACCATTCATGACAGATTCAAATATTGATGAACTGTCTTCAGAAACTGCACGTTCAGAAGATGTAAAGTACGATTTAAAAAAAGTTGAAGCTGGTTATCTCCTGACTGTAACGGCAGATGAAAATTGGCTGAAAGCACCTGAACGAGTATATCCCGTTTATATTGATCCAACTACTTCATTATCCACGAGTTCAGATACTTTTGTAATGAGTGCTTATCCAAAAGAAAATTATGGAATATCCTCGAAGAAGTGGGATGCTAGTCAAAATCAATATGTTCTAAAAGTTGGATATTATGATGGAACTACTGGCACGAACTATGCATTCTTAAAACAGAATATCTCGAAGATTGACAAAGCAGTTATTGATTCAGCTACGTTAAATGTCTATGTTACACATGCTTATTTTGCAACAACGAAAAATGGTCTATGGCTAGATGAGGTGTCTGCTAACTGGAATGCTTCCACCTTGACCTGGGACAATAAACCGAGTTCCAAGAATATTGGAAATGTAAATGCAGGAAGAGATGAATGGGTACAGTTTAATGTATTGAATACCGTTAAAGCCTGGGCTGCAGGTACCAAGGCCAACCATGGGTTTAAACTCCATGCGAACGGTAATGGTCAAAACTTCTGGAAGAAAGTTGTTTCTTCAGATAACTCGACGTTAAAACCTTATTTATCAGTTACTTATCATTATAATGCTCTACCAGCTCCATCCGTAACGGCGACATCCAATGGTACAAATACTAATACTGGTTATCTAAATGTTAGTTGGGATAAAATTGCGGGTGCTACTGGATATAAAGTATTACTGTATAACGGGAAAGCTTATACAGCATTTAATGTGGGGAATGTGACAAGTTGGAGTACAAAAGGGCAAAAAATATGGCCTACACAAGCTCAGATTGATGCTGGTTCTTATGCTCTAAGAACTGATAAAACAGGAACTGAATTAGCATTTAACCCGAATCCAGTGTACAAAAATGCAGCAGACGATGGAGGAACTTATCCTAATGCACGCAATTATTGGGTAAGAGTTGTAGCAGAATATCCTGGTGGAGATAGCCCTCAATCGACTGCAACAAGAATATATATGCCTATGGAAACACCAAAAACCCCAACAGGTCGTCCATATGCTAATACGATGAATGAAAAATCCGGATATGTAAACTTGAATTGGGAACCGGTTGAAGGTGCAGACGGCTATATAATTGCTCTTTACAATGGAAAAGAATATGAAGAAGTAGCATCAGTGGATAAAGATACATCTTCATGGACCACACAAAACAAAAAGCTCTGGCTTACTCAAGATCAGATTAAGGCAGGTAAATATAAATTAAATCTTTCCGGCGAAGGCACGGAGCTGGCTTCAGATCCTTCTCCTGTATATAGGAATTCAAAAGGATCTTACCCTAATTCAACAAACTATTGGTTTAAAATTAAGGCTTTCAGTAATGCTGGACACTCTGAAAGTAACTGGTCGGGTTTATTTAAACCAACCATACCAGGAGCAGAAGATTTCTTGGGAATGGAAGATTTCTGGACTGGAATCGATGTAAATAACGGAACAGTCAACGCTGCAACAGGTAACGTAATCGTTGACGAAACAGATTTTTCCATTGACGGTAGGGGACCTGGGTTAAGTATTGGAAGGACCTATAACAGCATGTCTACATCTAAGGGACTATTTGGTCTAGGCTGGTATAGTGATGCTGAGATGAGTATAATACAAGATTCTTCATATGTTAAATTTATTGATGAGGATGGCACCATTCATGGTTTTGTAAAGAAAACTGATGGAACATATGAGGCTCCTACAGGAGTATATCTTGAACTTACAGAGACGACTGCTGATTACATTTTAACTTCTAAAGATCAATCGAAAGTTTATTTTGATAAAACGACTGGTAAAATCAAAGAAATTCGTGATGCACAAAAGGAAAGTAACAAAACCACCTATGGATATGTCGATGGCCAATTAACGACCATCACAGACGCTTCTGGCAGAAAACTAACGTTAGAATATCAAAATGGGTTAGTTTCAAAAATTACAGACCCTAAAGGTCGTTCAACTTCCTACTCCTATAACAATGAACAATTAATTTCCGTAACTAATTCTAATCATGAAAAGACGAAGTATGAGTATGATGGTAATAAACTGCTATCAAAGATTATAGATCCAACTAGTACTACTGATAAACCTGTAGAAACATCATATGAATATAATACAAGTGAAAAACGCATACAAAAAGTGACAAACCCTAAAGGGAAAAGCACAACGTTTGCTTATGATTTACCAAAGAGAACATTAACGGTTACGAACCCACGGGGAAATAAATCATTTTATGAATATAATGCAGCAGCTAACCCAGTTAAGCAAATCGACGCTTACTCCCCTGGTCAATCAGGTGCAAACAATAATCTTGAAACGAAATATGAATACCAAGGGAATAATTTAATAAAATCCTGGGATCCAAAAGATGTTGGCTCAACAGCTACTGAATCCTATAAATATGATAAAGATGGAAATATCATTTCTACGACAGATAGTTATGGAACAGAGACCTACAAGTACAACGAAAACAATGACATAGTTGAAATTATTGACACGGAAGGTGAAAAAACGACCATTGCGTATGATGGTTTAAACCCTACTTCTGAAACAGATGAAGCAGGAGCAATATCTTCTGTATCTAAGTTCGACGACTATGGAAATGAGATTGAATCGAGTTTGGATCTATCTGGGGCAAACAATCTAGTTTTGAATTCTAGCTTTGAAGATAATCTTAATAGTTGGACGTTAACTAACTCGAAAGATAGTGGTATAGGATCATTAATAACAACACCTGAAAAAGAGTTTAAAGCATTAGGTGGAAAACAAGCGTTAAAACTAACAACACAATCTACAACTAAAGGAACGGAGCTTGGTTATTCATCATATACTCAGGTAATTCCAGTAGAACCTAATCAAACATATACGTTCAGTGCAGATGTAAAAACCAATAATTTAAAGAATGCAAAAGCATTTTTAAATGTTGCTCAATTAAATGGAAGTGCTTTGATACAATATAATAACAATAAATATTCAGCCTTAAGAGGGACAAACACTTGGACAAAACGACAAGTCACATTTAAGACAGCTTCGAATGTCAATAATATTCGCCTATATTTAGAGGTGGATCATAATCATACATCGACTTCGGGTGAGGCTTGGTTTGATCGAGTTCAATTAGAGAAGGCGGATGTATCATCTTCTTACAATCCAGTTATCAATGGTAGTTTTGAAAAAGGGAGAACAGGGTGGGTACTTGCTTCAGGTTCTGCGAGTGTCGTGGATACAGAGTCCTATGATGGTAATCAATCTGTCAAAATGGTAAGATCGTCAACAACTCAAGATCGAATCCATTATAGGCAGACATTTATATTGAACCAGTCCATAAATAACCCTAAGCCCATTAGTTTAACGGCCGTATCTAAGAGCGAGAATGTTACGAATTCAGTTGAAAAAGTTCCAAATTCAGACTATTCAATATGGGCTACTATTAAGTATGCAGATGGAACTTCTGAATCCAAAAACACCCCGTTCCCATTAGGATCTCAAAACTGGAATCGGGCAGTTCTTTACATTAATGCAAAAAAAGCGATAGCGTCGATTGATTTTTATGGTATTTTCAGAGGAAATAATATAGGTACAGTATGGTTTGATGCATTTCGCCTTATAGAAGGAAATGTTTTATCATCTGCGATGTATGATACTAAGAAGAACTATGCTGAAAAAACAACGGATGTTCTTGGAAGGGTTAGCCTGAAAACATATGACGAAATAGGAAATCTTTTAAATGAAACGAACCCTGAAGGTTCTAAAAAAACCTATTCATATGATTCTAGTAATCAACTAAAGTCCCTTACCTTACCGAATGATGCAGTTGTTTCTTATGATTATGATAAGAATGGGAATAACACAGAAAAAGGTATTACTGCAGGAAGTAAAAGACAAGAATATAACTATGAATTTGATGAGGATAATAAATTAATTTCTGTAAGTGACCCTTTAAATCACAAAACAAGTAACGCCTATGACGATAATGACAATTTAGTACAAATTCAACTGCCTAATGGGCAATTGATAAAAAATACGTATGATAACGCGGATCGTATTGATAAGATTTACTATAATAATGAATTAGCTTTTGAATTTGAAAAAGATAAAAATAGTAATGAAACATCCATAATAGATTCGTTTAATCAATTGAAAAAAGAACAAGTTTTTGATGCGAAAGACCGGATAATTAGTCAAGTGCTGAAAAAGAATAATGCAACACTAGGTACTGTATCATGGAACTATCCAGCTGATTCTGATAAGTTGCAAAGTACATCCTTTTCACACCAGGGTACGAATCAAACCATCAGTTATGAATATAATAAACTCGAACAAAACACGGTTGTGAAAAACAATAACAATACGTTTAGACTTGATTATGATGAATCTGGAAATGTCACAACATATACACCAGCTAATGGCGTAGGAACAACAAACGTGTACGATCCAGCTGGACAGGTCGTTTCCATGTCTACGAATCATGTAGATGCAGCAACAGGTGCAGTGACAACAGTCATTGATGAAAAATACTCTTACGACGCTAATGGTAATCGAACCGTAATCATCAATAATACTGGCGGTACCACCCAGTTTACGTATGATGACTTTGATCAATTAACCAATGAGATATTACAAGATGGATCCAAAAATGAGTATAAATATGATGGATTCGGTAACAGAATCTCTCAAAAGAGGGGGAATCAACCTGCCGTAACGGCTTCCTATAATCTGATGAATCAACTTATCAATTATGGGAACGAAACCATTAAATATGATGCCAATGGTAATCGACTTGAAGATGGTACTTATACATACAAATGGAATGCTGCGGATCAGTTAATTGTCGTTAATAAAAAAGGAGAGTCCTCTCCTTATGCAGAGTATAAATACGATGACGATGGCAGAAGAATCCAGAAAAATGTTAAAGGAACCATTACTAATTATACTTATGATGGAGACAGTTTAAACGTTTTATATGAAACGAATGCAAGTGATCAAGTACTAAGATCTTATGCATATGGTGTAGATGGTCAACTGTTAGCGCTTAATAAACATAGTGGAACATTCGTTTCGGACACTTATTATTATCACTATAATCCACGTGGGGATGTTGTTGCATTAACGGATAAATCCGGGAAAATAGTCGGGAGTTATTCCTATGACAGTTGGGGTAATCCAATAGAATCAAAACGTACGGGGATCGCACTCGAAAATCCATTCCGTTATGCGGGTTACCAGTTCGATGAAGAAACGGGTCTTTATTATTTAATGGCGCGATATTATCAGCCAACCCATGGCGTCTTTTTATCACTTGATCCAGATCCTGGTGACGAAGATGATATCCTTACTCAGAATGGGTATACGTATGCTAATAATAATCCTGTCATGATGGTAGATCCTGATGGAAAGTTTGCACATTTTGTTCTGATGGCTGGTGCATATGGATATCGAGGCTATAAAGCTTATAAAACTTACAAGAAAGTATCCAGAGTAGGAAAGGCTACTAAAAAAGTTAATGGGAATAGTAAAAAGAGTAAAAAAAGACAACACGGTTATGAAATATATAATAAAGGTTCTGGAGAAGTAGTGAAAGTTGGAATTAGTGGTGGAAAGATTGCAAAAAACGGAAAATCATATAGAGCAACTAGCCAAGTAAATAAATGGGGAAAAGATAAATATGAATCGAGAGTCGTTATAAAAAACATGAAAAATAGAGGAGCAGCTTTAAGATGGGAAAGAAACTGGACAAATAAAAGAGCTAGTGAAGGTCATAGATTATCAAAACATGATCGGCCTAAACCTAAACGAAGAAGATAAAAGGGAGGAATAAAGTATGCAGAATATTTGCGGATCAGTATTTACTATGAAATTACCAAATGGAAAATATGGTGCAATAAGAATAATCAAAGAAATAGATAACTCTTTTTTAGTATTAACAACACCATACCTAATGGATAAGTTACCTAAAATCCATGATAATGTATTAAAACAAAAGTTGATACAAAATCGTTTCTTTTTCGATGAGATACCTGCAATTAAATGGGTCGAAGGAAATATTCCAAATCAATATATATATGTAGGTAACATCCCACTAGATCCTAATGAAAGTAGTATTGTGTCGAGTACCTTTAGTGAAACATGGGATAATATTGGTTTTGAAGCATATTATGAATGGCGTTGGGAAAATGACAGGGAAGCTTTTCAATCTGAAGTAAATGAAGAACCAAGTGAATACAAGAATAATCAAAAAGAAAATGATAACGATAATAATATGATGAGAGACGAAATCTTTTGGGGGTTAATATCGACTATCCAACCAGGGGAAAAGGCAAATGAAGAAAGTCTTAAAGTACTAATCTCGAAGTTATCGAAAATGAAAGTAAAGGAAATAAAACAATTTGAAGAAACACTTGCTAAAAAACTATATCTTTTAGATACTAAAAAACATGCAGAAAATATTGCTGAATTTTCATTTAGAGATGAAGGGAATTTTTCATTAGACAATTTTTTATATGCAAGATGTGCTGTGGTTACTAAAGGGGAAGAAACATATGGTGAAATATTATCTAACCCTAAAAAAATGATACAAATACAAAATGATACCTTCGAGGATCTACTATATGTTGCTAGTGAAGCATATAAGTTTAAAACAAAAAAAGCATTTACGTATCAAACTCAATTTGATTATGAAACTTTTTCAAATAAAGAAGAGTGGAGCTAAACGCTATATACTTTAATCTTTAGAAAAGTGGCAGTTCCTTATTATTATATAAGGAACTGCCATATTTTTATCTATAGAAAGAGGAGAGTTTCCATTATAAAAAATACTTTTTAAAAACGATTGAGCAGCCTCTTTATAAGTTCCTTTTTTTCACTAAATACTGTTCAGTGCTTCCTTGATTGGCAAGTCACCGCTTAAAATTTCGAATGTTTTATTGAACGTGCTTTCCTTTTTGACCGACTGTGCCAGAACGGAGGCGACATCGGCTCTTGGAATCGATTTATTGGTATGGTCCACTTTTTGTTCTGCAAAGATTTTGCCTATAGCTTGGTCATTGGTCAAGGCAACTGGGCGGACAATTGTGTATGTCAGTCCGCTTGCTTTTAAATGTTCATCGGCATCGTGTTTTGCTTCAAGATAATGGCGCATCCCGCCTTGCGCTTGCTCTGGAGTATCAGATCCGACGGAGCTCAGCATGATAAAGCGATCGATTCCTTTCTTCTTGGCGGCATCGACCAGTTTAATCGCACCCAGCTTATCCACAGCCGTCGTCTTATCTGGTCCCGTTTTTGGTCCGGAACCTGCCGCGAAGATGATCGCTTCCATGTTATCCACTGCTTTATCCACATTTCCCTCTAAATCGGCAAGGATGGGATGGCCGCCGAGTTCTTTTATCGTTTGAGCTTGTTCTTCTTTCCGGATCATTCCGTAAACATTCATTTCCGGATTTTTTGATAATTCTTCAATGATCATCCTTCCGGTCGTCCCGTTAGCTCCTGCAATTAAAATATTCATATATGTGCATTCTCCTTTCTGATCTTCTTTTATTCGTTACCCTTTCCAGTTTGAGGTTAAGCACTTGTGGACAACTAACGGAAAGAATGTTATCCACAAGGCCGTAATTGGGGATAACATGCGGGATTTAGGAGGAAAGCTGAAGATAGATTCCTGATTGCCCAGTTTTATGATGGAGTACTTCGAACGTTGCATTTCACTGCAGGCGCTCCCTTATCCAAAGGCGGTCCTTGAGCCTCCTCGGCCTTTAGCCTGCGGAGTCTCAAATAGACGCGCATTGCCCGCAGGAGTGTCGCCACCTTCCGTTGCATTCCACTTTGTGTTTCAAACGAAAGATATTGTTCTTGGAGGAGATGGAGTTCGGACTCATTTCACTTTGGATGAATACTTCCGAAGCGATTCCCTCCATCCAATAAAAAAGGTTCCGGAAGGGAGACCATTCCGGAACCTTTTTTGCTGGATTGCGCTTATCAAAACATCGAGGAGCTGTGCATGGGCTGGACCTTTGCTTTTGGGTCGATATATTGTTTGGCGTGATTGACGGCAGTGGGCGCCTCGCCGAAGCCGCTCGCGATCAATTTAACTTTGCCGTCATAGGTTGCGATATCGCCGGCAGCGTATATTCCGGGAATATTCGTTTCCATTTTGGTATTGACCAAGATGCTGTTCCTCTGGATTTCGAGCCCCCAATTTTTGATGGGGCCGAGGGAAGATACGAATCCGTAATTGACGATGACTGCATCTACATCCAGCGTTTCTGTATCTTCACCCTTTGGGTCCTTGATGGCGACAGTATGGATCCGTCCTTCCGTTCCAATCAAATCAGCCGGTATGTAAGGGGTGAGTACTTCAACCTTGGAATTTTTAAGGTTTTCCACACTATGTTCGTGGGCACGGAATTTATCTCTTCTATGAATGATGCTCACCTTTTCGGCGATTGGCTCCAGCATGAGGGCCCAATCCACTGCGGAATCCCCGCCTCCGAAAACGGCGACCTTTTTGCCTGCGAAATGATTGAGATCGTCGATGAAATAATGAAGGTTGCTGCTTTCATATTCTTTTGCCTCATCAATTTCGATGCGGCGGGGTTGGAATGCACCATTGCCAGCTGTGATGATGATGGTTTTGGAATAATGGATTTCTTTATCGGTCGTTAACTTGAAGACCCCGTCGGCTTGTTTTTCGACGTCTTGCACGGCTTGCTCGAGTACAACGGTCTGTTCGAACTTTGCCATTTGTTCTTTCAGGTTATTCACTAGCTCCTGTGCGCGCACTTTAGGGAAACCAGCGATATCATAAATGTACTTTTCAGGATAAAGGGCAGATAATTGCCCGCCTAATTGTGGGAGGCTTTCGATGATTTTTACCGATGCCTGCCTCATGCCGCCGTAAAATGCGGTGAATAATCCAACCGGACCTCCGCCAATGATGGTGATATCATAAACCTTTTCGTTAACTTCCAACGTTATCCCTCCGATATACTAGGTTTGCTGAAATATATTCTCTTATTTTACCATAGATGAACTTTGAAAAAACGAGAAAAAAGTTAGAAAGTTTCGACTATTATTTCGGCGTATGGCAACAGCAGCCTCGCTCTCGTTTTTAGCGTCTGGAAATACTCGTGGCTAAGCCTATTAAAATGGGTTCTGTTGAAGGGGGGATATGGTCTTGAAGAATCCGTTTTTCACTTGAAAAAATTATTGAAAAAGACTAATATTTACTTATGATTCATTTATTACAAGTTTGAAGGGTTACGTGAAATGCGTCACATATGTATAAGCGTGCTTTTTATAATGTAGATTAATAATATAAAAAATAGATGTTAGTTATGGAAAGCAGCACAAGAAAATATCGTAAAGGTGGACGAATTCTTTTGAAAAAGC
>NZ_PHNG01000782.1:0-4120 GCF_002803435.1 Bacillus sp. mrc49 | reverse complement strand
GAAAGCACCAGGAACCCAAGCGATATCCACATCATTTTCATCAACGCCATGACGCTTAAGGCCGTCCAACGCCCCGCCCAAAAGCTTGCTTGTGATAAATTCATTAAACCTTCCTACAACGATTCCCACTTTCAAACCTGATCCGATTAATTGTGCTTCAATGATGTTCCCCATATCCCAATTCCTCCTATTTTATAAAACGTTTAATTTTTTGTTCATGCTTTAAACCTTACGAATTTTGAACGTTCAGTTCCAGTTCCTGTTTTTCGGTTGTTTCGGCTTGTTGAAGGTACTGAATCAAATCAGCAATCGTTATGAATTTCAAATTGAATTTATCGGCGATGACTTCTAAATCGGACACCCGTGCCATCGACCCATCTTCATTCATGATTTCACAGATGACCCCAGCTGGTTTGGCACCGCATAACTTGGCCAGATCCACAGAAGCCTCCGTGTGCCCTGCCCGCTTAAGTACGCCGCCTTCTTTAGCGACTATCGGAAAAGTGTGGCCGGGCCTATGGAAATCCCCAGCAACCGAATCTTCTTTAAGAAGCTCCAGAATGGTCAAGGACCTTTCAAAGGCACTGATTCCTGTAGTCGTATTTTTATGGTCGACACTTACCGTAAAAGCCGTTCCATGCTGGTCGGTATTTTCCCCGACCATAGGATGCAAACTCAGCTTTTCCGCCAGTTCTCCAGTTATGGTTGTACAGATCAAACCTCGTCCATGAGTCGCCATGAAATTAATCGCATCCGGTGTCGCCTTTTCAGCAAGTACAACAAAATCGCCTTCATTTTCCCGATCTTCATTATCTGATACAATTACTACCTTGCCAGCTTTCAACTCTTCAATTGCTTCTTCAATCGTATGGAACATCCATTACACCGCCCTTGTCTTAAAATCCGTGCTTTGCTAAAAACTCTAGATTCAGTCCTGGTTTTGAGTCGCCTTTTTTCATTTGATGTACAATATATTTCCCAATCATGTCGTTTTCAATGTTAACGATATCTCCAGCCGCTTTCTGCCCTAATATGGTGTCCATATGAGTCAAGGGGATCAAAGAAACTGTTAAAAGGTTTCTCTCAATCCCAAAAATCGTCAGGCTCGTTCCATCAATGGCAATCGATCCTTTTGGTATGCAAAAGGCACTTAGCCCTTCTTCCAATTGGATGACATAATAAACGGCATTTTCTTTTCGTTCTTTTTTTATGATTGTTCCGGTACCGTCGATATGACCTGAAACGAAATGTCCACCAAACCTTCCCCCCGCACTCATGGCGCGCTCGAGGTTCACGGGTGAACCCACTTTTAACGTCCGGATCGTGGAAGCCTTGACCGTTTCTGGCATTACGTCGACGGCAAATAAACTTTTCGTGAAAGAAGTTACCGTCAAGCAGACGCCGTTGACTGATATACTATCCCCGAGATGAACATCTTCAAGAATTTTTTCGGAACGAATCGTCAACTCCATACTGCTTTTTCCTTTTTTCAAGGAATGAACAGTACCGATGTCCTCAATGATTCCCGTAAACATGCTTTTCCCCCTTTTATGAAATATAAAAAACCCCTTAGAAAGCCTAAGGAGTTAGCAGGAGAAATGAGTGAAAAAAATTGTATACCTAAGAAACCTAATTTTTTCATTTTCTGAAAATTAGGCGTACGTATACACTTGGGTTCCACACGTCCTTCTCCCATCCAGACTGTACTGTCGGCTTTGGAATCTCACCAAATCCTGCCTTTATCAGGCTCGCGGGCTTAGAATTGCTTCATCACCGCCGGTTGGGATTTTCACCCGACCCCGAAGGACACTATCAACACATTGCTGTGCTTTCTAGTATTATGTTGTTACTTAAAAGCCTTTGTAATAGGGTTTCCAACGGTTAGATAATTATCGGAATGTTTTCTAGTTATGTTGAATGTTACTCATTCCTACCAAGTATCCTACCAAAAACCTACCACGCTACTGACTTTTAATTACTGCAATACTATCATGTCAAAATAAAAAGAACAAGGAACTAATTTCCCTGTTCTCCATCTAACCATTTGAAAAAAGTGATTTTAGATACCTTGTATATCCTTCCGATTTTGACTACGTGAAAGGGAGGATTATTGAATAATTCATAAGTCTGGCTTCGACCTATACCTAATATCTCTTGTACGTGTTTTGGTTCCAGTGCTTCCGGTAGGCTATCCCTGTCTAATGCTGCCATCCTCATCCCTCCCCTCTAATAATTACGGCTATGTTTAAATTGAGCGCGAGCTTATAAAAAGCTTTCCAACGGATTTTTGTATATGTTCCTTCTGAAATGCTTGGTTGAAATTTAAAGCAGTACGTATTGTAATCGGTTAGATAATCCGAATCTTCTTGCATGTATCTTTCTTCAATTAGGAACTTCTCCAACTTAGGCAGCCGGCTTACAGCGCGTTCCAGTCGTTCACAGAAGTTTTTCCTATAAGCCTGTTGATCAACGTTGTAAATAGCAATAGAACCGGTTTGGTCACCTGTCATATTAGTGGGACCATGAAATCTTTCCTCTGCACTTGCAGTAACTGATGATTCACGTTCTTCAAAGATTAAGTATTTATATAAACGATATTTCTCTAGCGCTTGTTCAACAGCTTTCTGGGTTTCTTTTCTGTCTAATTCCGGCAATTCAAAGCTCATCTTCTTCCCCCATTTTCCAAAGAGGTTCCCCAGGCCGGAGCCCGGGGCCAAAATAATTATTCTAAAGAATCGTCATCACTTAGGGTGACCTGACCAAACGGATCATCGTTTTCCTCATCATCTGTTTTGTCTGAGTCAACTTGATCCTCGTTCTCTTCGTCCTGGGCCACATCATCCAAAGTCATCTGATTTGGGGAAACACTCGCGGTACCGTCTTTTTCAATCTTGTACTCGACTCCTTCATGATCATCTTCATCATAGAAATCATCTACAGACATTTGAGAAGGCTCCATAAACAAGGTGACGCTTCTTCCAGCGTGCGGGTAAAGCTTGATTACCTTGTCATCTGAATCGCCTTTGATATTAAACTTGAGGGTGGTTTTCTTGGAATCCTTCTGAACGGATACAAATTCAGCATTGAAAGTACCGGCTTTGCTTTCCTCAACATTAAGGATAACGATCGATCCAGCTAAACCGACAAGCTCCTGAGTGTTTGGTAGCTCATTACCTTGAACATGAAACTCCAGCACTTCCTTTTTGTCATCCTTTTGCATTTTCTTAAATAGAACGTTCAATGTAGTTTTAGTCATAAATCATTCTCCTTTTTATTTTAATATCATTTTACGCCCCCGTATATACGTTTTACGAGGTCGTAATAAATTTCGCAAGCTTCTACCTTCCAAGAAGCTAAAACACTTCTATGGGCATTTAAATGCGATTCTTATTGTATCTAAAATGATGGAGTTCTTTCATGGCTGCTTTATGTTTGGCCTTTAATTCTGAATGAGCCTTTTTAAGATCCTCGTGAGTTTGAACATGGACCGATAATCTTGCCGCCTTGGAATTTACCACACTGTATTTTTTATTGATTTTCCTAATGGTCTCTGCCTGGCTTTTCACCTTATTGCCCGTTTGGATATAGGAACTTTGAATCTCATCCAGCAAAGGTTTTAACCGTTTTGTTGAAACTGTCTTTTGGCCCTCCACAATCTTCCTTAGTCCGGCTAGTCCTTTCATGAGTTGGCTCCTTCCTGGTTTATTCGTACTGTGCCGCACTATTTTTGTAACTTTTTGTAACATGATAAGAATATACATTCAAACTTTCTGATGTTATAGTTAGAAAAAGTAAGGATATTTGGGTCCTACCCGACTGTTATTAGTCACTTCCCATTTATGGAAAGGAGACTGAAATGACAATCGAGCATGTGAAAAATTTCCTTTCAACATTGTGTGATTTTCGCGAAGTAGATATTACCCATACATTTACTTCAAATGGAATTCGAATTTTAAAATTAAGATCCTTAACTATTAATTCCCAACAAATTTTTCAATTAACTTATCCAGATAGGGATATAGTAGATACTTTTAGCGATATAGCTGAAGCTGCACAAGTGATTACAAACCTTATTTCTAAAGATACTCATATTCATACTCCTGTTTAGGAGTATTTTTTT
>NZ_PHNG01000781.1:0-2610 GCF_002803435.1 Bacillus sp. mrc49 | reverse complement strand
CAATAATCAATCGATATCTGAAGTGATGACTACGGATATCCCGACCGTCAAAGAAGATGAATTGCTAGGAAACCTTATGGACGTGATGGCAACGTCAAGCTTGCCGATCTCTGTCGTAGATGATGAAAAAAGAATTAAAGGAATTCTTCTCCGCGGTGCCGTTATCGGTGCCTTGGCAGGTAATAAAGATTCCTTGAATGAAATGGAGAGTGAATAATTCAATGAATATGCCGAAAATCCCACTAGGAGCTTGGGTCGATTCTTTAGTGGATTGGATAACTATTGTATTTGCTGGGTTATTTACACTGATTACGAATGTTATTGAAGGACTTTTAAATATACTTGTCGACGTAATGAGTGCCGGACCATCCATCGTATTGATTGTAGTGCTAACCCTGCTGGTTACCTATACAAGCAGATGGCCATTGGGAATCTTTACACTTATCAGCTTGCTATTGATCGATAACCTTGGTTATTGGGAATCAAGCATCCAAACACTGGCTATCGTGCTATTGTCAGGATTCCTAACGATATTGATCGGGATACCGATTGGGATATGGTGCGCCCAAAATAATACGGTGCGCAAGATCGTCACCCCGATTTTGGACTTCATGCAAACGATGCCCGCATTCGTTTACTTGATTCCTTCGATATTATTCTTTGGAATAGGGGTAGTGCCGGGGATCATTGCGTCATTCATTTTCGCAATCGCACCGACAATCCGGATGACGAATCTTGGAATTCAGGAAGTGCCCAATGATTTGATCGAAGCATCGGATGCTTTTGGCTCGACCAGTGGCCAGAAGTTAATCAAGGTACAAATACCTTTGGCCACTCCGACGATCATGGCAGGGGTCAACCAAAGCATCATGCTCGCACTTTCCATGGTCGTTACAGCTTCATTGGTCGGTGCACCAGGACTTGGGGCAGATGTTTACCGCGCTGTCAGCCAAATAAATGTAGGACAAGGATTCGAAGCAGGACTATCCATCGTCATCATAGCAATCATTCTTGATCGTATTACGCAAAATCTTCGTAAGCCGGCTTACGAGCACATCGTTAGCAGAAAAATCATTGTAATCGTTCTTGCGATACTCGTGGTCGCTACTGCACTATTCACTACGTTTGCAAAAGACACGGGTGTGAAAGGCGATGAGAACAGTTTTGCTGCCAAAGCCAATTATGAAATCATCGGAATCGAACCTGGAGCAGGAATAATGAAGCAAACCAAAACCGCTATTTCCGATTATAAGCTAGATGATTGGAAGCTTGTCGAAGGATCTTCGGCTGCTATGGTAGCTGAATTGAAAAAGGCAATCGATAAAAAAGAACCAATCGTCGTTACAGGCTGGACACCGCATTGGATGTTCTCGAAATATGACTTGAAATATCTCGAAGATCCGGATGAAGCATACGGCGGAGCTGAAAATATCAATTCGATCGCCAGAAAAGGTCTTGAACAGGATGCGCCAGGGGCCTATAAAATTCTTGATCAATTCTACTGGGAAACGAAAGATATGGAAAATGTAATGGTTAATGTTGCAGAAGGAATGACTCCTTCAGAGGCAGCAGATAAGTGGATAAAAGAACATCAGGACAAGGTATCCAAATGGACCAAGGGTGCAGCGCCAGGAAACGGTAAAAAAATCAAATTGGTTTATGTTGCCTGGGATACTGAAATTGCCAGCACGAATGTAATTGGCAAGGTACTGGAGAAAAACGGGTATGACGTAACATTAAGCCAAGTTGAGGTGGGACCAATGTTTGCCGGTGTGGCAAACGGAAGTGCCGATGCCATGGTGGCTGGTTGGCTTCCAAGTACACATATGGAGTACTATGATAAGTACAAAGCCGATTTGGTCAACCTTGGACCAAACTTAAAAGGAACGAAAAATGGTCTGGTCGTACCTGATTATGTAGATATCGATTCGATCGAAGACTTAAAGTAAGTAAAAAATAGGGAATCTCATTAGAGATTCCCTATTTTTTTAGTTATCACAAGCTACAGACTGTTAAGTGAATGAAGGGGGCTCAATGGATGGAAACGAACTTGCCTGTCAATTCTTCTTCCGTTACTTCAATCTTCCCTTGTAAATCCTCAGCCAGTAGCACATAGCTTTTGACACCGATGAATTCGGAATGCGAAATCAAAAAGAATTTTGTTCCTTTTTTGTACGCAAAGGATTCTTCTTTGATTAACTTATACATTTTCATATTGTTTTTTCCACCTTGACTATCATAAGTTCATCATTTTTCATGTATCGGATTAAAGAATGCAGTCATTATGTACAATTTTAGCTGTTCCAATAATAATGAGTCAAGACCATCAAAGACCATCACCGATTGTCAAATGATAGGCGTGTCCACCTTTGTCTGGCACTGCATATTATGGAATGGTAAAGTTGTGAATAAGGTTTGTTTGCTACATAAGAAATAATCAGGGTACATAATGAATCAGGAAGGTGTGGAAAAAATGAAACCAATCATATTCGATGTTGATACAGGAATTGATGATGCCCTGGCGATGGCATACGCATTACATTCCCCAGAATTGGAGGTGCTCGGTTTCACGACTTGCTTCGGCAATGTGGCCGTTGAGGATGCGACTCG
>NZ_PHNG01000780.1:0-1309 GCF_002803435.1 Bacillus sp. mrc49 | reverse complement strand
TCGGCTGCAGCTGCAAAAGGAAGGGTGCCGAAGTAGATGTCTTGCTGCCATGGTGGCCGACCTTCAGGATATCCGCCCGCAACCGGGGAAAGGCGTTCATCAGCTTCCCTTCCCCCTCTTCCTCCAAATCTCCGGCAAAAATCCATGATAAGCCCCCTAGCTCCGTGTATAAAACGATCGACGAATCATTTTTATTTTCTTCTTCTTCATGAGGATGCAGCACGGAAAACAGAGATCCGCCCGCTACCCAGCTGTCCCCCCTTTTACTGACTGACAGCTGCACTTTTTTATCCCTTGCAATCGAGACAAAATCCAAGTCGCGATATTGCTCTTCACTGCCGCCTCCAATGATGATTTCTTTCACTTTGAAATGTTCGATCAATTCTTTCGCACTCCCTACATGATCCGCATCGGCATGAGTCAAAATCAGTTTGTCCAAATGATGGATGCCCTTACTTTTCAATAACGGAATGATGATATCATCCGCAGTATTGAACTTCTTGCGCTTTTGCGCCCACGGCTCGATCGGGAATGTAATCTGTCCGCCCGTATCAATCAAATAATTACCGCGGTTGAATGGCAGGATAATTAAAATGGAGTCACCTTGCCCAACATCGATGATCTGCACTTCGCCAAAGGGTGACAGCTTTTGTATATTATATTGAAAAAACAAAAGTACAATCAGCATCCCGCACCACCATTTACTTTTCTTAAAGGACTCCTCCCAGGTCAGGAATAGCCCCAAAAGGAACGACACAAGTAATGCCATCACGAAAAAATGGGGCTTTCCAAATACAATGGAAGCTAAAGGCAAATTCGAGGCTGCATCGGCGGCCTTATTGCATAGGATGAAGGTGAAATTCAATATTGATATAAGGGGTTCTCCTAGCGGCGGGAATAGCAGATGACAAGTGAGGGCAATTAAAGAAAAAGGCAGCAACAAAATCGAATAAAGCGGAACATACACGACATTCAGGAACACTCCTAGGAAAGAGGCTTCATAAAAATGAAAAAGCAAAATGGGAAGGGCTGTCAATTGGCAGATCAAGCTTATGATAAGTAACTGCAGCGTTTTTTGGGGATAGCGCAAGAAGATGCCCGAAGACATGAGAATGGAAAAAGTGACGGCGAACGAAAGTTGAACGCCGATATCATATAGCATATTGGGCTGAAATAACAAAAGTGCGATGTAAACAAGTCCAATAGTGGAAGCTGCGGAGACACGATGCTTAAATAACAATAGGAAAAAAAAGAGCATCGCCATTAAACATGAGCGAACGACTGATGGGCTGCCGCCGGAAAGTAACAT
>NZ_PHNG01000779.1:0-39667 GCF_002803435.1 Bacillus sp. mrc49 | reverse complement strand
TCAAATTCCCGGATGATGTAAATACGACACTGCTGTGGTTGACGGGCAGTTTATGGGGAAGAGGATGGGATCAAATATTCATATTGCTGCCATGCCTTATTCTTGTCCCGGTACTGATTGCCTTAACTTCTAAATTGGATGTGCTGAGTCTTGGCGACGATATTGCTACAGGTCTCGGTGAAAGATCAAAATCCCTGCGCTATATATTACTTGGTGTTTCAGTCATTTTAATTGGAGTATGTGTAGCTGCAGTTGGTTCCATCGGGTTCATTGGTTTGATTGCCCCCCATATTGCCCGTAGATTAGTAGGGTCAAAATTCAAGGTATTGCTTCCTGCATCAGCTCTCTTTGGTTCAATCTTTCTGCTCGTCGCCGATAGCCTAGGGAGGGGATTATTCCCGCCAATAGAAATACCCGCCGGAATTATCACCGCGGTGATTGGCGTGCCGTATTTTTTATATTTATTACGTCGTGAACGAAAAATAACATAAGGAAGGCTGGCGGTTATGACAACATTATCAGCAGAGCATCTTTCTCTCTCTTATGGATCGAATCGAATCATTGATGATATTGATTTAGACATCCCTGAAGGCAAAATAAGTATAATCATAGGATCCAATGGGTGCGGCAAATCCACCATCTTACGGTCCCTGGCTAGATTATTGATGCCTCAGGAAGGTACGATCTATTTAGATGGAAAATCGATCGCCCTTCAATCCTCCAAGGAAGTGGCAAGAAAATTGGCCATTCTGCCCCAAGGTCCGGAAGCTCCTGAAGATTTAACCGTTAAGGAACTGTGCCATTATGGCAGGCATCCGCATAAGGGGTTATTTTCCAGAAGGACTATGGAGGATGAGACCATTGTGGACCGGGCGTTATCAGCAACAAAAATGTCGGAGTTCGCTGATCGGACATTGAATGCCTTATCTGGGGGGCAAAGGCAAAGAGCGTGGATTTCAATGGCTTTAGTACAAGAAACGGATCTTTTACTATTGGATGAGCCAACAACGTATCTGGATCTGGCACACCAAATTGAAGTATTGGAATTATTGCGCGATCTAAATCAAACCTATGGACGCACGATTGTCATGGTTTTACATGATTTAAATCAAGCAGCACAGTATGCCGATCATCTTATTAGCATCGTGAAGGGGAAAATCTATAAAGAGGGACCTCCTGGAACGGTGTTTACGAAAGAAATGATCAAGGACGTCTTTAGACTGGAATGCTGCATTATCGAAAATCCTGTCGACCAAACGCCATTATGCATTCCAATTGGTTTATCACAAAATCTTTAAAACGTGTTGCACAATCAGGGGGATATCCATCTCCCTGATTTTTTTTCATCATGATAAAATAGATGGAACTTGATAGTGAAGGAGACTTACGATATTGGAAGCCACATGCGCAAAATTCTATGAGTTCGGGAATCCGCAAAACGTGATAAAAGTGGAACATACATCTATACAAAAACCTTTAAGTGGGGAAGTCCTCGTTCGGATGACCACCCGTCCGATTAACCCGTCTGACCTGCTGCCGATCAGAGGCGCCTATTCCCACCGAATTCCCTTGCCAGCGATCCCAGGATACGAAGGCGTCGGCATTGTGGAAGAGGTCGGTCCTTTTGGTTCGAAAGACCTCATCGGCAAACGCGTTCTGCCTTTGCGCGGCGAAGGGGCGTGGCAGGATTATGTCAGAACATCTGCGGATTTGGCCATCATCATTCCCGATTCGATCGAGGATCATGTTGCGGCGCAATTATATATAAATCCGCTTACGGCGTGGCTAACCTGCACAGAAGTGTTGGCGTTGAAGCCGGATGATGTATTGATCGTGAATGCCTGCGGATCTTCGATTGGCCGCATCTTCACCCAGCTATCGAAGATCCTTGGCTTCAAGCTGATTGCCGTAACGAGAAACGATACCTACACCGATGAACTGCTCAAACTCGGTGCCTATCTTGTAATCGACACGTCCAGGACAGCATTGACCGATGCCGTGATGGAATGGACGAATGGGCGCGGAGCGAATGCGGCCATCGATTCTGTGGGCGGCAATGCTGGCTCTGAGCTGGCTTTTTGTGTTCAGCCTAATGGCATTCTGCTGACGATCGGTCTTCTATCAGGTCAATCCGTCAATTGGGCGAAAATTTCTAAAGCGACAAAAGTTCATGTTCAGATGTTTCACCTAAGGCATTGGAACCAGCAGGCGTCCGTTCAAACCTGGCACGAAACGTTTAACCGTTTGCTCGGTTTCATTGATGATAAAAGCTTGAAGTTCATGCTGCCTCATTCCCACTATGACCTTCGGGATGTGCAGGAAGCCATTCGCGTCGCCGAAACTCCCGCCAGCAATAGAGGAAAGGTGTTTTTAAGCAGCTGATTAAATGGAATTAGCTTCCTAAGGTAAAAGGTAATCGCCCCTGATAATATGGAATTACTTGAATACCGGTAAGAGGCTAGGGTAGAATGCGGAATAGACACATGTTGAGCAATGATACGACTTTGGAGGAGATACGAATGAAAACGATATATATGAATGCTACTTTTTTTACCATGGATAAGGAAAATCAAATCTTTGAAAATGGCATGATGGTTGTACAGGATCAAACCATCTCCTCTATCGGTCCGCATTCAAAAGAGCAATTGAAGGATGCAGATCAAGTGATCGACCTTGGCGGGAAATGGGTGATGCCAGGCCTTGTGAATGCCCATTCACATATCGTGATGACGCTATTGCGCGGAATCGGCGATGATATGCTGCTCAAGCCATGGCTTGAAACGAAAATCTGGCCGATCGAGGCCCAGTTCACAACCGAAATTGCCTCAGTAAGCACACAGCTTGGCATCTTGGAAATGATGAAATCGGGCACGACGACCTTTTCGGATATGTTCAATCCAAATGGAATAGATGCAGGGGCTGTCATGGAAACGATAGGCGAAACAGGCATGCGCGGAGCCTTCTCCTACACGATTTTCAGCTTGGGTACCGAAGAAGACCAAAAAGCGAACCTCACCGGGGCTGAGCAGTTCTCGAAAGCGTATAAGAATTTTGCCGATGGCCGCCTGACCACCATGGTCGCACCGCATAGCCCGTATGCCTGTACGCCTGAAGCCATTTCCGAGAGTGCCCGGATCGCTAAGGAAAATGACTTGATGGTGCACATTCACGTATCGGAAACGGACTTTGAAATCCTCGACATCGAAAAGCGGTACGGATCCCGTCCTGTCGAACACCTTCGCCGTCTAGGACTGTTCGACCAGCCGACCGTGATGGCCCATGGTGTCGTTCTCAATGATGAAGAACGGTCGATATTAAAACAGCATGACGTCCGTGTTGCCCACAATCCAATCAGTAACCTAAAGCTCGGATCGGGGATTGCCGATGTTGTCAGCCTCCTGGATGCAGGCATTAAAGTGGGCGTGGCAACAGATGGCGTAGCTTCCAATAACAACTTCGATATGTTCGAGGAAATGAGGACGGCCGCTTTGCTGCAAAAAGGCATCTACAAGGACGCCACTAAATTTCCAGCCCAAACCGCACTGGCCATGGCCACCAGAATGGGCGCCGAAGCAATCGGCATGAGTCACACCGGATCACTCGAAGCAGGTAAAAAAGCAGACTTCATCACGATCTACCCTCACGACAAAGAACATCTGCAGCCGCTGAGCGAAGCTTACTCACACTTGCTCTATGCCGCACGAGGAAACGATGTCAGTGATGTATACATCGATGGCAAAATGGTCGTCAAAGACCGCGTCTCCCTCACCATCGACGAAGAAAAAGTAATTGCCGAAGCCAATCGCCTGCAAGGAACCCTTTCCAGGTAAAAAAAAGAAGCTGCGACTTGCAGCTTCTTTTTTTTATGGATGGAATGATGCAAAGGCGAATCGGACGAATTAATCGAGGTGTAGGACGAAATATTCGTATGTAGGCCGGAAAAAACGGGGTTTGGGTCGAAAAATTCGAATGTGGGACGAATTAAATGGGGTTTGGGACGAAATATTCGATTGACCGCAATAGTAGCCAGCTAATGTTAAACGATGAACTGGTTAAAAAATCTTTGCTAGTTTCGACAATTTAATTCATTTTATTATGGAATATGTTGTTAATGTGTAGTATACATGATTTTTACAGCATGCTTCATGTACATGTAAAGTGATGAAGGGAATGGAAAATGAAGCTTATTCTTTTAAAGAAGATTTGCAGCAGTTGGAGAAAAGTGTCCTCTTATTAAAACAAAAGAGTGCAAGAATGTGTCATGAAATTATCCCAACAAAACGAAAGCGGGTGATGAAGTTGATATTTAGAACCATAGATATCGATAAAGATAAGGATTTGATCGTTGCATTCAGGAAGGATTCGTATGTTGTAAGTTTTGGGTCTGAAGAGGGCTTTGGAGATGAGCGATCCTATTTGAATAGAATTAAAGAAAGGGTGCGCCAATTTCCGGATGGACAGGTGATCATTGAACGGGACCAGGAGCCGATCGGACAGATGGAGCTTCAGATTCGGGAGTATGAAGGCACTGAGATTGGCTATGTGAATCTGTTTTATCTTATTCCCGAATACCGGAGTAAGGGGCTTGGCAAGGACTTGGTCGGCTATGCAGAAACCTTTTTCAGGAGGTTCGGGGTATCCGAATATCAGTTAAGGGTGTCTCCGGATAATCAACGCGCGGTTCGTTTATATACGAAGTCAGGAATGGTGAAGCTAAGGGAAGAAAACGAAAAATATCTTGTATGGAGAATGAGGAAATCTTTATAATAAATTATATTGATATAATAAAAAAATAATAAATAAACTATCCTGTCAAAATTTTTCGAATGATGAAAATGGTGGTTGACTTTAGCGGGATTTGAAGATATAGTGAAGGACATAATTAAATATAACGTTATTTCTTATCAAGAGATGTGGAGGGACTTGGCCCTATGATACCTCGGCAGCGGGTTTTTACTTTTGTAAAAATACTGTGCTAATTCCAACGGACGAAAGTTTGAAAGATAAGAAGGAGCTTTTCTTAGATAATTAAATTAAGAGTTTACTCTTTTTTATTTCTAAAAGAGGCCTCTTCTGTCTGATGACGGAGGAGGCCTCTTTTGTTTATTCATGCAAAGCTCTTCTCTGATAATGAAATCGAAAAAACGAACAACTGGGGGGAGACAGGATGATTGAGTTTCAACATGTTAAAAAGGTTTACGAAACGAAGAAGCAGACCGTCGAAGCATTGAAAGGCATCGATTTGACAGTCGAAAAGGGGGATATATTCGGTGTAGTCGGTTATAGCGGGGCCGGGAAAAGTACGTTGATCAGGCTAGTCAACCTGCTGGAACATCCTTCAGAAGGTAGGGTAATCGTCGGCGGAAAGGAGCTCACTTCTTTGAGCCCGAAGGAATTACGGGCAGAAAAGAAGAAAATCGGGATGATCTTTCAGCATTTCAACTTACTAAACTCGAAGACCGTTTTTGATAATATTGCTGTGCCGCTGGTTTTATCGGGCACGCCAAGTAAAGAGATCAAAGAGCGGGTAAGCGAGCTGCTTGAGTTCGTCGGCTTATCGAGTAAAGCAAAGAGCTATCCGGAACAATTATCCGGCGGTCAAAAGCAGCGGATCGGGATTGCACGGGCATTGGCCACCAACCCATCGATCCTTTTATGTGATGAAGCGACATCCGCATTGGATCCGCAAACAACGAGTGCCGTGCTGCAGCTCTTGAAGAAAATTAATAAAGAATACAATATCACCATTCTGCTCATCACCCATGAAATGTCCGTGATCAGGGAAATTTGCAATAAGGTGGCAGTGATGGAGGGCGGCTTCGTGGTTGAACAAGGCTCAGTGTTCGAGGTGTTTGCCAAGCCCAAGACCGATATCGCCAAAAACTTCGTGAGAACGGTGATCCATGATGAGATTCCGCAAAGTTTCTTAAAAAGTATAGGGGCGCACATTCCGATTATTTGGAAAATTAATTTTATTGGGACTACTTCCGGTACCCCGCTGCTTTCTACGATCTCGAAGAAATATGATGTTCACTTAAGTGTTTTATCAGCCAATATTTCTGAAATTCAAGAAACGCCGTTTGGGAATTTGATCATCGAAGTGACGGGTGACAAGCAAGAGGTAGCCAAGGCTTATCAATATATTAAAGATGAGGGGATACTCGTCCAGGAGGTGCAGGTAAATGGGTAATACACTTTGGGGAATGGAAATAACGGCAGAGCAGCTGTCGACCGCTTTCGGCGACACTCTTTATATGGTAGCCCTCTCGTTGATTTTTTCAGGATTGATCGGGCTTCCGCTTGGCGTCTTGCTCGTCATAACAAGGAAGGGTCACATCATGGATAATAAATGGATCTTTAATGTATTGAATCCAATCATAAATATTGTGCGATCGGTTCCTTTCATCATCTTGCTTGTCGCAATCATTCCTTTTACTAGATGGATCGTAGGCACTGGAATCGGTTCGAATGCAGCGATTGTTCCGCTTGTTTTTTACGCCGCTCCTTATATTGCCCGGCTCGTCGAGAACTCCCTGTTGGAGGTGGACAAAGGAATCATCGAGGCAGCCCAGGCAATGGGGGCAACAACATGGCAGATCATCCATCGCTTTTTGATTCCTGAGGGACTTAGTTCGCTGATCCTAACCTTCACAACAGCGACAATCGGGCTTGTCGGAGCTACTGCGATGGCAGGGGCCGTTGGTGCTGGCGGGGTCGGAGATCTAGCTTTGGCTTACGGTTATCAAAGATTCGATACGATGACGATGGTCGTCACGGTAGCAGTTCTCGTGATCATCGTTCAATTACTGCAATCCACCGGGAACTTCGTTTCCAGAAAAATCAGAAGAAGATAAATATATCAGGAGGTAGGAGACATGAAGAAAATTTTAGTAACGATCATGGTATTGGCATTTGCGCTCGTGACGGCAGCTTGCGGAAACGAGAAGGGGGCATCAGGCAGTTCAGATGATGTGAAAACCGTGAAAGTCGGAGTCAACAGCGGGGATACGAGAACGTGGGAGTACATTGTCGAATTAGCCAAAAAGAAGAACCTGAATATCGAGCTGGTCACGTTTAATGATTATATCCAACCAAACCTTGCCTTGAGCGAGGGCGAAATCGATGCGAATTCATTCCAAACGGTCGCCTATTTCGATGAATTCATTCAAGATCAAAATTTGAAATTGGAGGCCATCGGGTCTACCGTCATTGCGCCAATGGGCCTTTATTCGAAAAAACATAAAAGTATAAAAGATATTCCAGATGGTGCCACTATTGCCGTTCCGAATGAAGCAACGAATTGGGGCCGCGGCTTACTCCTTTTACAGGAAGCGGGCTTGATTACATTGAAAGATGAATTCAATGGGTCGGGATCAGCGAATATCATTAAGGATAATCCGAAAAACTTGAAAATCAAACCTGTTGCTGCCGGAAGTACGCCACGTCTGCTGGATGATGCGGATGCTTCGACCATCAATAGTAACTTTGCCGTTGAAGCTGGACTTAACTTAAAAGATTCATTATTCCATGAAAGTAAAACGGCGAAACCGTATATCAATATCATTGCCGTCAAAAAGGGAGACGCCGATCGTCCTGAACTGCAAAAATTAGTCGAACTTTATCAGTCGAAAGAAGTGGAAGCGTTCATTAAAAAAACGTATAAAGGAAGCTCGATTCCGGCATATGTGACGGTCGATGAATTATTGAATTACCAAGATTCCTGGACAAAACCAGCTAATGAAAAATGATGTAAAGATCGAGAGAGCCGGATGCAATATAGGTAGCTATCCGGCCTTTTCATTAACAGAAAAGGGGAGATAGCAATATGGGAATTGAATTAGTGAAGTCGCCTCAGCAAATCATTGCCGATCACATCGATGAACATTCCAAATTATATGTAGAAACGAGTCAGGCAATCCATGCCAAACCGGAAATTGGCAATCAAGAGTTCTTCGCTTCGGATACGTTGACGAAATTGCTTCGAGCGGCAGGTTTTGAAGTGACCCGCGATATAGCTGGACACGAAACAGGATTCATCGCCAAAAAAACCTCTTCCAAGAAAGGGCCGACCATTGCCTTTTTAGCCGAATATGATGCACTGCCGGGGTTAGGTCATGCCTGCGGCCATAATATCATTGGTACGACGAGTGCGGCGGCAGGCATTTCGCTCGCTCAAGTGCTGGAGGAAACAGGCGGTGAGGTGATTGTGTTCGGAACGCCTGCCGAAGAGGGGGGGCCCAATGGCAGTGCAAAGGGCAGCTTTGTAAAGCACGGCCTGTTTGAAGAGGTGGATGCTGCAATCATTATCCATCCGGCCGGAAAAACGGGTGTGACAAGTCCATTTTTGGCTGTCGATCCTCTTGATTTTCACTTTTACGGAAAAGCGGCACACGCTGCGGCTGCACCGGAACAAGGCGTGAATGCACTCGATGGGGTAATCCAGTTGTTCAATGGCATTAATGCTTTGCGCCAGCAGCTTCCATCCGAAGTCAAGATTCACGGAATCATCACCAACGGCGGGGAAGCGCCTAACATCATTCCGGAATATGCTTCCGCGAGGTTCTATATCAGGGCGACAACATGGAAGTTATGCCAGGAAGTATCCGGAAAAGTCCGTGATATTGCAAAAGGTGCAGCACTTGCCACAGGAAGCACCGTCAAGGTCGAACGGTTCCAGAATGAAGTGCTCGATTTCATGATTAATCCGGTTCTGGATGAGGTGCTGAAGGAAGAATTGACAGAATTAGGAGAAGCGGTGGCTCCTAGAAAAGAAAGTGGTTTCGGTTCGACGGATGCAGGTAATGTTAGTCATGTGGTCCCGACGGCTCATCCTTATATCAAAATCGGGCCGGATGAGCTTATTGCCCATACGAATGAGTTCCGAGACTGCGCCAAATCCCCAGGAGGGGACCAAGCCATCCTTACTGGCGCAAAGGCACTTGCCCTTACTGGTTATCGATTGATTTCGGATAAAGACCTGTTGAATCAGGTAACGGCTGCATTTCAGGAAGCGAAGCAAAAGGCTGAATGAAATTTTGAAAACAAGAAAAAAAATTGTTGACTATGAAGCAAAGAGTTTGTAACATAAAAGACAACAATACTAAGTAAACTAATAAGAATTATAGGTTAATTGACCGGATAACCGGAGACTTTTTCTTTCGTATAAAGAGATGTCTCCGGTTTTTTTATGTAAGGTCAAGAGGAGTACGCAGTGGTGTTCATAATAAGGGAGGGTTTTATTATGGGGATGAGATTACGCAAAGCAGTTGAAACGAAACGGAACTTTCTAATCAATAAGTTGATTAACGAGGGGATTTATAAAAAGAACGACATCCATCTATTTGAATGGACCTTGACCGATTTAGAGGAGGAATATAGGAAATTAAGGAAAACAAAGCAGATTGAAGCCAGTCCAGAGGATCATCCCCCCTGTATGATCGAGCATTGGGCCATCCACTGAAACAAGCAAATAAAGAATAGGAGCGGGTGAAATGAAGAAGGATGCGAAAGAAAGACAACGGGAATTAATTTATAAACTTAGGATCCATCATCTTTATAAGAGTGAAGAGCAGCTTTTGAAGCTACCCTTACATGAATTGGAAATGGAATACAAACGGGTGCAATCGGACTGTCATCCCCACAGTGATTCGGGTTCGATCAACTGGATTCATGCAAAACGTTAACACTTCATGCTCCGCAAAAAATCATTCATGATGCTAAATGCCTTATCGGCTGATTCGGCATCATAGTTGGAAGAATAGGAGTCACTGAATCCGTGTTTTCCACTAAAAGTATGTATATCGATAGGCTTAGCTTTTAAAATTGAAATCAATTCGTCCACATCAAAAGATCGCTCTTCTTGGGCAAAGAATAGCAGTACAGGGCACTGTGGCACCAATTCGCTATAATTCCTGATACGAGAACCGTAAAATCCAACGATTCCATCGACACATTCTTCCTCACTGCACATCCAAGCCACAGTCGCACCTGCACTGAATCCAATGATGAAAGTTTGTTTGTAGGCATCCGCCATATCCGATAAGATCGTTTTTATTGTATGATGGGCACCAGTGAAACCTACCTGCTCCCGATAATGACGATAAGCTGCCTCTTCCTCGGAATAATCAAAAACTAGCTTTCGTTCCAATAAATTCGGACAAATGACATCGAAACGCTGTTCTGCCAATAAGTCACAAACATCATGCATATGCTGGTTCAATCCATAAATTTCATGCAGGACTATGATGACCGTATCGGAATTGTTCTGTATATGCAGCATGTTGCATCCCCCTTATACGTATGCTCCCATTATACATAATGAAAGGCTAGAAGTAGCTTAAAACAAGAATAACAATCACGTGACAATAATGTAAGATGGCAGCATAAACTGTTAGGTAAATCGATGGCGCCTAATCTCCTTTCTCTTTTACTATGAAAGAAAAGAAGAAAGGCGTGTCTGAAATGAGTCTTACAGAATCGAATGTTCATTTATTTCGAATGATAAATGATTTAGGGAAGCAACATGCATATGTGAATCCTGCAGCCATTTTCATTGCCGAGTATATGGTATTCATATTGGCATTGGCAGTCATCGTAATATGGTTCACTACAAATGAACGGGGCAGGATGATGGTTGTTTGTGGGATGGTTACGTTTGTAATAGCTGAAATGATGGGGAAACTCGCCGGGAGGTTGCATTCGAATAATCAGCCATTTGCCGAATTGACCCATGTTAATAAGTTAATTGAAAAAGCCGTGGATAACTCGTTTCCAAGTGACCGTACCATCCTGTTTTTCTCGTTTTGTGTATCCTTTTGGCTTTTTAACAGGGGATGGCAGGTGCTTTGGATCATGCTCGCCTCCCTTGTTGCCATTTCCCGTATTTGGGTAGGGGTTCACTTCCCTGCGGATGTTCTGGCAGGAGCTATAATCAGCACCATTTCAGCCTTGGTGGTTTACCTTGTTGTTCCTAAAATAAGCTTGATTCATAAATTATTAGGGGAGTATGAGAGGTATGAAGAAATGGTTCTATCCCCGTTAACTAAATCGAAGGAAAAAAATCAAAGGATTTGTAAGCGAAAACAGGGTTGCTCAGGCAGCCTTTTTTTATAATACAAAAATATCCATATGATGATACTGATGGTAAAATTAAGTGAAAGCAATCCATCGCAATGGGGGACTTAATATTGATCGATATCCAAGAAATCAAAGACATTATCAGGCATCGCTATCCATTTCTTTTAGTTGATAGAGTTTTGGAACTGGAAGAAGGAAAGAGGGCGGTGGCCATTAAAAACGTCACGGCAAATGAAGAGTTTTTTACTGGTCACTTTCCCGATTACCCAGTGATGCCAGGTGTGTTGATCGTGGAGGCATTAGCACAGGTAAGTGCTGTTGTTATGCTTACAAAAGAAGAAAATAAAGGAAGGATCGGGCTTTTGGCTGGGATCGATGGATGTCGTTTTAAAAGGCAAGTAAAACCAGGAGACCAATTACGTTTAGAAGTGGAGATTACTCGCTTGAAAGGTCCTATCGGTAAAGGAACAGGAAGGGCTATTGTCGAGGGGGAAACTGTTTGCGAGACAGAGCTCATTTTTGCTTTTGGTGATTGATGGTGATACCGATAAAAAAAGCTTACGGGTATGTGACAAGAATCAATAATGGAGAGACACAGGTATTGGTTTTCCGACATCCCATAGCTGAAGCGGGGATACAGATACCGAAGGGGACAGTGAAGTCTCAAGAAGATGCTTACCAAGCGGTGATTAGGGAAATAAAAGAAGAAACAGGTCTGGAAAATATTCGTGTCGAGGATTTAATTGCCGAGGATTTATGGGAGAACGCAGATGGCGCCGTCCATCATAGATCTTTTTATCAAATCCGTGTATCGGACGTTCCTGATGAATGGGATCATCAGCCAACGGGCGGCGGAGATGAAGCGGGTCTGACCTTTCATTTCTTCTGGATTTCATCCGAATATGAAGTGGAACTTATTAAAGGACATGGAGATTATTTAAACCTGATATTCACCTAACCCATCCGTTTATTACAAGCGGCCAAGATCATCATTGATCTTGGCCGCTTGTTCTTTATGATCAGGTTTGATTTTCGGTCATGAACGTTTTTACGGTTGGCGGCTCATATGTATTGAATTGATCAAGAAGTCCACTTGGTTCAACATCTACCAGCGCCATGGAACGGAATTTTTCATGCAGGAACTGTTCGTCGGACATATGATTGAATAAAGCGACTAAAGGATCATAATAGTGATTGGTATTTAACAGTCCGCAAGGTTTTTGATGAAGACCAAGCTGAGCCCAAGTGAAAATCTCGAAAAATTCTTCCAATGTTCCTGGCCCGCCTGGCAAGGCCATGAACCCATCTGAAAGCTCGGCCATTTTCGCTTTTCTTTCATGCATGGATTCCACGACGATCAGCTCGGTTAAGCTCTTATGTGCGATTTCTTTTTTTTCTAGAAAATCGGGCATTACGCCAATCACATTACCGCCTGCTTCCAGAACGGAATCTGCAACCGCCCCCATGATTCCGACACTTGAGCCCCCATAGACAAGGGTAATCTCACGTTTTGCCAGCTCCCTGCCCAGTTTTTTAGCCTCTTCAACATAGACAGCAGATGCACCTTTGCTCGATCCACAAAATACAGCAAGACTTTTCAAAATATCACATCTCCCATTTAGTAATCTTCCTTTCTTATCATACAAAATTCAAGGGGGTTTGTTAAACTTGAATGATTTAATGAAAGGTGGATGCATAGGAACGTCCCTGAATTTCAACATGGGGTAAAAGATTATTATGAAGCCCGATGATGGTCGGGATTGGACATCTTCATTCGCATTGGCTTTTTACCAGAAGAAACCGGGGAGGCAGCTCGAGCCATTCGCTCCCTTGAGATTGGTTGGGATAGACCCAATGAGAAGAAGTGTCCAGTTCCCATAAAAAGAAACGATCTGAACGCTATAATCATGCTGAGGGCATTCAATAGGTGAACAAAGGAGTAGAAGAATTGTGGCCTTCAGTTTTTCTTTTTTTGGTTAAAAAGAATTATATGTATATATTTTTTCTGAGATTATAGAAATAGAATAAGTCTTTTGTCCTTATTCGATCGAGCGGAATTCACAAATTTTGGGTACTACGCTCGATTGAGATTGGGTTTTATTGGGTATACACTAGCATGGATAGGAATGAACGTTCATTCCGCATTTTCTGGATGAAAGGCTGATTCAATATGATAACTGCAGCAAATAAACGAGACAGCATCGTGTCCAGCGCATTGGAACTATTCGCCGAAAGAGGATATGATGCGACGACGATCCCGATGATCGCCACGAAGGCAGGGGTCGGAGCGGGTACCATTTATCGTTACTTTGAAAATAAGGAAGTGCTGGGAAACAAGATTTTTCAAGGGTATGTCGATATTTTTACGGAGACAATCAAGAGCGGATTTCCACATGAGGATTCCATTCGTAATCAGTTTCATCACATTTTCAAGTCAATGGTTTATTTTACAAACGAGCAGGACCAAGCGCTTTATTTTATAAAAATCCATAGCGGGGCCCATTTCTTGAATGAGGAAAGCCACTCTAGTTTTCAATGTCTTCTGGATTTATTTAAAAACTTCTTTGATTTAGGTAAGGATCGAAAAGAAATCAAGCAGCTTCCATCTTCCGCCTTGATCGCCATCATATATGGAGCATTTCTTGAATTGCAGCGACTTGTCCGTATCGGGGAGTTGGTACCTGAAGCGAAACTTTTGGCAGATGTGGAAGAAAGCTTTTGGGATGCTGTCCGCCTGCATAGTTGAGATAGGTTCGATTTTTCAGCCATTAAACGGAATGAACGTTCATTCCGAAATATTAGTAAATAGAGGTGCTAAGCATGACAAAGACAACTCAAATACCACAGCCAAAGACATATGGCCCTTTAGGGAGCCTGCCTGTCATCGATAAGGATAAACCGCTTCAGTCGTATATGAAGCTGGCGCGGGAACTTGGACCGATTTTTCAATTTCAATATCCGGGCCGAATCGGTACATTCGTATCAAGTGCAGCATTAGCTAAAGAAATTTGCGATGAAACCAGGTTTGATAAGAAGGTTGGTCCGGCACTGCAAAAAGTGAGGGCATTTGGTGGTGACGGCCTCTTCACAAGTGAAACGGCGGAGCCGAATTGGAAAAAGGCGCATAACATTTTGCTCCCTAGCTTTAGTCAGCAGGCCATGAAGGGCTATCATGCTAAAATGGTGGACATCGCCGCCCAGCTGATCCAAAAATGGGCTCGCTTGAATCCGGCAGATGAGGTTGATGTGCCTGAAGATATGACCCGTTTGACCTTGGATACGATTGGTCTATGCGGATTCAATTACCGCTTTAACAGTTTTTATCGCGATACCACCCATCCGTTCGTGGCCAGCATGGTCAGATCTCTCGATGAAGCGATGAGTCAAACACAGCGGCTCGGCATCCAGGATAAACTGATGGTCAAATCGAAAAAACAATTCCGCGAAGATATTCAATATATGTTTTCGCTCGTGGATGAATTGATTGCCGAACGAAAGCAAAATGGCGATCAAGGCGAGGATGATCTCCTTTCCCATATGCTCAAGGGAGTCGATCCTGAAACGGGAGAGACGCTGGATGACGAAAACATCAGATATCAGATCATTACATTCTTGATCGCAGGACACGAAACGACGAGCGGTCTCCTATCATTCGCCATCTATTTCCTGATGAATAACAGGGACAAATTGAAAAAAGCGCAACAGGAAGTCGACGAAGTGCTCGGTGGCGGAATTCCGGATTACAAGCAAGTCAAGAAGCTGAAATATGTCCGGATGGTGTTGAACGAAACGCTTCGCCTATGGCCGACAGCTCCGGCATTCACTGTTTATGCGAAGGAAGACACCGTGCTTGGCGGAGCATACGAGGTGAACGAAGGGGATGTGTTCTCACTTCTCGTTCCTGAACTCCATCGTGATTCATCCGTTTGGGGCGATGATGTCGAATCGTTCATTCCGGAACGTTTCGAGAATCCAAGCTCGATTCCTTTTCATGCGTATAAGCCGTTTGGAAATGGGCAGCGCGCCTGCATCGGACAGCAATTTGCACTTCATGAAGCGACGCTTGTGCTGGGGATGGTCTTACAGCACTTTGAATTGATCGATCATAAAGAATATCAATTGGACGTTAAAGAAACGTTGACGCTTAAACCGGACGGATTAACGATGCGCGTATCACCAAGGAAGCCATTGATGTCGCTTACCGTTGATTCTCCTGAACCGGTTTCAGCAAATAAAGGAGCCTCGGCCCCTTCAGTCGCATCCACTCATGGCACACCATTGCTCATCCTGTTCGGATCGAACATGGGAACAGCTGAAGGAATGGCCAGAGATCTCGCAGAAACAGGGAAACAACAAGGATACCATACGGAAGTTGCCCCTTTGAATGATTATGTCAATCAACTTCCTCGCGAAGGCGCTGTCCTGATTGTCTCGGCTTCTTACAATGGAAATCCCCCTGATAATGCGGATGACTTTGTTTCAGCGTTGAAGGAAAGCAAGGATGGCAGCTTGGATGGAGTCCGCTATGCCATCTTTGGATGCGGAGACCGCAACTGGGCTACAACTTACCAACGCATTCCGACCTACATCGATGACCGGCTGGAACAATGTGGAGCCATTAGATTGTCAAAAACAGGCTATGGAGATGCAAGTGATGATTTTGAAGGGGACTACGAGAATTGGACGGACGCCCTTTGGCCAAATCTTGCTAGCGCCTTTAGCATTGAAGTCAATACGGATGATCGGGAAACAAGCTCGATTACGATGAACTTCGTCAGTGATGTAAGCGGCACACCACTCGCCCGCACCCATCATGCCTTTACATCGATTGTCAAAAGGAATGTGGAATTACAACATGCGGATAGCGGAAGAAGTACACGACATATCGAATTGGCGCTTCCAGATGGCGTGGAGTATCAGGAAGGCGACCATCTCGGGGTCCTTCCGCAAAATCCGGCGGAACTTGTCGAGCGAGTGCTCAGTCGATTCGACCTGAACGGCCAAGACTACATCAAGCTTACAGGTGATTCGGGAAAAGCTGCCCATCTCCCTACGGAAATACCGGTAAAACTAGCGGAAGTACTATCAAACTATGTCGAGTTCCAAGAACCCGCCACCCGGTCCCAAATACGGGCCCTTGCCGCACATACGGTATGTCCACCGCATGTAAAAGAGCTTGAAGCGCTGCTGGATGACGTCACCTATAAACGAGATATCCTGGGCAAGCGTATAACCATGTTAGATTTAGTTGAAAAATATCTAGCGTGTGAAATCCCATTTGCAGGATTCCTGGCATTGCTGCCGCCTTTAAAGGCAAGATACTACTCGATTTCAAGCTCCCCGCTGCATAAGGAGGGGCAAGCGAGCATCACTGTCAGCGTCGTCCGCGGCGATGCATGGAGCGGCAACGGCGAATATAAAGGCGTTGCTTCCAATTACTTGGCGGGGCGCGCTGAAGGCGATAAAGTAGCCTGTTTTATCCATACACCGCAATCCAACTTCCAGCTTCCGAACCAATCTGGAAAACCGATCATCATGGTCGGACCTGGAACAGGAATCGCGCCGTTCAGAGGATTCATTCAAGCCCGCCGCGCCCTGAAGGAAAAAGGCGAAACACTAGGAACCGCCCACCTGTACTTTGGCTGCCGCAATCCGGAACACGACTTCCTTTATCAAGAAGAACTCGTCCAAGCCGAACAAGATGGACTCGTAACCTTGCACACAGCCTTCTCAAGATGCGAGGGCCAAGAAAAAACATACGTTCAAAACCGCCTCGCGGAGAACGCTCAAGACATTCTTCCTTTATTAACTGAAGGAGGGCACCTATACATCTGTGGAGACGGAAGCAAAATGGCCCCAGATGTTGAACGAACACTAATTGAAAGCTACATGCAATACCAACAAACAACCAAACAAGAAGCAACCGCCTGGCTGCAGTCGTTAGAAGAAAACGGCAGATATGCAAAAGACGTCTGGGCAGGAGCATAAATCAACAAACAAGCAGCGACCCCAAAAGGGAACTCGCTGCTTTTCTATTTATATACCAAAATTGCATTCATGAGTACTCGCCCAAATTGAAGAGCAAAGCGTGCAAAATAAGCCTCAAGGGCAAACTCACGAATAAAATGCTTGAATTCACGAATAAAGTGCCCAAACTCACGAATAAAGTGCCCAAACTCACGAATAAAGTGCCCAAACTCACGAATAAAGTGCCCAAACTCACGAATAAAGTAGCTGAATTGGCCAGTAAGGCACCAAATTTGTGAGTAAAGCACCGAATTCATCGACGAATCGCCCAAACTCACGAGTAAATGCGGCTAATAGATGTAATCCAAATTCCTCAAACTGGACATAAAACGGTCCAATGGTGTAAAACCAATGTTATATGAGTTGCGACTTTCATTTTTAAAAGGTGAAATCGCTTCGTCACGTCTTTCGGCGGCTTACAGATGGAGGGGATTATTTATGTTTAAGTATACGGTTTGTTTTGTGAAGAGAAAGAATGAGATCTTGATGCTCAATCGGGAGAAGGCTCCCATCATGGGCGTGTGGAACGGGGTCGGCGGCAAGATTGAAAAAGGAGAAACTCCTGATGAGGGGGCGATGCGTGAGGTGTTCGAGGAAACGGGCATCCGTGTCGGGCGCTCTTATTCTAGCGGAACGGTAACGTGGGAAACTGCAGGGGCTGATCGGGATGGAATATACGTTTATTTGTATGAAGTGGACGATGATTTAACATATGATTCTCCCCAAAAAACACGAGAAGGGATTCTTGATTGGAAAACGATTGAGTGGATTCTCGCGCCTCTTAATCTAGGGATTGCGGAGATGGTCGGCGAGTATTTGCCGGTTTTATTGAAAGAAGAAGGCACCTACTCTTTCATTTACAAAAATGGTCAAACCTATCTTTCGTAATCTTCCTAAAAAGAGATACTACCATTGTGGGTAGTATCTCTTTTTAGTCTATTTTTCGAAAATCGTTCCTTTTTTGAAAGGTGATTTTTTATAGGTGAGCTTCATCAGAAGGATGTAGGCAATGCCTCCCACGACAACACCTATGATCCAGGCGAGCTCCACTTTCAGGAAGGCAGCTCCTGCGCCAATCAGCATGGCTAGCAGTGCGCAGGGATTATACCCGGCGAATGGTCCATCTTCTTTATACAAGTCGGCCACCTTCATTTTTTGCTTTCTTAATATATAATATTCGACTAATAGAATAGAAACGATCGGACCTAAAAATGCAGAATAAATCAGAATGAACATACCGAGGCCTTTTGCCGATGAATCCTGGACGAGCACCCAAGGGAAGGAACATGATGCGAGCAGTCCGGTGACGATGACGGCGGGCTTATATTTCATTTTTGTCAGTAAAGTAATGACATAGGTGGGCGGAATGATATTGGCCACCATGTTGACCGCAATCGCACCTATGACGATGAATGCAGACACACCGACTGTAATATAAGGATTATCCACGACTATGGCGAACGCCTTGACCGGATTGGATATTCCGGTAGCCGATGCAAGCATGACACCGATGGTCAAGACAAAGCCGTACGCAATTAAAATCGGCGAAAAGTATAAAAATCCACGTTTTGAATCACTAATGCCAGCTTTTAGCTCTCTTGAGTAGTCCGCTGCACTTAAAAAGATCGCTGCATAATTTCCCAAGAACATCATGATGAATGCAAAGAAAGGCAGCCCCCATGAGCCTTTGGCATGCACCCATTTTTCTGCAATCACTTCGCTATGGGATGTAAGAAGAACACCGAATACATAGACAAGAGCGAGCATGATGACAAGCGAAGCAAGCATTTCCACCCATTTGATGGCATGGAAGCCATACAGGGAAAGCGTGATTTGCACCAGTTGAATCACGACGAAGCATATGAAGACATTATCAAAAGCGCTGCCTGTCATGATCTTGACGATTTCATTTAAGGCGGTACCGCCGATCCAACTTTGGAAACCGTACCAAATGATGGCAGGTATGCCGCGCAAAAGTGATGAGAGGATCGCGCCCTTCATCCCGAAAGACATCCTGAGCTGTACAACATAAGGAATTCCCGTTCTGTATCCAATTCGATCATTTAAAGCAAATATGGTGGAGATGATTGCAATGGCGATGGCCGCTGCTGTAAATGTCTGAACGATGTTTAACGTAGCGGTTCCGGCTACGACCAAGCTCGCCCCAAGTGTCATATTGCCTAAATTGACACCATCTCCAATCCACATGAAAGTGTAGGAAATTGGACCGACCGTCCTGCCTTCCTCAGTTTTAGGCAGTAATGATTCATCGACATCCACAGCATGGTGGCGGATGCCCCCCTCTTCTAGAACGTGTTTTTCTAAATGTGCAGACAATATACAATCAACTCCTTTTATTGTGAGACTAATTAACTATTTTGTGTCAGGAAAAATAACATGTAAAAAGTATATAAAATATTGAATTATTAGTCATTAGAACAATTGTGAAATTTCAGTCTATTAATTGTGCTAATTAACTAAAAATAATAGAAAGCAATACAGATCAATGGATAAACTACCGAGACAAACCAAGGGAATAAAAACTCGTGAATGTTTATGAGGGAACTTTAGCTATTTTACTATTTCGAGTACCTTAGCCCCTTTGATTTTAAAAAGTGACGGAGCGATGAAGGAGCGATTTAGAATAAGCAGCTGCTAGCACATCCATTCCAATGATGTGGGGCCTATAAACGATATTCGATTCCGGGAGGGAGGTTTTTTTGATGAAAATAATCTGGATGTTCGAGGATTTAATAAGTTTAATGTTCGTTATCCATAAATGGAGTGGAAAAGAAAAAAATATCGGAAACGTCTGGGAAGAATATCGATCGTTGGGGAAGATTGAGCATTTTAGTCATTTATTTGTGCATGATACCTTTTGCCATAGAAGATTCACAAGATTCACAGCTCATGAAGGTGTTTATATGGGCCATTTCGCAATATACCTGAAAAACAAGGAATATATGTTAACGCTTGCTAATCTATTGTTGATAGTAGTGTTTTTTTATTATATCGATCACTTCATCTAACCATTTATAAGGCTACTATCAAACTTGGAAAAAAAGGGGAAGGGAGATTGCATGAAGCTTTTCAAAGATATGTCTGCTACGGAGTCGGCCCATTGGAAATAATGAGCCATTCTTATTTTTTAGATTGCTGCATTCGGATTGCAGTGGATAATGGATCTTCATCAGAAAATGAAACGGAGGTGATTTAGAAGATTTTCCGAGGCAACCACCCCTTGAATCAGGGTGGTCATGACCATTTTATTTCAATCCAAGCCCACTTGTTGTTCGCTCCAATGCCAGAACCGCTCGACAAGCTTCTCATCCTGGGCTAGCTTTGAAAGCGGGGCTTCTTTTTCATCATAAAAATAAGAGCCGGAAATTTCCTGGACGCGGTCGCTTGTTGCGAGAAATACAGCTGTTTGTGCACCTCTTTCAGGGGTTCTGAAAAAGGGGACCAATAGCTTGATGAATCGCTTGCCGAATCCGGTGTCCCGATCAACGCCTATATTCGTTGCAACCGCCCCGGGATGCAAGGCGTTTACGGTGACGGATGTACCTGCCAGTCTTTTGGCCAATCCTTTCATGAACCAAACATTGGCCAGCTTGGAACGCCCATATCCTTTAACGACATTGAAGCCTTTGTGAAAATAAGGATCGTCAAAATCGAATGTCCCCCATTTATGTGCTCCTGAAGAAACGATGACAATCCGCCCATCTCCAGACCGCTTTAATTCATCAATCAGCAAATTGGTCAGCAAAAAATGGCCGAGGTGATTCACTCCTAACATCGATTCGAACCCATCCTTCGTTTCCTGCCGTTTTAAGGTGACGACACCTGCATTGTTAATCAATAGATCAAGAGAATCATGATTTGCCTTAAACGTCTCTGCAAAGTGGTGAATGCTTTCGATGGATGCTAAATCACCTATCATTAATTCGATGCTGCTGGACTGGCTTTCCTCCTTGGCCAATTCAAGCGCTCTTTTCCCCTTCTCTTCATTCCGGCATAGCATGATGACGTGCAGGTTTTTCTTGGCAAGGGCTATCACGGTTGCCAAGCCCATTCCTGAATTGGCTCCCGTTACGATCGCTAGTTTCTTCTCCATCGTTTTGCTCCTTTTCTTTTTCAAAATCGCCTTTATTGTAACTTATTCCCTGATTAGAAAAATGAAAACTCTCCAGCTGCCGTCTTCTGAACTGGACGTTCGTTTGTATTCATCCCATTCATTTGCTTAATGATCCTTGGTGGTGAATTTCGAGGCGGCCTGCCGATTCTTTTAGCCATTTGGGCAGGATCGATCGTATTCATGAGCATCCACCTGCGAACCAAACGAACGAATCTGCATTAGAGGCCGTTTTGCTTGATGCTATATTATCCCTATTTTGGCAAACAAGCAAAAAAAACGGTGGAATAAATCTCGGGAAATCTATATCGTAGAGTGGAGGCAAGGCAATCGAAAAAACAGTGTTGTAAGGCTTTGGCCTATCACGCGAGTTCACAGTGTGGTGTTGATGAAGACCCGCCGGATAACAAGTGTAGTTTCAGGAAAAAGGCATCATCAGCGGGCCATTCGGTTGAATGTCTTGAAATTGAGCAAGAAGGGAGCGTTTCCATGGGGATTTTAACGTCGAATGGGAAAAATATCGAGGTGGACTGTTTGAGCTGTGCCGTAACAAGCGGCTTAGTCGAGCCGGAAGGCGGTACCATCATTGAAACGGAATATTTCCATGCCCACCAGGATGTAGCATACCCGATCAAAGGGTTGATCATTTTAGCATCAAAACGCCATATTAAGTGTCTGGATGAGCTGACTGAAGAAGAAAAAATCGATTATATCAATCTATTGACTAAAATCAGGAAGGCTCAAAGAACCGTATTGAACATAGAGTATGTGTATTATTTTTATAATGAAGATACGACGCACCATTTCCACACTTGGATGGTTCCGAGATATGAATGGATGTACGAATTCGGCCGTTCAGTCGAATCCGTAAGGCCCATCCTTTTGCATTCGAGGAATCATGTGAACAGTGAGGGAAATGCGAAGGAAGTGTTGCTTGCGGCAGCGGAGCTAACTAAGGCATTGAATGGAAAATGAATGTCTGGCAGGCTTGGATGATAGGGGGAAACTGGATCTTCCGGAAGTATAAAAGATGGAGGATATTCTATGATGCGGATAAGGAGGCTTCTTGGCAGCCATTCTTTTAAAACAAACGAAGAAAAGAAAAAATCGGTTGTATTTCACAATATAAGCTGATTAAAGGAACTCGGAAGTACGGATAGCTTGGATGTTTTCTTTTGGCTTATCTCGCTTTCGCTTGGCATATAGATGATTGTATACGACCTGTTTCATGAGATAGGTGGAAATCATTCGATCATTGGAAGCTTCAAACGAATGAGGCGATTCCCATAATTTCTTGAAGGTAATGAATAAAAGATTCTCGGCATTGATTTCAGAACCCGTCAGTTTCAGGGCAGTATTTTTTAACATGTTTTCATATTTGTTGTAAAGCTTTGTAAAGTAAAGTCGATCTCCGTTTAATATGTGTTTAATTACTTCTTGTTTATTCATCATGGCTGTATCCCCGTTCCTTTTTATAATTATAGGTAATAAGTACCTCCCTTTGCGTCAAATGAAACCTTTATTTGAAAAATATTGGAATGTCGCAAAACGCATGCCCGGAAAAGGGGGCATGCGTGATTAGTCATTCCTTAATGATTTCCAACTTTTTCAGAGCTTCCAGAGTAATCGCCTTTGCCGTGCTTCCGCTGCCGTCCAAGTTCGTGGCAAAAGCCCATGTCCCTTTGTCCGTTTCGATGTAACCGACATACCAGCCCAATCCCATATCAGAGAGGCGCGTACCTGTTTTTCCATGAAGGACATAATCATCAGCTTCTTCATTGATCATGATTCTCTTTACCGTTCTCATATGCTGCTTATCGATGGGCAGTTTTTCTTTCACCAGTTTTTCGATAAATTGGACCTGTTCCTTGGCAGATATGTTCAGGCTGCTGTCCAGCCAGAAATGATCGATTCCGCCGGATATATCATGATTGCCGTAATCGAGCATGTTCACATATTGCTGCATGTTTTGTGCGCCTATGTCGCGGGCCATTTCTTGATAAAACCAGATCACGGAATACCTCATGCCTGAAGCAAGCGAATGGTCCCTATTCCAATCTTCGAACTCCCGGATCACCCCATCCCACCGCTTCACTTCATATTCATCGCTTACGGCCTTTGTCTGCAGGCCGATCAAAGCATTCGCCACTTTAAACGACGACTCCGGAGTATAACGAACGTTACTTCTTTTCTTATTATACATATATTCTTTATCCGTTTTTACATTTTGGATGATCATCGTGCCATCCACACCGCCGAAGAATTCCCCAATCTGCAGTTCCTTCACCTTATGACCGTTTGCACTAGCATGAACCGTGCTCACAGAACCAGCGACCAGCAGGACAAGAATGAAACATAACGATTTGATTTTCATTACACACTCTCCTTTAAGGGTTGGAATGTTATTTTTCCAAAAAATAGGACAACAACTAAATTATACGTATTATCTAAGAGAAACGAAACCATTAAATCATGACAACCAAGCAGGGATGCAGCAGGAAGCTGATGAATATATAGGGTGAATGCTGGAATGGGGGCCTATATATGGAGGTTAATTTAGGGAAAATAAAGGGGTTCGAAAAAGATGTGACATACACCCATATTGAAAACGGAGGTCCCGCTGTTTGTTTTATGTTTTCGGGTGCTGGTTACACGTATGACAAGCCATTATTTTATTATTCGACAATGACTCTTCTTCAAAATCGGTTTGATGTCGTACATATTCATTATTCTTACGAGCAGGATATAATCAAGCAGCCATTGGTGGCTATCACTAAAGTTATGGTTGGGGATTGCTCTCCGGTCATTGCGAAGGTATCTCAAAAAAAAGAATATCAAGAAACTATGTTTTTAGGTAAATCACTTGGTACCATCCCCCTCATTAATGGCTTTATGAAAGACGAGCGGCATATCGATTCCAAAATGATTTTGCTTACTCCGCTACTGAAGTTCGACCCGGTTTTTGAAGGGGTAATGAGTAGCAATCATCCCATTCATCTAGTGATTGGGGAAAAAGATCCTCACTATATTCCAGAAAAAATTCAAAGGATCAAAACTAAAACGAACATCAGCATGAATCAATCCCCTGATGCTAATCATTCATTGGATATCGAGCCTTTTCATACTTCAAGGTCGATAAAGCTTCTAGAAAGTGTCATGAACGGGTTTGCGGAATTCATAAAAATCAAAAGCTGAGCCTTACCACAACAAACTCCATGTTTTAAATCAAAGACATTCTATTTAAAACAGCGGTGAACGAAATATAACGAAATTGATTTCATAGGGAGGATGAGCAATGAATAAAGACACAGAACTGCCGCCGGAATTGGCGAAGCCTGTACAGCGGGCAGTAGCAGGGGCTGGGTATGTACAGCTGGAACAGTTCACCAAGCTGAGCGAGGCAGAAATTCTCAAGCTGCATGGGATGGGGCCGAAAGCGGTGGAGCAGTTTAAGCGTGCATTTGCGGAGAAGGGGTTACCCGTACGGAATGGATCATGAATTGGTTTTACTCGATGAAAGCCCAGTTTTTCGCTTGTATCAAGCGAAAAACTGGGATTTTTATTAATTGATGATATTTTTCGCGGCAGGAGCAAAGCCTTTTATCATTTGTGTCATATCCTGTGGCGCTAATTGCGGCACTTGATAATAGCGATGTTTGTTTTGATAAAGGAAAATTTCATAGGCCATTTCAACAAAGTTAGGTACACTGTCAGCGATGACCCTTCTAAGCACAGGGTTGGTGATTTCGACAGCAGTCATGGCAAGCAGGGACCCCGTTGATTTGATAAGTCCCAGCATGTGACCGGAAACGCCTTGTTCATTCATCTCGTTTACAGATTGATTCGGTTTTTTAGGCTGAGAAGGCGTGAGGCCATACGTGACGGCATTATTTTGGTGCATTTCGTAAGGCTGGGATACATGCGATGGTTTTTTTCCTGTCGTGAAAGCTTCTACAGCAATGTTATATACATCTGTTACGAATGTATACTGATGGTGAAGGATCGCTTTCAGCTCTTGATCTTTAATGTGCTGGTCAAAGAGTTGGTACTGATCTAATACATTTATGAATCCTGAAAGGACCTCGTGAGCATCAAACAATTCATGACCACCATGGTTCATGTTCGGCACCATGCCTTGTGGCTGTTGGGTATTGGACATATTAGGCTGATTTTGCAAAAGTATTACCTCCCATATTTTTTAGCATACTTCCTTAAGATGGACAGCGATGCCTGAAATTATGTATGTGTTGAATGAGAAAGAGGAATCTGGAACGGTTGCAAAATCAGGGAAATGAAAGACAAGTGCAATTACAAACTCAAACGCTGGGAGATTTGGACCGAGCTCAAACCTTGGGGAATCAACCACAACGCACTACTTGAGAAACAGAAATAAAGGATCCGAAAAATTGCTATAATATAGAATAACGACAAATTGAACGACGAAAGGAGAAATCATGGAAGGAGCCAAAACTTTTCATACAATTGATGAATATATCTTGCAATTTCCCGAAGAGGTACAGGAGATTTTGAAAACGGTAAGGAACGTGATAAAAGCTGCGGCACCGGAAGCTAGTGAAAAGATTAGTTATCAAATGCCCACGTTTGCCATACATGGCAACCTGGTCCATTTCGCGGCTTATAAAAACCATATCGGATTCTATCCGACACCGAGCGGGATCTCGGCCTTTGAAGATGCTTTATCGGACTATAAACGATCGAAAGGGGCCGTTCAGTTTCCGCTCAACAAGCCGATTCCTTATGATGTAATAAGTGAGATCGTTACATTCAGGGTGGAGGAGAATATTAAAAAAGCCGAAGCCAAAGCGAAAAAGAAATAAGTTCATTCAGCGCCATTTTCGAATCGGGTAAAAAAGGGGCGGTTTTTCCTTATGAAGAATCGCTTTTTCTTGTGCGGGAATGTGTGTAGAATTTGATCGCCTTCTGCTTGCCCTGCGCTCCGGAACCTGATAATTCTCAAACGTGGTCGATTTATGATAAGCTTGTATTATCGGAATTAACAAAATATTAATGATTTTGTTGGCGAAAGTCCTGCGTGCATGCATCAATTTTTAGAAAGGTGGCAACGATCATAACTGCTATATTAATGGAGGAGTTTAACAATGCTTCTGGATTCGGAACGAAATTAACTTGGCACTCCGAGCCGAAAGCATGGAGTATTAATGCGGAGGATTCGATTTTAGTCATTAAAACGGATAATCAAACCGATTTTTGGCAAAAAACTCATTATGGCTTTCAAGCGGATAATGGGCATTTTTTATACCATGAGGTAAACGGGGATTTTCGTTTAACGACGAAAGTGAAATCCAATCCAGTCAATAGATATGACCAAGCGGGCTTGATGGTGCGCTTCTCAAGCGAGACATGGCTAAAGACGTCGGTTGAATATATCCCTGATGGCCAAAGTAAATTAGGTGTGGTTGCGACAAATCAAGGGTATTCTGATTGGTCAAGCCAGGAAATTTCAGAAGACGGGGCTCCGCTATTTTATCGCATCACGAGAAGGGACAACGACTTTTATGTTGATTATTCATTGGATGGCACTTCGTGGAGCCAAATAAGGATGACCCATCTCGTTGAAGAGGCAAGGAAGATGAAAGTCGGCCTTTATGCCTGCAGCCCGCAAGGCAAAGGGTATGAAGCAGCGTTCGATTTCATGAAGTTGGAAAAAATAGATAAGGAAACAAAGGTTTATTAATAGGGCAAGAGATGAAGACTTTTTGTCTTGATAAATTCGACTGGAAAGAGGAAGGGGTCTATTATGTTCAAGAAATTATTCGGAAAAAAAGATAGTGTGGAGCAATTGCTTGCACCGATAAACGGACAAGTTATAAAGATGGAGGATGTTCCAGATCCGGTGTTCTCCGGGAAGCTAATGGGAGATGGGATCGCGATTCTACCTGAGGAGGGCCTTGTCGTGGCTCCGATAGATGCAGAAGTGGTCCAGGTTTTTCATACGAAGCATGCAATAGGACTTAAGACAAAAAATGGGATTGAATTGCTGATGCATATCGGGCTAGAAACGGTGAACCTTAAAGGTGAAGGATTCGAAGTCCATGTCGCAGAAGGGCAGCGTGTAAAAGCCGGGGACAAGCTTGTTACATTCGATATCGAATTCCTTAAATCGAATGCACCAAGCATTATCACTCCGATCGTCATCACGAATGGTGAGCTTGTTGAAAAAGTGGAAAAAACAGCTAACAGCGAAGCAATCATTAACGAAACGGAGATTATGAAAGTTTATTTAAAGTAAAAAATTAAGTGTTTACTAAAGTGTAAACCCGCAAAAACATCCTTTGCAGCGATTATTGCAAAGGATGTTTTTATGATAAAGAACTTTATTTATCCACCCAGCACGATAGACCTTTCAGGAATACGCACGCTGAATTCGCTCAATGTCTATAGCTTATTAAAGATTTAAGATGGTTAATGAACTGGTTCATATTTTGACTTGGATCGCTATCATTGCTGCCAGCAGGATATTCGAAAAAAACAGCGAATAGTAGGTGAGTGAACAAATAAATCAAGCGAGGGTGAATAGGATGAGAGTTCAAGCAGAAAAGATATTCGTTAACCTGCCTGTTAAAGATTTGGATGCTTCGATACAATTCTTCACTAAGGTGGGCTTTGCCTTTAACGAGCAAATGACCAATGAAAACGCAACGTGCATGGTTATCAGTGAATCGATTTACGTCATGCTATTGGTTGAGGATTATTTCAAGACGTTTACGAAGATGGAAATCCCGAATTCGGAAACGAGTGCGGAAGCGATTGTCGCCCTATCGGTAAATAGTAAGCAAGAAGTCGACGAAGTCGTCAATAGGGCATTGAATGCCGGCGCACAGCCCTATAATGAAGCAATCGATCATGGATTCATGTACGGTTGGAGCTTCAGGGATCTTGACGGACATCTTTGGGAAATATTCTACATGGATGAAAGTGGATTCAATCAAGAATAAACCAAAACGAACAACACCCCTTCACTGAACATGTACGCCTTATATAAGACATGAAAAAGGAGATGCTGTCTGAATATTGCAGGTGGCATCCTTTTTAAGCTCCATTACCCTCCTTTCGAATCATTATCCGATTTAATTAAAGAACTATTAAATAAACCAACACCCTTAAGAAAGCTGTCCAGTTCGTGTTGGCCTACTAAAGTACAAATCTCAAAAATTATGCGCTAAATGGTTTTTTCTAAATGTTTAAGCTGAGTGGAATGAAACGATCGATGTATAAAACATGAAAATTATAGGCAATCGAAATTCTATCTCTATTCCCATGTAGAGGGGATGAAATGGCATTATGCACGTTAACCCCAGTTTTCACTTCGGGCTGTCCCAATCTTATTGTATTGGTTTAATTGTTAATAATTAACTATATATGATACTATTACCTTTAGTTTGTTTTAACATGGGAGAAGGTATTAGATGAAGGCAATTTTCCGAACTAAGTTTTTTTATGTAATTATTTTGGCGGTGTTGTTGGCTGCTGGTTTTGGTTTTACCCATTACGAGCATGGCGAGAAGAAAGAGACATTGACCGACGCTGAATTTTATTCAACATTAGAGGCTGGAAATGTGTCATCTTTGAAATTGGAGCCGAAAAAAAGTGTGTATGAAATAAGCGGGCGCCTGAAAGCTGATGGAAAGGATCAATCTTTTAACGTAATTGTCCCGAACAGTGAGTTCGCGCTGGATACAATCAATCGAGCTGCAGACGAACATAATATAGAACAAATTGTCGTGATACCGCCAGATACTGATGTAAGCGAGTGGGTCACCGTTCTTACAACGATATTGCCGTTCATACTCCTTTTGATCATGGTTTTCTTCATTGTCCTCATGTTACGGGTGATAAAAAGATGGAACCGTCCACGATATTAAAAAAACTCGCTTTTCCAATCTTGGAAAGGCGAGTTTTTTTATCAACATATCAAGTTCGGCAGGATCACATCATGTGAGTCCAGCCAAGACGAACAGTTGCAGAATAATGCCAGAATGGTGATGGTCCAATTCTAAATCAAGCATGGAAATTCATAAATAATGGCGGTTTATTGTAAATACTATTCCGGACCTATTTTGTAATCTTATGGTAGTCAACTGTAACCGGACTCCGGATGGCTTTAAACCAGTTGACTCCAATTTTTAAGAATGGGGGGATCACCATAAAAAAATGTGAGCATCAACAGCTGTCGACAATCAAACAGTTAAGTGGACCTACGTTGATCATGTGCACAACATGTAATGAAATCATAAAGATCGTTAAGGGATAAAGCAAATCTTCTTTTGAAAGCGAATCTGGAAGAAAGAAAGCTCCATTTCTTTATTGCCCTCATTTGATGGGCTCTGGTTATCCTGACATTTTTCATCACATATGAAATACATGTTAAAAAAACTAAAAATTATAAATAATCCTGTTTTATTATAAATACTTTCTTCTTTTTAAGCTGTAATCTAATGTGGAATAACTTTAAGGGGGAAAAGAAATGGGTAAAGCAAAGAAGGGTTGGGTGCTGTTAATTGCTTCAATGTTGGCAATCTTTTTGTTGGCAGGGTGCAATAGCGAATCATCCGGCTCAAGCAGTGGCACTTCGAAAGGCAAGGGAGATAAAATCGTTGTAGGTTTCTCGCAAATTGGTGCTGAAAGCGGCTGGCGAACAGCGGAAACCGACTCCATTAAAAAAACGTTGGGCAATGACCCCCAATTTGAATTGAAGTTCTCGGATGCTCAGCAAAAACAAGAAAATCAAATCAAAGCCCTTAGAAGCTTTATTGCTCAAAAAGTGGATTTGATCGCATTGGCTCCCGTTGTTGAGTCCGGCTGGGAAACGGTTCTTAAGGAAGCTAAAAATGCTGGTATCCCAGTCATCTTGTTAGATCGTGGAATTAAAGTTAAGGATGAATCACTTTATACAAGCTTTATCGGTTCCGATTTCATTACAGAAGGTGAAAACGCTGCCAAAGAGTTGATCAATTTGATGGGCAAGGATTCGAAGGTGAATATTGTAGAGCTCCAGGGAACGGTCGGAGCTAGTGCGGCAAACGATCGCATGGCTGGATTCGCCAAGGAAATCAAAGCGAATGCCAATTATAAGATCATTAAATCACAAACAGGTGATTTTACACGTACGAAGGGCAAGGAAGTAATGGAAGCATTTTTGAAATCGGATGGCGATAATATCGATGCGGTTTACGCTCATAATGATGATATGGCATTAGGGGCGATACAAGCGATCGAAGAATATGGATTAAAGCCAGGTAAAGATATCAAAGTGGTATCGGTGGATGGCATTAAAGATATTTTCGAAGCGGTCATCGCAGGTAAGTCAAATATTATAGTCGAATGTAATCCATTATTGGGACCTCAGCTTGCTCAAGCAGCGAAAGATTTAAAAGCTGGAAAAGAAATCGAAAGATGGATCAAAACGGATGAAGATGTGTTTGTTGGGAAAGAAGCGGCAGAGGAAGCTTTATCATCACGTCAATACTAATAGTAAGCGGAAAAATCGGAATTGTTCCTTAACAATTTCGATTTTTCTATGGAATCAACCGTTGGAAATTTATTTTTTGATTATTATGAATTTTATTGAAAATGAGCAACACATTGGTAATAATATAACCATGACCCAAGAAAAGGGAGAGGGAGAGTTCACTATTGCGTTTAAATTGCTAACACATTTCAATAACAGCAGTATCCGATTTAAACTATTTTTCTATTTTTTTATCATCATCATCTTGTGTATCATGACCCTGAGTTTTTTTGGCGGGGAAATATACAAGAAATCCATTGAAAAGGAAGCGAACAGGCACACAGATCAGATGATTGACCAAGTATGGAACCACATTAAAGTACTAATTCAAGAGAATGATAATATTATGTATTACTTAGCGAACGAAGAATCCGTTGGACAATTTATGGAACAAAAAAACCCAGCTGAAAAGATAGAGCAAAAAGCGAAGGAAAAAATCCAAATCTATAAAGACAGGCATCAGGAAATTGCAGGAATCATTCTAGTGAATCGGTACGATCAGCTGATCAGTAATGAGATGACGAGGATTTCCAGAGATCCGCTTACGAAGGAATCTTGGTATAAAAAGGCGATACAAACACCAGGAAAGATCCAGTTGATTTCAAAGCCGATCGGCAGGAATCTTACTAACACCTCGGATTATCAAGTCAATAATGTGCTATCACTGGTCAAAGCCATTGAAAACCCGACAACCAAGGAAGTTGAGGGCGTCATTTTAATTGACCTTAAATTCGATTTCATAAAAAGCGTGATAGAATCGATCAAGCTTGGTAAAAGCGGCTTCATTTTCATCATGGATAAAGAAAGCAAAGTGGTTTATTCACCGGTTAACTCGACGGTTTACCGCATCCATCCAAGCTGGCTGGCGAACGATGAATCGCCGCCGATCGAAAAAGAGATTGAGCATGACAAGTTCCAAATCATTTACAATACGGTTCCTGATATCGGTTGGAAGATTGTCGGAGTGTTTTCGATTAATGAAACGACCAAGGTCGTATCCAAAGTTCAAGGACTCACTTTGATCATCGCCATCATCACTTTAATCATCAGTTTGATCGTGTCTTTATTCTTTGCCAATACGATAACGAAGCCATTAACAAAACTCAAGACATTAATGGGGAATGTGGAGGAAAGACGATTCGACCTCCGTTTTCACTCGAAGTATGACGATGAAATTGGTCAGTTGGGCAACAGCTATAATAAAATGATCCAGGAAGTGGAGGAGCTCATCGATCTTGTCTATAAGGAACAAAAAAGTAAAAGGGAAGCAGAGCTTAAAATATTGCAAGCGCAAATCAAGCCGCATTTCTTATACAATACATTAGACACCATCCAATGGATGGCAAGCGAGTATAAAGCCGATAAAATCATAGAAATGGTCAATGCACTGACAACCTTATTCAGAATTGGCTTGAATAAGGGAAATGAATTCATAACGGTTGAAGAAGAGGTCGAGCATATAGTCAGTTACCTTACCATACAGATGACCCGCTATGAATCCAAAATAGAATATCAATTGGATGTGGATGAAACGGTAAAAAGTAACCAAGTGCTGAAGCTTATTTTACAGCCTTTGGTCGAGAATGCGATCTATCACGGAATAAGGAACAAAAGAGGAAAAGGAAAAATATCGATCAGCATATGTAAAAAGAACGATCAGCTTTTATTTGCCGTTAGGGATACAGGAGTAGGAATTGAGGCGGAGCCCTTGAAAAAATTGAATCATGCTTTGAAGAATATGAGTGGTGACCATAAAGGTTATGGCTTATTTAATGTAAATGAAAGAATCATGTTGTCTTATGGATCGCAATATGGACTACAAGTATTCAGTGAATATGGAACGGGGACAACAGTGATAGCGATACTTCCTATAATCAATAAATAAAGCGCTTACAAAATTTATGGGCTGTCGTGGAGGTTTTATGATGTGGGAGTTATTAATTGCCGAAGATGAAACAACGATAAGGAAAGGACTCAGGTTCGCAGCTGACTGGGAGGATTACTCCGTTCACGTAATAGGAGAAGCGGAAGATGGGGAAATGGCATTGGACATGGCCATCGAATTGAAGCCGGATATTTTATTCATTGATATTAATATGCCGTTTCTAAATGGATTGGAACTGATGGAGCAATTGCGAAAAAACCTTCCAGACGCCATTTTTATCGTCATATCGGGCTATGATGATTTTGGCTATGCACAACAGGCGATCAAGATGGGTGCATTTGACTATATAATAAAGCCTGTTAACAAGGATGAACTAATAAAAACGGTGAAAAGGGCTACGGAACATCTCGAAAAAAACAGCAGAAGTAAGCGGCTTGCGCAGCAGCTGGAGGGAAATAAACCACTGCTTAAAGAAAAATTCCTGCAAAACTGGTGCTCAGGTTCATTTACCGAAGAAGAAGTCCATGAACAGTGCCAGCTACTGGAGCTGAAGCTTGAAGGCCATATAGGGATGTCGGTTTTCAAGGTAGTCAGAGGAATCGATGACGGTGGAGCGGAGCGGTATTGGAGTGATAGTTTAATAAACTTTTCATTGAAGAATATCATCAAGCATATTTTGAATGCGTATCCAAACGTTGAGCTTTTTGAAGACCATTCAGGCAATATTGTCGTACTTATCCCAGGCGTTAATATGGAACAGCTGCTCACACAGAACAGGGAAATAAAAGAATATGCCGAAAAATTCTTGGGCAAGGGGATTGTTTGTGCAGAGAACATGTTTCATGATCTCCTAGCTTTTCCAAAGCAATATACCCAGTTAATTACAGAGATAAAATCCTCTAAAAGTTTATCGCCAATGGTTTTATTGGCTAAAAATTATATCGATCAACACTATGACGAGCATTCGATTTCATTGAAAGAAGTGGCTGCCATTGTACAGGTGAGCCCTACGTATTTAAGCAAGCAAATTAAAAATGAATTAGGGGTTTCGTTCATTCACTATCTGACGAAGGTACGAATAAATAAAGCCCTACTGCTGATAAAGGACCCTTATCTAAAAATCTATGAAGTGGCTGATATGGTCGGGTATAGTACTCAGCATTACTTTTGCAGTGCCTTCAAGAAGGTGATCGGCATTTCACCGATGGTTTATAAGAGTGGAGTAAAGAGTAATGACTAAAAAAAGGATATATACAAATATAATGATTGGATTAAGCGTCTGTTGCTTACTCCCATTATTGCTTCATTACAAGAATACCGAGAAGGAGGCAAAGGAAGAGAAGGAAGTAGACTATGTCATTGGTGTCTCACAGCCAAACCTTCTTGAACCATGGCAAGTGCTGATGTATGAGGAGTTAACGGAAGAAGCTGCGAAACATCACAATATAAGAGTGATTTATACGGATGCGGCGCATAGCTCGGCGCAACAGATAGAGGAAATCGAAACATTGAAGTCCTATGGAATCGATCTGTTGATCGTATCCGTCGATAATACGGCTGCCTTGACGCCTGTCATATCGAAGGTGTATGAGGAAATACCTGTCATTGTCCTGGGAAGGGGAGTCGAAGGGTACAATTATACCCTTTATATCGGTTCGGACCACCATTTCATAGGCGAGATGGCTGCAGAGGCTGCCATGCAATTGCTAGGCGATAAGGGCGGGGACATCATTGAACTGCAAGGTGTCGCGAGTGCCTTGCAAGTGGAGGAAAGAAGTGAGGGTTTCCGGGAGAAAATAAGTGAAAACTCGGCTTATAAGATAACCGATTCACTTGTTGCGAACTGGCAAAGAGATAAGGCCGAGGACAAGCTGAAGGAGCTATTGCGCTATCGCCACGATCTGCCTGACCTGATTTATGCGTACAATGATGCAATGGCTTTAGGGGCCCGCAAAGCCCTCGAAGCTTTGCATCTGAAAGGAGTTTACATCATCGGCAGCGATGGGGTGAACAAGCCGGACGGTGGATTGCAATTAGTAAAGGACAAAAAGGTCGATACGACATTCATTACCCCGACCGGTGGAAAAGAAGCCATTCAGTATGCGATTGAAATTTTGAATCAAGAAGCGGAAATCCCGAAAAAAATAATAGTCAGGAACCATCAAGTGACACCGAAGAACGTAAATGAATATCTACAACAACGGGATCTATCCACTAACCTTCAGGAAGATAAGGATGTAAAAGTCACATTGGGATTTGCGCAAGTCGGTAAGGAAAGCGGTTTTAGGGCGGCCAATACGAGTTCGATCATTGCGGCAGCAAAAGACGAAGGGGTAAACCTGAAACTGAAGAATGCCAATAATGATCAAGAAAAGCAAGTGGAGATAATAAGGGGATTTATCAAGCAAGGGGTAGATGTCATCGCCTTTTCCCCGAAGGTCGAACATGGCTGGGATGAAGTGCTTCAAGAAGCAAAGGATGCCGGAATTCCCGTCATCCTCTCTGATCGAGAGATTGAGGTGAGGGATTCCTCCTTATGGACTTCCTTTATCGGTTCGGATTTTGTTGAGGAAGGACGCAGGGCTGCCCGTTGGCTAGTCAATGGGAGGAAGACACCGGGAAAAGAGGTGAACATCATTGAATTGGAGGGGACGAGCAATGCCGCTCCTTCCATCGGCCGAAAGGAAGGGTTCGAAGAAGTTCTGCATGACCATCATTCCTATCGGATCCTGGATTCATTAATAGGTGATTTTACGTATCAAAAGGGGAAGGAAATGATGGCCGCCGCCTTGGCCCGCTATGGCCGGGACATCGATGTCGTGTACGCACATAATGATGATATGGCGATTGGTGCGATTGAAGCCATTGATGAGTATGGTTTGCGGCCCGGGAAAGATATTAAGATCATTTCCATTGATGCAACCAAAAAGGCATTGACTGCATTGAGTATAGGCAAGCTGAATTTCTCGGTGGAATGCAATCCATTATTGGGTCCCCAACTCATGAAATCGGTTAAAGACCTTAAAGCGGGGAAAGAAATCCCGATGAAAATCATTACTTCGGAAAAAACCTTTACGAAAGAGGAAGCAAAGCAGGAAATTTTGATGAGGCACTATTGATTGCCAATGGTTTTGGAGGATTTGTACTTTGACCGTTTCATTCCACTTTGCTTGAACATGAAGGTGGAATTCCGATTGGTCACAGTTTTAAGGGTTTGTACATGATGGATTTTACATTTTCCCACCGATTTGATGGTTGTAGAATGACCGTTTCATTGCACTGCAGGCACTCCTTTATCCAGAGGCGGTCCTTGAGCCTCCTCGGCATGCACCTGCATGGTTTCCCATGGACCGTATTTCCTAAGCGGGAGTGTGACGCTTATCGTTTCATTGCTTGAAAACAGGGTGGAATCCCTTTTGTCTAGAGGCTGGAGCCGTGGTAGTTCATACCATGGCTCTTCTTTATGCGTATGTAATGTATTCGCTGAAATTTGTAAAAAAAGACCCTTTTTTTTAAATACATAAAATTATCGCTACTTTATACTTAATTTAACAATTTACATGTTCATTAAATAGTGATAAAGAAGGTGTTATAGATGGGTCCAATTTTACTGAAGGCTGAAGGGATCACGAAATCGTTTCCGGGTGTTAAAGCATTATCGAACGTCCATTTCAATTTGCAACGGGGAGAAATCCACTCTCTTATGGGGGAGAATGGAGCCGGTAAATCGACATTGATCAAGGTGCTGACAGGCGTACATGAGAAAAACGGAGGCACGTTCTATCTGGAAGGTGAGAAGATAGAACCTGGGTCTCCCGAAGAAGCACAGCGTTTAGGCATCAGTACCGTCTATCAGGAGATAAACTTGTGTGAGAATCTCTCTGTTGCAGAAAATATCTTCATAGGAAGGGAGCCGATGAAGAAAGGGAGAATCGACTGGAAGGAAATGAACCGAAGAGCAAAGAAGGTACTCTCGGAACGTTTGAATATTCACATCGATGTAACAAAGATTTTATCTTCCTATTCCACGGCGATCCAACAAATGGTGGCAATCGCCAGGGCTGTCGATATTTCCAGCGGTGTGCTGATCTTGGATGAACCAACTTCAAGTCTGGATAAGAACGAAGTGAAGCAGCTGTTCGAGGTGATGCGAAGCTTAAAGAATGAGGGGATGGGCATCATTTTTGTCAGCCACTTTTTAGATCAAATCTTTGAAATTACCGATCGAATCACGGTGTTGAGAAATGGTGAACTCATTGGTGAATATGAGACGAAGACGATCTCCAGGGCAGAGCTTGTATCAAAGATGATTGGCAGGGAATGGGGAGAGGATTCTATACGAGATAACGAGAAAAAGAGGCATATTGGTCAGGAAATCTTTGTGGATGCGAGCAGCTTGGGCAGGCAGGGAACGATAAATCCGTTTAACTTAAGCCTGCGGCGAGGTGAAGTCCTAGGGTTGGCGGGATTGTTGGGTTCGGGCAGGACCGAGGTAGCCAAATTGATTTTTGGCATAGAAAAAGCGGATGAAGGAATCATGTCAGTCGATAATGAAACGATCAGGTCGATGAACCCTAAGCTTGCTGTGGATATAGGGCTAAGCTTCTGCCCGGAGGATCGCAAACTGGAGGGAATCGTCAACGATTTAACGATTCGCGAGAATATCATTTTAGGATTGCAAGCTAAGCGAGGTTTATTCAAGTACATTCCGATGAAGGAACAAAGGGATATCGCACAAAAATATATCGAGTTGCTAAGAATCAAAACACCTAGCATGGAACAAAAAATCGATAATTTGAGCGGCGGGAATCAGCAGAAGGTTATCCTTGCGAGATGGTTGGCGACAAATCCTAAATTATTAATCTTGGATGAACCGACACGGGGAATCGATATTGGCTCAAAACGGGAAATCCGCAAGTTGATATTGGATTTGGCAGCGGCCGGAATCACGATTTTGTTTATCTCCTCGGAATTGGAAGAAGTGGTAGCCTGTTGTGACAGAGTCATTGTGCTGCGTGACCGAAACATCATTGGTGAATTACAAGGTGATGAAATGAGCGAATCCAAAATCATGGATATGATTGCAAAGGGGGCTGAGAGTATTGAATCGATACCTGTTTAGGCTGGCCCAAACGAAAATATTTTGGCCGCTCGTAGCCTTATTGGTCCTACTGCTCCTGAATTTCTTTTTGATTCCTGGGTTTTATTCGGTTGAAATGAAGAATGGGCATTTATTCGGTAGCCTGATCGACATTTTGAACCGTGTCATCCCGTTATTGATCATTTCCATAGGCATGACTTTAGTCATTGCAAAGGGAGGGATCGATATTTCGGTCGGTTCCGTTTTGGCCATTTCAGGAGCCTTGGCTGCCTACATCATGGAAACTTCCTCCGTTTGGGTTGCGCTGATTGCAGCCGTCGGCGTCGGGATCGTATGCGGCATGTGGAACGGCGTCCTTGTTTCCATATTTGAGATACAGCCGATGGTCGCCACGCTCATACTCCTGACGGTTGGCAGGGGAATCGCCCAATTGATAACGGGTGGACAGATTTTAACGATCGATGATGAAATTTACAAATATATCGGCTCCGGATTTTTTATGGGACTGCCATTTTCTATATTCATCGGCGGTGCCATTTTACTGATCATGTTATATATGAAGAAAAGAACGGCGATGGGTTTATTCCTAGAATCGATCGGCAATAACATCACGGCAAGCAAATTCGCAGGAATTCAACCAAGGAAAATCATATTTCTCGTCTATACCATTAGCGGAGTGTGTGCAGCGATCGCTGGAATCATTGTCAGTGCAAATGTAAGCAGCGCTGATGCTAATAACGCAGGGTTATGGGTTGAGCTCGATGCCATCTTGGCAGTAGTGATCGGAGGTACCTCGATGCGCGGGGGGAGATATTTCCTTGGCGGAACGGTGGTGGGCGCTTTATTCATTCAAACACTTTCGACAACGATCTATTCGGTCGGGATAAATCCCCAAATCGTGATGGTCGTCAAAGCCTTTGTGGTGATCATTGTGTGTCTAGTCCAGTCAGAGCAATTCAGAAGCATATTTTTGCAGTTTAACAAAAAGAAGGTGTCCGTCTCATGAAGCATGTGAAGTTCGGAATTAAAGAGAATCATATATTCATAATTGCTACAATGGCATTGATCGTCTTGTTATACGGATATGGCTCGATTGCCTTTGCGGGCTTTTTTAGTACACAGGTATTTCTGAATCTATTTATTGATAATGCATACTTAATCATTGTAGCTACCGGTCTGGCCTTCGTCATCATTACTGGCGGGATCGACCTATCCGTCGGGGCCTTGGTTGCCTTCATCAGCATGGTTTCTGCCTCGTTGCTGGAAGCAGGCGTCAATGGGTATCTGGTGATGGCCCTTTCGTTACTGATTGGAATCGCCTTCGGTGCCTTCCAAGGCTATTTCATTTATCGTTTCGATCTCCATCCCTGGATCGTCACACTAGCGGGGATGTTCCTGGCAAGAGGTGCAAGCTTCCTCATCAGCACGGATAGCATCGTCATCACCAATGATACGTATAGTGCCATTTCGCAAGCGAAGGTCTATTTGATTGGCGATCATTACATTTCAATAGGGGCGGTCGTTGCCATCATGGTTGTGGCTTTTGCAGTTTATATCGCCAAATGGACGAGGTTTGGCCGCAATGTATATGCCATTGGCGGCAATGTCAAATCAGCTGCGTTAATGGGCTTGCCTGTTAAACGAACAACCATCCTGGTCTATGTTTTTTCAGGGTTTTGCTCGGCTTTGGGCGGCGTGGTATTTACCTTATATATGTTATCGGGATATGGTCTCCATTTATTGGGGATGGAAATGGATGCGATTGCAGCCTGTGTCATTGGCGGAATCCTTTTAACCGGGGGGTTTGGCTATTTAATCGGTCCGACACTGGGTGTAATGAGCATGGGGATCATTCAGACGATCATTATGTTTCAAGGTACACTCAGCTCGTGGTGG
>NZ_PHNG01000778.1:0-23732 GCF_002803435.1 Bacillus sp. mrc49 | reverse complement strand
TTCAAGAATTGATCAGAAGGGGCTATCTTCCGACAGAAGCTGAAGTTGAAGATCTTGCTGACATCACATTCGAATATCTTCTAGAGAAATGCATAATTGATGAAGAAGTCGATGAGTAGACTGTCATTAGACGGTCAGCAGCTTCCTTTCCCTTAATTAATAAACTTTCTAAAGACGGCGGACATCCGCCGTTTTGTTTGCAGTGAATGAGCTGGATTCGACAAGCCTTGATCCTGTTTGGAAGTCTCTTTAACTTTTCAGGCAATTGAATAAGGTTCAATTTTCCTAACTTGTGGTTGATATGGTATAGTAGTTTTTGAATATGATTTCAACCACAAGTTAAGGAGGACATAGTTAAATGAGCGTACATATTGGTGCAAAAGAAAATGAAATTGCAGAAACGGTCTTACTTCCTGGGGACCCATTGCGTGCAAAATACATTGCTGAAACATTTTTAGAGGAAGCCAAGCTTTACAATGAAGTACGCAACATGTTTGGATATACAGGTACTTATAAAGGAAAACGCATTTCTGTCCAAGGTACTGGTATGGGAGTTCCGTCGATTTCCATTTATGTAAACGAATTGATGAATAGCTACAATGTCCAGAAGCTGATTCGCGTAGGCACTGCCGGGGCCATCCAAAAAGATGTAAAAGTCAGGGATGTTATTCTTGCAATGAGCGCTTCAACCGACTCGCAAATGAACCGTATGACGTTTGGCGGAGTCGACTTTGCCCCGACGGCTGATTTTGATTTGTTAAGGAAGGCATATGAAGCAGGAACGGCAAAAGGCTTGGAATTGAAGGTTGGCAATGTGTTTACGGCCGATCAATTTTATAATGATAATAGTGATTTGGAAAAATGGGCAAAATACCAAATATTAGCGATAGAAATGGAGTCAGCTGCCTTATATACCCTTGCAGCTAAGTTTGGGCGTCAAGCTTTATCGGTATTGACCATTTCCGACCATATCTTAACTGGCGAGGAAACGTCGTCTGAAGAACGTCAGTCAACATTTAACGAGATGGTCGAGGTGGCCCTGGAAGCAGCTATACAAGACTGATAATTGAGTATGAAGGTCCCCCGGCAGGTGGCCAGGAATAAATGTTGCCGTATATATGTGCTGGCTTTGCTATGGTCGCGTTTATTCCTTGCTACCCGCATGAAAGGATATCCCCTGCCTGTACATCGGAGGGACATAAGATAATACATAAAATTTAAATTGTTATTTTTGATAACTATTATTTTTCGATTGGCTTCAAAGCTGATAAAATGGAAACAAATCGTTTTATATTTGTCATGATGAATGAAAGTGGTGAGGCATCAGTGGAAGAAGAAAATCAAGAACAGCCTAAAGAGGCAGGGAAATTCATTAAAATAAAGAAGTTTACGTTCATTATGGGGATTTTCTTACTCATATTTCTAACCGCAGGGATTACGACCATAGCCCTGACTTTTGGAGATGAAAAAGTCGAATCCTTGGCTCCGGATAAACATTCGGAATTCGAAAAGCTGTTTTCTACATACGATACGATAAAGGATAATTACTATAAGGACATTGATGAAGACAAGCTTGTTGATGGTGCCATCAATGGCATGATTAAATCCCTGGATGATCCATACTCTGCTTATATGGATGAAAAGGAAGCTTCTAGTTTTCATGAAAGCATCTCATCATCCTTTGAAGGTATCGGTGCCGAAATACAAGAGCAGGATGGTCACATAATGGTCGTCTCACCGATAAAAGGATCTCCAGCAGAAAAAGCGGGGATAAAACCGAATGATATCGTCATGAGTGTCGATGGCAAGAGCGTAAAAGGGCTTAGCTCTTCTGAAGCTGTCCTGAAAATCAGGGGCGAAAAGGGAACGAAAGTGAATTTGACCATCTCAAGAGCAGGTGAGTCGGACCCAATCGAATTCACGATTAAACGTGACACGATCCCGATCGAAACCGTTTATGCTGAAATGCTTGACGATGGTGTCGCGAAAATCCAAGTGACCAGCTTTTCCGAACATACGGTGGAAGAGCTGAAATCTTCACTTAAAGAAATGTCCAAGAAGGATATGAAGGGTGTAGTGCTGGATTTACGAGGAAACCCAGGAGGCCTGCTTGACCAAGCGATTGATATGGCAAGCCTGTTCATACCGAATGGGGAAGTGGTCCTCCAAGTTGAGAATCGAAGCGGTAAAAAAGAAGTATATAAATCAAATAATGATGGTACGTTGAAGAAGGTCCCGGTAGTCGTGTTGATTGATGATGGCAGTGCGAGCGCATCGGAAATCGTCGCAGCAGCCGTCCGTGAATCTGCCGACATTCCTTTGGTCGGGGTTAAATCGTTTGGGAAAGGAACCGTGCAGACCGCGGAAGACTTTGATGATGGTTCAAACTTCAAATACACGGCAGCTAAATGGCTGACTCCTGAGGGCAATTGGATTCATAAAAAAGGAATCAAGCCGGATATTGAGGTGAAGCTCCCTGATTATGCGAGCCTTCCGTACATTTCGCCGGATAAGGAATTGAAAGAATCGGATTCCTCCAGTGAAGTGAAGGCAGCAGAAAAGATGCTGAAGGAAGCGGGACATGATCCAGGTAAGATAGACGGATTCTTTGATGAAGAAACCGCGAATGCGGTCAAAGCATTCCAAAGGGATCAAAAAATCAAAGAAACTGGGATCATTAAAGATGATACAACCGTGAAATTGATGGAGGTTATCCGGGATAAAATCCTCGAAAACGATACACAATTGAAAAAAGCGGTAGAAGTAGTGAAGAAAGATATCAAGTAAACGATAAGAAGCCTGTCAGTAAAGTGTCTCCATCAAAGGACATTTTAATAAAAGGGTAACTTGAAAAAGATGCTGTCTGCATTTTGCAGGCAGCATCTTTTTTTTATTTTATAGTCTTGGATTTGCTTCCAGTTTTGGGTGAACTGTACTTGGTCCGTTCCATTGCACTGCAGGTGCTCTCTTTCCGCGGGCGGTCCTTGAGCCTCCTCGGCATTCAGCCTGCGTAGTCTCAAGTAGACGCGCATTTCCCGCAGGAGTCTCGCGCCTTCCGTTCCATTCCACTTTGCGTGAACATGAAGATGGAATCCTGATTGCTTTCAATTTTGGAGGATTGGTACTTAGTCCGTTCCATTGCACTGCAGGCGCTCTCTTTCCGCGGGCGGTCCTTGAGCCTCCTCGGCATTCAGCCTGCGTAGTCTCAAGTAGACGCGCATTTCCCGCAGGAGTCTCGCGCCTTCCGTTCCATTCCACTTTTGCTTGAACATGAAGGTGGAATCCTGATTGCTTTCAATTTTGGAGGATTGGTACTTGGTCCGTTCCATTGCACTGCAGGTGCTCCTTTGAGCCTCCTCGGCTTTCAGCTGAAGTGCAAAGCAACGTTTTACGTATAGGCCCTCCAACTGTGGATAAATAATCGCTGACAGATCTTTTGTAATTGTATGCATAATAATCCATTTAAAGGTAAAAATAGAATTAATTTTCCGATGAGGTGAGGTAATGAAAGAGAAGGTATTGTACATATATCTATTGGTCTTGATTTTGGCAGGATGCACCTATGCCCCTTTACCGAAACAAAATGGAAACGCAGGTACGGAAAAAAATTTAACCAATGAAAAGATCCAGGACGGTGAGAAAACATTTCTGTTAATTGGGGTTGATTCCAGGGGAGAGAAAAAATCCCGGTCCGATGCGATCATGCTTGCCAGATACTTTCCTGAACAGGGGAAGCTGAAGCTGGCTTCTATCATGCGTGACAGTTATGTTAAAATCCCCGGCGTTCATCCTCAATACAATAAGATAAATGCTGCTTATTATTATGGGGGAAAGGAATTGCTTAAGAAAACCATCCATGATAGCTTTGGTGTCAAAGTCGATCATGTAGCTGTAATAGATTTTCAGGGATTTGTGAAGATGGTGGACTTGCTTGCCCCTGATGGGGTGGTGGTCGACGTCGATCAAACAATCATTGATGACATGAGCATCCAAGCAAGCACTGGTAAAAATGTGTTACATGGTGAGGAAATATTGAAATATGTCCGCTTTAGGCATGACGATGAAAGTGATTTTGGAAGGGTGGACAGACAGCAAGATGTGCTGCTTCAATTAAAAAACGGATTCATCAACCAAATCTCTTCCTTTGAAGGAGTGGTAGCCCTTCCTGACATAATTGAACAAGGCCTCTCCTATTTGGATACTGATATAGGTCTGAAAACGATATTGGAAATGGGACCGAAGGCCGTCATTCATGCACCGGAAACCGTCGAAACGTTGAGGATTCCTGTCGAAGGAAGCTTTAAAGATGCAGAATATCCCGAGATTGGGGCGGTGTTGGAAATGGATGAGACGAAAAATAAGCGGGCGCTTCAAAAGTTCTTTTCAAAGTAGGCAGGGGCATGCCCTTTTCGTAGCGAAAACCACAAACTGGTTTTGTTATTTTATAAAAGACCTCGTAAGAATAAATGAAAAAGCTATTTAATAAACGAGCATGGATTTGAATCCACGCTCGTTTTTTTAGTCACCACTCGAATGAAAGAACCGTCACTTCACGAAATTCGGGATGTTATTGGAAAAGTCCGGTTGAATGATCCCGTTCTCGGTGATGATGCTAGTGATGAAATGATTGGGCGTTACATCAAAGGCTGGATTGAATGTGTTGACGTTTTCCGGTGCGAACCTGATTCCTTGAATGGAGGTGATTTCGGCTCCATCTCGTTCTTCAATCGGGATGGACGCACCCGATTCAAGAGAAAGGTCGAACGTGCTTGATGGAGCGGCCACATAAAAAGGGATCCCGAAATGCTTGGCTAAGATGGCTAAGCCCAAAGTGCCTATTTTATTGGCTGTATCCCCATTTGCCGCAATCCGATCGGCCCCTACTATAATGGCATTGATTCGTTTTTGATGTATCGTATGCGCAGCCATATTATCAGAGATTAAGGTGACGTCAACACCTGCTTGCATCAGTTCCCAAGCGGTCAATCGCGCACCCTGCAGAACAGGTCTGGTTTCACAGGCGTACACTTTCAGCGGGAAATTCCGCTCTTTAGCTAGATGAAAAGGGGCCAGTGCCGTGCCATAACGGGCTGTGGCAATTCCACCCGCGTTGCAATGCGTCAATACGGAATCTCCTTTTGCGAATAACGATAAGCCATGCTCCCCGATTTTCCTGCACATTTCTTCATCTTCTGCAAAGATGGCTTTAGCCTCGAAAACAAGTGCTTCCTTGGCAGCAGAAATGCTTTGGGCCTCCATCAATTTATTCTTCATTCTCTTTAATGCCCAAAAAAGATTGACGGCAGTAGGCCTGGAAGAGGCGAGCCTTTCGATATGTTTCGTTACATTTTTTTTGAAATCCGCTAAATTCGTTGCAGCTTCCTGCTGGGCACCAAGTGCCACCCCGAATGCTGCTGTCAGTCCGATCGCTGGTGCACCGCGCACCTTTAATGTAAGGATGCTGTCATATACATCCTCAACCGAATGAAGTTTAATGAATTCAGTGATGGCAGGAAGGGCTTGTTGATTTAATAATGTGATATGGGTATTGTCCCATTGTACCGAATATGGTAAAGGTGCTATCGTCGTCACGTGCAGGTCTCCTTTTAGAGGGAAGATGAAGTCAGCGTTTGTTGCTTTATCCATTCGATGACCGCTGGAACATCCAATTCTTCCCGTTTTTTTATCAATAAAGCACCAAGCTTCAACGTGGCCGTTTTGGCCGCGATTTTCGTTTCTTTATCTTCCATGACATTTAAATCTGCGACATGAGAGAGGCCGATCGTTCTTCGAATCAATTCACATCCGGCAAAACCGAATGCATCCCGTTTGAATTTAGTCAGTAAATAAGGGAGATAGCCAGTCACATGGCGGAACGGACTTTTATTGTGGGTGTTCCATAGTTCCGCATAATTTTTTTCAAATGACCGCCAAAATTCATCGAGTTGTCTGAATATCTCTTCTTTTCCTGCTCCATTCCGAGTGACCGCCTGAAAGAGGAGATTGGCGGTGTATTGTCCAAGGTCAAAACCGACTGGTCCATAAAAAGCGAATTCAGGGTCGATAACTTTTGTTTCGGTTTCACTTGCAAATATACTTCCTGTATGTAAATCTCCATGCAGCAAGGCTTCCTGCTCGGTTTCGAAGCTTTGTTTCAGCTTAGCCACTTCTAAAATCACATCTTGATCATGCCAAATCCGTTTGGCGGCATCCGTTAATTCAACTTCGAAATCTCCAGGCAGCTCCTCGAAAAAAGGATCGGTGAAAATAAAGACCTCCGTGATTTTACAGAGCTCCGGATTCGTGAATTGCCGTGCCACTTCTTTTTTTGCGGAGGGCTCCAAATGATAATCGGAAGTGTAAAATGAAGTCTTCGCAACATATTCACCAATATGCTGCGAAAGCAATGGGAACGAATCGCCCGCAATCAATCCGCTTCTAGCAATTTTCAAGTGTGACAAGTCTTCCATGACCGTGATGGCTAGCTGCTCATCCGAATAATAGACTTGTGGTACGAATTCGGGACAATAGCTCCGGAAATGAATAAGGGCATTCGCTTCAATGGCAGCCCTTTTCAACGTCAGCGGCCAGCTTTCGCCAAGCACTTTGGCATAAGGGACCGCTTGCTTGATGATTATCCCTTTATTTGTGGCCGTGTCTGTAATATGGAACACATAATTCAAGTTACCATCACCAATTTCTTTACAGCTTAAATTCGCATCGGCATCTACCAACCCTAATTTTTTTGCAAGGATAATGGCCGTTGCGTTAGTCAATCTTGTAAAATTCGAATGGTTTTGAGTCATTTCTTTCCCCTCCACATTAAAAATAAGAATAAAAAAGCCTCTTTCCATAGAAAGAGGCAGAAGTATTAGCTTCGGACCTCTCATCTCCCAGAAAAGTGTTTTCTGGTGGAATTGGCACCGTGCTCTGCGGATTTTGCAATCCGGCGGTGTATCCGCCCCATTTCACAATGGTATTACAGTCGGTTGCTGGGCTTCATAGGGCCTTAATCCCTCAGCCTGCTCTTGATAAGAGTTTATATGTTTTCTGAAATTTTAATCTTCGGGAAAATAATATCAATCTTTTAAATAGTTTGTCAATGGCAAATTAATAATAATCAAGACGGCGATCTTCGAATACCGGCATTTTGTGGCGAGCGTTTGATACTTCGGTGAGGTCCAAGGTGCCTGTCAGTAGTTCGCTTTCCTCTCCTGCTTCACTTATGATATGCCCCCAAAGATCAATGTTCATGGAGTGACCGGCAAATACCTTATGGACAGCCGATCCTGAACGGTTCACGGCTACAACATAGGACTGGTTTTCGGTGGCAGGCAAGGCTGATCATTAAGGCTCTCCAGTGATCGAGTCTAGGCTTCGGCCATTCTGCGGTTACGAACAGAACTTCTGCCCCTCGAGCGGAGTGGGCACGCTGCCGCTCTGGAAAGCGGATGTCATGACAAATGAAACCGGCACATATTTTGTCATCAAGGGTAAATAAACCATCCTTTTCGCCTGGCTGCAAGAAATGATGTTCATCCATTAACTGAAACAAGTGAAGCTTATCGTACTCTTTAATGAGTTTCCCGTTCTTATCGATGATGACCATCGTGTTAAAGATCCTTTTGTGTTTTTTTTTTTTTGCGATGGAGCCGCCTATGATATGGATTTGGTGCTTCAGCGCCAAGTTCCTGAAAAATTCAATCGTCTTTTCTGCCTCTTCATCACCAATCTCATTCAATCTGGTCAAGTCATAGCCTGTAGCCCATAACTCTGGTAAAATAACCATATCTGCGTCTGCGTGCACGGCTTTTTCCAGCATTGTTCGGCCAGCTGATAATTGGGATCAGGCTGTCCGAATGCTATATCCATCTGGATGCAAGCCATCTTCCATTTCATTATGAAAACCTCCACAGGTAAAAATGCTTTACAAGATTATGATAAACATATATCATTTGTGACTAGAATTTCAAGAAATTTCAGAGAAGGTGAATAAATGTTGCAATTCGAAAAATCGAAACAGCTTCAACAACTTCCCAAGCAGTTTTTTGCTTCATTGGTCGCAAAGGTCAATGCAATTACTGCGCAAGGGCATGATGTCATTAACTTGGGCCAAGGGAATCCCGATCAGCCGACGCCTGTGCATATCGTGAAAAGTTTACAGGCTGCAGCTGAAAAAACGATCAACCATAAATATTCACCGTTCAGGGGACATCAATATTTAAAAGATGCGGCAGCTGCCTTCTACGAACGGGAATACGGCGTAAAGCTTGATCCGAATAGTGAAATAGCCATTCTATTCGGCGGAAAGGCAGGACTCGTCGAATTGCCCCAGTGTTTATTGAATCCAGGCGATACGATCCTCGTTCCAGATCCCGGTTATCCCGATTATCTTTCAGGTGTCGTCCTGGCGAAAGCGGAAATTGAAGGGATGCCGTTGAAGGAGGAAAATGCTTTTCTTCCGGATTACGAAGCTATACATAAAGATGTGCTGGATAAAGCGAAAATGATGTTCTTGAACTATCCGAATAATCCTACAGGTGCATCCGCAACGAAAGAATTCTTTACCGAAACCGTATCATATGCCAAAAAGCATTCAATATGTGTGGTCCATGATTTTGCTTATGGAGCCATAGGCTTCGATGGGAAAAAACCGGTTAGCTTTCTCGAGGCAGAGGGAGCGAAGGATGTTGGGATCGAAATATATACACTTTCGAAAACGTACAATATGGCTGGTTGGAGAGTCGGATTCGCCGTTGGCAACAAAAGTGTCATCGAAGCTCTTGAACTTTTGCAGGACCACCTATATGTGAGCCTTTTCCCGGCGATACAGGAGGCGGCGGCAACTGCTTTGCTTGATTCGCAAGAGTGCGTGGCCGAATTGGTGAAGGTATATGAGGGGCGCAGGAATGTTTTCATTGAGGGATTACGTGCCCTCGGCTGGGAGGTTAAGGCTCCGGAAGCATCGTTTTTTGCCTGGCTTAAAATACCGGCAGGATTCACCTCAGAGAGTTTTGCCGATCATTTACTAACCCACGCCCATGTGGCCGTGGCGGCCGGTAATGGATTCGGTGAATTTGGCGAAGGCTATGTCAGGGTCGGGCTTTTGACCTCCGAGGAACGGCTCGGGGAGGCTGTCGAGCGGATACGCAAGTTAAATCTGTTTTAACCTAAGCGAACTAAAAACTTATTGACAAAGTATGGATTACCTGTCAGAATACAAAATAAATTCTTAATCTTTCGATACTACCACGTACTTATATATCAGCGTTTTCTTATTTTGAGCAGGTGGAGGGACTAGCCCGATGAAGCCCAGCAACCGACCGTAATTCCATTGTAAGATGGGGCGGAATCCTCCGCCGGACTTTCTTCTAGTCCACAGGGCACGGTGCTAATTCTTGCAGCCATTGGCTGGGGGATAAGAAGATGGCTTTTTTAAAGCCTCTTCGTCATGAAGGGGCTTTTGCTATTCCAAGAACGTTCAGGTTTATGACTTCGTGAGTTTACTAACGTGTTATAGGAGTGATCAAATGAGCGAAATAATCGCCACTTATTTAATTCATGATTTTCATGGGAATCACGAGAAAAAAGCAGAAGGCATTGCCTTGGGCCTGACTGTAGGGACATGGACGGACCTGCCCCAGTTGGTCCAAAAGCAACTGGAAAAACATAAGGGGCGCGTCGTCTCCGTTTCGCCGCTTGCGGAAGAAGAGAGGGCAAACCGTTATTTTGATCGTAAGGTGTACCGCGCGATCATTAAAATCGCTTATCCGGCAGCGAATTTCTCCAATGATTTGCCAGCCATTTTGACGACGGTCTTCGGAAAACTGTCCTTGGACGGTGCAATTAAACTGATAGACCTTGATTTTGTCGGAGATATCCAGAAAGCATTCCCAGGTCCCAGATTCGGCATTGCCGGCATAAGGGAGAAGATTGAAGTTCATGACCGGCCACTTGTCATGAGCATTTTCAAAGGAGTATTAGGACGTGACCTAACGTTCCATAATGAGCAGCTGAAGCAGCAAGCGTTGGGTGGTGTCGACCTTGTTAAAGATGATGAAATCCTTTTTGATCAGGTACAGACGCCATTTATTGAAAGAATTAAGACCGGCAAGAAAATATTAAACGAAGTCTATGAACATACTGGACACCGGACCTTATATGCCGTCAATCTATCAGGTAAAACATTTGAATTATTGGATAAGGCAAAGCAAGCGGCAGAAGCGGGCGCAGACGCTTTATTGTTCAACGTCCATACATATGGTTTGGATGTATTGCAAGCCCTGAGTGAACATGATCAAATCAAGCTGCCGATCATGGCCCATCCGGCATTTAGCGGCGCGTTGGGCTCTTCCTCCCATTATGGGATCGGCTATCCTTTACTGCTTGGTAAATTAGTCAGGCTATCGGGTGCGGATTTATCATTATTCCCATCCCCGTATGGAAATGTCGCACTTGAAAAAGAGGAGACATTGGCAATTGCCCGTGCACTGACGAAAGACGAACCTTCCTGGAATAAAGCATTTCCTGTTCCTTCAGCAGGCATCCATCCAGGGATGGTACCCGACTTGATCAAGGATTTTGGACTGGACAGTGTCATCAATGCCGGAGGAGGAATCCACGGACACCCTGACGGAGCAAAGGGCGGGGCCGAGGCCTTCCGTTCTGCTGTGGAAGCCGTCCTTGAAGGAAAAGGCCTATCTGAGGCTGCGGCAAATGAAGAAGCACTAAAAAAAGCGCTTGTCCTGTGGGGAGGACTGTAAAGGATCATGAAACCGATCATCTTTTGTGATTTTGACGGAACGATAACCAACACAGATAATATCATTTCCATCATGAAAAAATTCGCTCCCCCGGAATGGGAAAAGTTGAAGGATGACGTTCTTCAGCAAAAAATCAGCATATCTTCTGGGGTGGGGAAAATGTTTTCCCTGCTTGATAGTGGCCTGAAGGCCGATATCATCCAATTTGTGAAGGAGACAGCGAACGTTCGGCAGGGGTTCCGTGATTTCGTAAAGTATACGGAACAAGCCGGGATTCCTTTATACATCGTAAGCGGGGGCATGGATTTTTTCATTGCCCCGCTATTAGAGGACATATTGCCCACTGACGCGGTTTTTTGTAATAATGCCCACTTTGATAAGAAAAAGATTTATATTGAGTGGCCGCATGCTTGTGATGACCAATGTGATAATGAGTGCGGCTGCTGTAAGCCTACGATTATGAGGCAAATGGCAGGTGAGGATGACTATATTTATGTAATTGGTGATTCCGTGACTGATTTTGAAGCGGCTAAACAGGCGGATCTTGTCATAGCCCGTGATATATTGCTTGAGAAATGCGTAAATGAAGGATTGCCGCATCAGGGTTTTGAAACGTTTTATGATGTATTGGACATTTTAAAGCAGCGTGAGGAGGTAAGAGCATGAACAACGGTACGAAGGAGTGGCTGGAGCTGGCGGAAATTAAAGCAGAACTGGCGGAACGGGATTGGTTCATGGGAACAAGCGGAAACCTTTCCATCCGCGAGCCCGATAGTCGAAGCTTTTATATTACAGCCAGCGGTAAGGATAAGCGAAAGCAATCGGATTCGGACTTTATCTTGGTGGATCTGAAAGGAAACCCCGTCGAGGAGACGGAGCTAAGGCCCTCGGCCGAAACTCTACTCCATACCGCCATTTACGAAAAAACCAAAGCGAATTGCGTACTCCATGTCCACACAGTGGAAAATAATGTAGTCTCCGAATTGTATGGGGATGAAGGTTCCGTAACTTTTCGGAATCATGAGATCATTAAAGCAACAGGAAGATGGGATGAAGATTCGGAATTCAGGATTCCAATCATCTATAACTATGCGGACATTCCGTTGTTAGCCGAAAAGTTCAACCTGCATGTCCAAGACGATTGCGGTGCCGTGCTCATCCGCAATCATGGTATCACGGTTTGGGGCAAAAGCGGCCTCGAAGCAAAAAAGATACTGGAAGCCTGCGAATTTTTATTTCAATATCAACTGCTGCTAAATTCTCAACGGACACTTACTGCTTCTTTAACATAACACTCAATCGAGGAGGAATGAAGGATGGCGACAATTAGATTGCATGAAACGAATGAAGTTATTGAAAACGGTGAACAGGTAAAAGCCTTTTTGGAAACACAAGGGGTGATTTATGAGCAGTGGGATATTTCGAAATTACCGTCACACCTAGTAGAAAAATACGATTTAACGGATGCTGATAAGGAAGAAATCCTATCAGCGTTCCAAACGGAGATAACGGAGATTTCCGAAAGAAGAGGGTACAAAGCCCATGATATCATCACCTTATCCGATACAACCCCGAACTTGGATCAATTGCTTGAAAACTTCAAGCACGAACATCACCATGAAGATGATGAAGTCCGTTTCATTGCCGGCGGAACGAGTATCTTTGCCATTGAAGGAACGGATGATCGGTGGTTTGATGTACGTCTTAAACCAGGAGACCTAATTAGCGTACCAGAATCAACAAGACATTATTTCACCTTGGCAGAAGATAGGAAAACTGTTGCTGTCCGTATTTTCGTAACAAAGGCAGGATGGGTGCCAATTTACGATAAAGACGAAGTTCAAGCATGAGCAATGATTGGAAAACCAGCTTACGGGCTGGTTTTTTTAGTTGGTTCCGCAAGTGCTTATACAGGATAAGTATGATAAAATTTAACGGAAGCAAATATAATCGGATCATGGGAGCAGATTTGAATGAAAACAACTGAAGTATACATATTAGGCGGATTTCTCGGCAGCGGGAAAACGACGCTTCTGCGAAATATATTAAAACAGGAAAGTGAAGCGGGCAGGAAAGTGGCCGTGCTTTTAAATGAGCTCGGCAGCATCTCGGTCGACAGCGGCCTCATTGGTGATGATGTGCCTTTGAAGGAGCTGTTTGATGGATGTATCTGCTGCACCATTCAGGATAAGCTGGAGGTCCAGCTTCATGAGCTGCTCACAGAAAACGATTTGGATGCCGTTTATATTGAAACGACTGGTGCGGCGCATCCGGTAGAAGTTCTGGATGGCATCATGTCACCCCTTTTCGCTAAAAGGCTTGAGTATAAAGGAATTATTACGGTTGTCGATTTATTGAGGTGGCGCGATAGGGAGGAGTTGTCTCCGCAGCTGCGCCAGTTGCTTGCAGAGCAAATCCATCATGCCGATTTCATTTTGCTGAATAAAGCGGACCTGGTGAGTGAGATGGAGGCGGCGCAGCTGATTTATTCGATACAAGCCTTGAATATGGGTGCGGTCTGTTTATTGACCGAATATGCTGCCGTTTCCTTGAAGTCGTTACAGCAGATGCAAAGAAAACGTAGTGGTGGCCATAAAAAGCTTGATGTCCAGGAACATTTGCATTTATCGGCTGTCGTCCATACTTTTGAAGGCTCCGTGAAACAGACGGATTTCGAAGATTGGCTTAGGTCCCTTCCGGAAACGGTCTATCGCATGAAAGGATACATTTCCTTTACCCATTCACAATACCCCCACTTATTCCAATACTCCTACGGAATGCCGATGTATATGAATGAAATGATGAAAATGCCATTGAACATCGTCATCATCGGGGAAAAGCTTGATAGGGATGTGGTGATCGATCAGCTGAAGGCTTTGGAAGCAAAAGCAAGACCATAAACGTTTACCGCCATTTGAATGAGGGAAATATAAAACCAGACATTCATATCAAGGAGGCGGTATTCATGCCATGGAATAAGAAAGATTATCCAGATTCAATGAAGAATCTGGATAATCAGGTCAGGGAAAAGGCAATAGAAATCGCAAATGCATTGTTGGATGAAGGATATGAGGATGGAAAAGCCATTCCCATTGCCATAGACCGGGCAAAAAAGTCTGTGGGAAATGATTGAAAAAAATGGTCAGGCCCCTTGAAGGGGCTGACCATTTTTTTATTGTTGCAAGCCAAATGCTGCAAAAGTTTTTTCGTCTTCGATTAAACCGCAAGCAGCACATTGCACCCGCACCTCTGGACCATTATAGGCTAGATGGAATGGTTGAAGAGTATCGTTTGAATATTGTTCAACAATCTCTCCGGATTGCGGGTCCTTTTTGATGGGGGTCGGTACTTGCTGAATGAGATTGAAGCGAGATTTATTTGTCCGGCAATTCGGACAGCGGTATACTTGAGACAGTGTACTCACTCCTTTTTGAATTTTTTAATGCATGGTTCTTATTAGTAAAATAGTCTTTACAAACTTGACAGGTAATATGTATAAATTAGTAAGGGATGGAAGGGATAATATGAAAGAAGCAGGTAAAAAGGAAGCATTATTGGAAGCATATCTAAGTATTTGGAATAATCGCAAGGTGACGGATGAAGGGGGAGCGGACCTTCTATCCGAACTCATCCGCCGGGAGCTTTTGGATGAAAATGCTCATCCGCGTGCCCGCAAGCCTCAACCCGAGAAGTTTTACCTTTGCATTAAACGTGTAATGGAATCCCAGCTTTCGGAAGATATGAAAAACGCTATCGTAGTGGTTTATCTTGCTGAGATGGAGAAGCTATGATTCCATGGCCCGAGGGCATGTTAATAAATTTTCTTATCTGGTTCATACTTTTTTCACAAATCATTGTTAAAATTTCCAAATATAGATATTTTACGAATAAGGAGATTACAGATGAAGTGGGGCATTAATCTTTTGCTAGCCGTCTTTTTGCTGACAGGATGTAACGGCAGTCCGGCATACACTAAAATAAACAAAAAGGAAGCGTTCTTGGCCACAGTCAATATCAAGGACACCTCACTGACCTTCATGGATGAAAACTATCATTCCTTTGCCGAATGGGATATTACCGAACCTTTCACGGGAGCCCTGCTTCTGGCAGATAAAGATACGATTCTTCTTTATGGAAAGGAGATGGAGCAAGTCCAAGTATATTCCTTATCAGCAGGAAAGCGGATAAAGAGCTGGAAAACAGGGAAAGGGATCGTCAATATGCAGCTCCTCCATGATGGTAAAAGCATCGCCGCCGTCAACCAATCGGACCACTCGATACACTTTTTGGATGAGGAAGGGGAACAGCAGGATGTCGTAAAGGTAGGCAAAAGTCCCTTGACCGTTTTGCAAGGGGAGAAGGGTAACCGTTTGTATGTAATCAACTTTGGTGATACGAAATGCACTGTGATCAACCTCGCATCGAAAAAGATCGACTTTGAATTTCCTATACATAGCTCAAGCACAGGCACTTTATTAAGGGAAGAAAAGGATGAAATTTGGATAGGCGGCCATGGCGATGGGGACCACGTCGAAGAGGACCTGTACATATATTCGGCTAAAACGGGCCAATTGAAGAAAAAACTGAAGGCGCCCACGATGCCAATAAAGTTCCTGGAGAGTGACGAAGGCATTTATGTCCTGAGCCATGGAACCAGCTCCTTATATAAATTGAATGAGCAATATGAGGAAGTGGGAAGGAAAGTGGTCGGCGTCAATCCTTTTGAAATGACAAGCTTTAAAAAAGACGTGGTTGTGGCGGGATATGATAGTGATGAAATTTATGTGATGGATGCAAAGACAATCGCTGTTAAACAAACGGTCAAAGTTGGCGAAGGTCCATTTCAATTGTTGTTGAGGGAGTAGATGATATGCATGTTTACACCATATTAGTCGTTGATGATGAAGAGGATATGCGGAATTTAGTTGAAATGTATTTACTGAACTCCGGTTATCGATGCCTCCAGGCTGCGAATGGAAATGAAGCCATCGGCATTGTTGAAAAGCAGGATGTCGATTTGATCCTAATGGATATCATGATGCCAGGAACGGACGGTTTCTCCGTTTGTGAAAAAATCAGGGAAAAGTGGGACATCCCATTGATATTTGTCAGTGCTAAAGGTGAGGAATGGGATAAAGTGAAGGGGTTGAAGCTTGGAGGAGACGATTACATCGTTAAGCCCTTCAATCCAGGTGAATTGGTAGCAAGAGTTGAAGCCGTATTACGAAGGACAGGGAAATTGTCCATGAACGAAGGAAATCAAGCCTATGTCCGTTTTGGAAAAATCAGCTTGAACATCCCATCGAGGACGGTTTTGGTGGAGGGATCTCCAATCAACTTAACCTTGAAAGAGTTCGAATTACTTTTATTTCTTATGCGGCATAAAGGTCAGGCACTTAGTCGGGAGCAACTCCTTGAAAACATTTGGGGCGGGGAATATGGGGGATCTTTACGTACGGTCGATACTCATATCAAAACACTGCGGATGAAACTAAGGACGGCCGACTACATCCAAACCGTGTGGGGAATCGGTTATAAAATCGAGGAAAAGAAATGAACAATAAGTGGAAATCGCTCACCTTTAAGCTATGGCTGACCATCATCACTGCCATCATCCTATCCGTACTGTTCGCATACTCCCTTTCACAATATTATTATAAAAACCTTTATGTGGAGAAGCTTAAAACAGATTTGGTCAATGAAGCCTCCTTGCTTGGAAAGGATTATACCGGTGGCGAAATCAATGATGACTTCAAGGAAAAGGTGGAATGGTTCAACAGCAAGAACGAAAGCGAGGTATTTGTCGTCAACAATCCAAGGGAATTGAGTGCTTGTCTGCCTTTTGAAATCAATTATGACACACTCATTTCCGAAGAAGAAAGGCAAATGCTCCTCAATGGAAAAGCGGTCGAAAAAGAAGGATATGAAAAAAGGTTTGGCAAAAACATTGTAGCGGCCATCATTCCTTTGATTGATGACGACCACCGCCTTGAAGGTATCATCTATACATATGTTTCAGTGGATTCCATTACGGACTTGCTGAAGGAGTTTGCTGCGAAGTGGCTCGTGGCGATTCTATTATTCCTGATTATCGCCATTTATTTTACAACCAAATGGTTGAAGAAGCTGGTCAGTCCGATAAAGGAAATCGAGACTGCTGCCCATCGGGTCTCGGAAGGGGACTATGACATCCAGCTCCAGGTAAAGAGTCATGATGAAATTGGCAAGCTGGCGCAAGCGTTTAATGATATGGCCAATTCCATTCATTTGGAGGAAGAAAGAAAAAAAGAGTTCCTTGAAAATGTGGCCCATGAGCTCAGGACGCCGCTAAGTTACGTCAAGGGTTACACGCACGCCATATTGGATGGAGTCGTGAAGAATGAAGAAGAACGGAAATACCTTCAGCTGATTTCACGGGAAGCACTTAGACTGCAGCGGATTGTAGGGGATTTGCTGGATTTATCTAAAGTCGATGGCGACTCATTCCAAATATGCAAAACCCCGATAGCTTTTGCCCAATTCATTGAAGATGTCCTTGCTAAATATGAACCGATTATAAAAGAGAAGCAATTGGCCTTGGAATATGAGCTGGATCCAGATCCAATTATATATGGAGATGAAGGAAGGATGGAGCAAATCCTTCATAATATCATCGATAATGCGATTCAGTATACGAATCATGGCGGATCCATCCATATCACCCTCATTCAGCAGAATGAGGAATGCGAGCTATCGATATCTGATACCGGCACAGGAATTCCAAAAGCAGATCTTCCATATGTGATGAATCGTTTTTATCGGGTGAATAAAGCACGCAGCCGTTTTGATGGAGGATCGGGGCTTGGACTTTCCATCGTTAAAAAAATGGTGGAATGGCAGCATGGCAAAATTGAAATCCAAAGCAAGGAAAAAATCGGGACAAAGGTCAAGATCATACTTCCGACAATAAAAGAAGAGTGGACTTCTTAAAAAAGGGGATAGGTTCAAGATGAAAAAAATCATGTTATTGTGCACGATGTTCATTATGTTGGCCGGCTGTGGAAAGGAAGATGACATTCCACAAATGTTAAATGTCGATTTGGCTGTCGATCCGATCCAAGGCCAAGTGAAGGAGCCTGTGAAGTTCCAGGCTAAGGTGACGTATGGGGATGAAAAGGTGAAGGATGCGGATGATGTCAGTTTTGAAATTTGGTTGGCAAATAGTGATGAACATGACAAAATTGCTGCCAAGCATAAGGGCAACGGCATTTATGAAATCGAAAAGACCTTTGATGAAGAAGGTACCTATTATGTATATGCCCACGTAACGGCAAGAGATATGCACAGCATGCCCAAGGAAGAATTCGTCATTGGCAAACCAAGTCCTCCTGAACAAAATGACGGGAAAAAGGAAATGGACGAGATGAATCAAGAAGACATGAATTGAAACTGCGACTACTGCCGGTAACGCAGGATACAGCCAAAAAGGCTTTGGAATGGTTCCCCATCCGAAGCCTTTTTGTTATTTCATTGAATTGAAAGCACGTAAATCCGTGCTCAACCAGTGCCCCAAAGATGGAAATAGCCTGTTCTTTTCCATGAGTCCTCCAGACAAACCGATTGTGGCGTTGAACAAGATGATTAGGTGAAAGCTTGCCCTTGACTCACGCATAGTCGAATGGAATGGATGATGCGAGTCGATAAGCAACGATCGAAGTCAGTTCGAATCGATTTTTATTTGGAAATATCGGTATTGCCAATATGGGGCCTTAAGAAGCGAAATCGAAAAATTTGTAACATAAAAGTAAAGAAAGTCATAAAATTCAGCTTGGAAATGATATGTCAATTAAAAGTTATTAGTATTCAATGGAAATGGTTCTATGTAACTACCATTGACAAGGAATGTCTGGAAAAATATGAGTATATATACTACTATTCAAAACATAGATAGATTAAGCTTTTTTGCTTGCTTTCTCTGAAATGTGGACAAAAACCCATTCTCGTTCGTAACCGGTAAATTCGATGGAAATTCATGGTGCATATATTACAAAAAATGCATGTTATGATAATTCCAGAAGCAAGAACAACAAAAAAACGAACATCACAGGAGGAAATACGAATGAAAAAGAAAATGATCATGTCAGCAGCAGCGGCTGCAGCAATTATATTCACAGGAGTAGGAGCTAACCAAGCGGAAGCAGCTAACTGTGATACTGTTAAACAAGTAACATATAAAGCAATGAATCAAGAAGATATGCAAAAGGTCCTAAACCAATATCTAGCTAAATATAATATCACTCTACCTGCTGCACAAGTACAAGCACAAGAAAAACCAGTACAAAAACCAGTACAAAAACCAGAACAAAAGCCAGTACAAAAACCAGAACAAAAGCCAGTACAAAAACCAGTTCAAAATGGAACGACTAACCAAGCAAAACCAGAAGCTAAACCAGAAAAACCTACTAATGAAAAAACAGAGACAAACTCTGAATTAAGTGCTTTTGAACAACAAGTCGTTAAATTAACGAATGCAGAGCGTGCAAAACAAGGTTTGGCTGCTCTTAAAGTCGACAAAGAGTTGAGCAAAGTTGCTCGTATCAAGTCTCAAGACATGAAAGATAACAATTACTTTGACCACAATAGCCCAACTTATGGCTCACCATTCGATATGATGAAAAAATTCGGTATCAGCTATTCATCAGCTGGTGAAAACATCGCACAAGGTCAGCAAACACCAGAAGAAGTGGTACAAGCATGGATGAACAGCCAAGGTCACCGTGAAAATATCATGAATTCTAGCTTTACTCACATTGGAGTAGGTTACGTAGAATCTGGTAACTACTGGACTCAACAATTCATCGGAAAATAATAAATCGATAGTTTCACATAAGAGCACATCCCATCGAAATGGGGTGTGCTTTTTTTAGCTTCCATCTATTATTCGAATGGAATGAATGAAGATTGGAGGAAAGCGCAGGAACCGCATCCACTCCTAAGTGTGCTCCTAAATCAAAACTCGGATACATCGATTTCGGAATACTGGGTATGGAAGCTTTTCTGAAGGCGTATTTCTAATGTCGATTCTTTAAATTGGGCGGATGCCCCTTTTTTCTTCACAAGTGCAGGCAGCGTGATGACGTGTCGATCGGAGGCTTCTGGAATCCCCTCGATGATCGATTGATTAGAGGTATGGTAAAGTTTCATTTTCTTTAGCCAAGATTCATCAACGATCGGAATTCTTACAAACACATATAAATGGGTTTCGAATACATCAGCTTGCATGGGATGCTCTGTTCGGGCCGGTGCTTTTTTTGAACCGAGATCATTTTGGTTCATCATGCCTTGCATATTGTCAGGAATGACTTGTGAAAATACTTTTTCGATGAACGATTGTACATCACTTTGCTGCATATTTTTCATGAAGTCCTTTTGATTAGGGTTGTTCTTAAAAGAAAAAAGTGAATTCCAGGGAAACATATCGAATTCCTCTCTCCTGCATATGGACTGACAGGTTTATTTATTGCATTTTATGCAGGCTAAAGCCTAGAGGTTCGTTCAAACAATTACTAAATTATAGAAAATGGGCTAAACTTATGTATAATTAAGTAAAATCCTTTAGATAAAGAGGGATGGCCTGTGGATGAAAAAGTAGCTTTTATTACTGGAGGCGCAACGGGAATCGGCAAAAGGGTGGCATATTCGTTAGCGGAAAAAGGAATGTCTATCGTCATCACGTATCGAAAAAGCAGCAAGGCAGCTCTAGCTTTGGTGGACGAATTACGGAAAAAAGGAGTGAAGGCGCTCGCCATCCAAGGTGATGCCGCAAGTGAGGAAGATTGCCAGCGCATCATGGGTGAGGTGCTTGAGAGCTTTGGCCATGTCGATATCTTCGTTCATAACGCAGGGCCGTATATGCACGACCGTAAACCGATGAATGAATACAGCAGCGATGAATGGAAATATATCATGGATGGTAATTTAAATGGATTTTTCTATTTTGCCAAGGTGCTTATTCCACAAATGCGCAAAATAGGCTGGGGAAGAGTCATTACACTTGGATTTGAACGCTGTGAAACCGCACCGGGATGGATATACCGCTCAGCATTTGCCGCCGCAAAAAGTGGATTGACCTCCTTAACGAGAACATTGGCTGCGGAAGAAGCGGCGTATGGCATAACCGTGAATATGGTCTGTCCTGGCGATATCATCGGTGAATGGAAGGAGCAGGAGATTAAGGTCGCGAAAGAGGAAAAGGATGGTACCGTACCAATCGGCAGACCAGGTACAGGGGAGGATATAGCGAGGGTCATCTCGTTCCTATGTGAGGAAAAATCGGATTTCATCACAGGCAGCATCATACCGGTCACGGGCGGGAAGGATGTCCTTGGGAAAAGATCTTCCGTGTGAAAAAAAGGTGAGGCCGGTAATCCAGCCTCAACCATTTTTACGCCAATTTTTTAAATTTGACTTGCTGGATGAACCTTAAGCGGGCCGCCAGTCCAACCGCTCCCAAAGCCAATCCGGATATTAGGCCGATCCAATATCCATAGGCGCCCATATCCGTATATCGGGCGAAGAAAAAGCCGATCGGAAGCCCGAGAATCCAGTAAGACACAAGCGACATCGCAAATGTGACATTAACATCCTTGTATCCACGCAATATGCCTTGAATCGGTGCCTGGAGGGCATCTGAAATCTGAAAGAAGATGGCATATATTAAAAAATGCGATGTCAGCATCATGACCGCATGATCTCTTGTATAAGCAGAAGCAACAGGTTCCCGGAAGAAAAATAGGATCGCCGATAATACGAGTGACATCATCAAAGCGAGAGTAATGCCGATCATGCTGTATTCCTTGGCATCTTTGTAGCGAGCCGCTCCGATTTCAAAGCCGATGACTATCGTCAATGCCATGGACATGCTGAGCGGCATCATATAAAGCAGGGACGCAAAATTCATGGCAATCTGGTGCGATGCTATTGTCACGGTATCATATTTACTCATCAAGAGGGTAACGGCCGAGAAAATGCTTGTTTCAAAAAAGATGGCCAACCCGATGGGGACCCCGATCGATAATAAGGCGCGCCATTCTTTCAAGGAAACCCTGAAAAATTCACGAAAGATGTCATAAGTGGAAAACGGGCTGATCTTCACCACCACGAGGATCGCAACAAGGGCAATGATCCAATAGGTTATGGCAGTGGCATAACCGGAACCGACACCGCCTAGTTCGGGGAAACCTAGCTTTCCGTAAATGAAAAGATAATTGAATATGACGTTTATCGGGAGTGCACCCAAAGTGATCATCATGGAAATTTTAGTTTGGCCCAACGCATCTATGAAGGCCCTCAATGCGTTATAAACGAATAGGGGAACGATTCCGATAGATAGGGCAATTAAATAATCATGGGCAACCCGATGAACATTATCCTCAAGATTCATGGCATTCAAAATTGGATTTATAGAGAACGCCCCGACGATTAAGATGACCAAGGCCAAAGCAATGGCTAAATAGACCGCCTGCATGACGGAATAGGAAACGGATTTGAATTTCCTGGAACCAATAAGCTGTGAAACGACAGGCGTCAAGGCGATCAATATCCCGCTCAGCCCCGTGTAGACGGGAGTCCAAAGCGAACTGCCGATCGACACGCCGGCAACATCTTGCGTGCTGTACTGCCCAGACATCATCACATCAAAAAATGTCATGGCATACATGCTGAGTTGGGTAATCAGGATGGGAATTAATATATAAAATAACAAGCGGATCTTTTGTGATTTCGTATAAGTCTGATTCATTGATGTACCTCTATATCTAATTTTTAATTGTAAACACAATGAAAAGATTATATCACATAATGGTGTGATGTTTTTAAGTTTATTTGGCAATAAAAAAGACTTGCCGATTAAGGGCAAGTCTCTGAATGTAGACAATTCGATTTTAGTTTTATAAAATCTGACCGTTCCATTCCACTATGCGTGAGAACAAAGAAGAAATTCGATTGCTCCCAGTTTGAAGATTTGTACTATGAACCTTTCATGTCACTGCGAGTGCTCGCTTTCCGCGGGCGGTCCGTGAGCCTCCTCGGCTTTTAGCCTGCGGTGTCTCACGTCGACACGCATTTCCCGCAGGAGTCTCGCACCCTCCGTTCCACTTCACTCTGCGTGAATACGAAACTGGCAGCCTGCTTGCTCCCAGTTTGATGATTTGGATGATGAACCTTTCGTTTCACTGCGAGTGCTCGCTTTCCGCGGGCGGTCCGTGAGCCTCCTCGGCTTTTAGCCTGCGGTGTCTCACCGTCGACACGCATTTCCCGCAGGAGTCTCGCACCCTCCGTTCCACTTCACTCTGCGTGAATACGAAACTGGCAGCCTGCTTGCTCCCAGTTTGATGATTTGGATGATGAACCTTTCGTTTCACTGCGAGTGCTCGCTTTCCGCGGGCGGTCCGTGAGCCTCCTCGGCTTTTAGCCTGCGGTGTCTCACCGTCGACACGCATTTCCCGCAGGAGTCTCGCACCCTCCGTTCCACTTCACTCTGCGTGAATACGAAACTGGCAGCCTGCTTGCTCCCAGTGTGATGATTTGTATGATGAACGTTTCATGTCACTGCGAGTGCTCGCTTTCCGCGGGCGGTCCGTGAGCCTCCTCGTCTTTTAGCCTGCGGTGTCTCGCGTGGACACGCATTTCCTGCAGGAGTTCTGTACCTCTTCAAGAATGACTCGGTAATATCATGACTAGTTTCCCAGTGTGATCTATGCGAAGTAAAAGAGGGAAAAAAGTGAGTACCACTCATTCATATCTCGAATTCGAAAAGCCAAAAGGTTTCGGAATGAGACTTCCGAAGCCTTTTGGCTTACAAGAGCTACGACTTGCCGATTTAGGGCAAGTCTTTTTGTCAGTCGCGCATCGATTCAAATTCGTTCATCGCTTCTACATTTGAGTCTTTTTGGATAATGAAGGCTTGGGAAGGAATGGCGATTTGGACTT
>NZ_PHNG01000777.1:0-22272 GCF_002803435.1 Bacillus sp. mrc49 | reverse complement strand
GATGGGAAATGAAAAGAGCAAGGTTAATTTACAATCCGACTTCTGGCCGGGAAGCGATTAAGAAGAGTCTGCCAGGTGTGCTAGCGAAGCTTGAGGAAGCTGGTTATGAAGCTTCTGCACATGCCACGACTGGTGCTGGTGATGCGACGAATGCAGCTAAGATCGCCATTGAACGAGGCTATGATATTGTCATTGCGGCAGGGGGCGACGGTACGATTTATGAGGTTGTTAATGGACTGGCCACTGCAGAAAAACGCCCTAAACTAGGGATCATTCCGACGGGAACGACGAATGACTTCGCCCGGGCGCTGCATTTACCGAAGTCAATCGAAGGTGCAGCCGAAATCATTGCCCGCGGGCATACGATGCCGATCGATATCGGGAAATGAAAAGAGCAAGGTTAATTTACAATCCGACTTCTGGCCGGGAAGCGATTAAGAAGAGTCTGCCAGGTGTGCTAGCGAAGCTTGAGGAAGCTGGTTATGAAGCTTCTGCACATGCCACGACTGGTGCTGGTGATGCGACGAATGCAGCTAAGATCGCCATTGAACGAGGCTATGATATTGTCATTGCGGCAGGGGGCGACGGTACGATTTATGAGGTTGTTAATGGACTGGCCACTGCAGAAAAACGCCCTAAACTAGGGATCATTCCGACGGGAACGACGAATGACTTCGCCCGGGCGCTGCATTTACCGAAGTCAATCGAAGGTGCAGCCGAAATCATTGCCCGCGGGCATACGATGCCGATCGATATCGGGAAAATGAATGATAAATATTTCATCAATATTGCTGGCGGAGGACGATTGACTGAATTGACTTATGACGTGCCGATCAAGCTGAAAACGATGCTTGGGCAGCTGGCATATTATATAAAAGGTATCGAAATGCTTCCATCGATTAAACCGACGGAGGTATCCATTGAATATGATGGAAAGCTGTTTGAAGGAGAGATCATGCTTTTCTTGGTCGCCAACACGAATTCGGTCGGCGGCTTTGAGAAATTGGCTCCTGATGCATCCCTGAATGATGGCATGTTCACATTGCTCATCTTGAAAAAAGCCAATCTCGCGGATATTGTCCGTGTCGCAACATTGGCAATGCGCGGAGAGCATATTCATGATAAGAACGTCATTTATGAAAAAGCGAATCGGATAAAAGTACAGGCCAAAAAGGACATGATGCTTAACTTGGATGGCGAATTTGGCGGGATGGCCCCGGCTGAATTCGTAAATCAGTACCGCCATTTTGATGTATTCATCCCACAAGGAATATTGCCGGACGATCCGACAAATAAATAGGAAAAAAGGTCACGGAAATCCGGTGGCCTTTTTCAGTAAAACTTTGCAAGGAGAATGCGTGAATATGTATATTAGGCAAGCGAAACCGGAAGATGCGGACAAGGCAGCTTCATTGATCCGGTTAGCGATTAAGGAAATTGCAGAAGCGTTGACCGGAGAAATGGAAGAAGAAAGGATCCTTTCCGTTCTTGCTGATTTTTTCAAAAAAAGCGGAAATCGGATCAGTTATGAAAACACCTTCGTAAGTGTTCACGATGGGAAAATATCGGGATTGATCATCGCCTATCATGGGAAGGACGCGCAGGAATTGGATGCGCCGATCGTCGGACACTTAAGGCGGAAGCGGAAAGATCCCAGCATCACGATTGACAAAGAAGCGGATACGGATGACTTTTATTTGGATACAATATGCGTCGACCCAAATTTCCAAGGAAAAGGGATTGGGAGCGCATTGATTCGATATGTTGAAGGATATGCCAAGCAAAAAGGATATCCAAGGGTTTCTTTAGTTGTTGAACATGTAAATGAAGGGGCGAGCCGCCTCTATAATAAATTAGGCTATAAAGAACTTAAGACGGTTACCATCAGCGGTCATGAATTTGGCTATTTGGTTAAACGAATAGAAGAACCCCCTGCTTGACAGGGGGTTCCCACTGTAGACAAACTTGATGATAATCAAGTTTGTCTATTTTTATGAGTTGTACTATGTAGCCGTGGATTTCCACTCCAGGCACTCGCTTATCCAGAGGCGGTCGGGGAGCCTCCTTGGCGCTTTGCGCCTACGGTGTCTCCCCTAGACGCGCTTTTCCCGCAGGAGTCTCATACCTTACGTTCCAATCAACTTTGTTTAAAATTCATAGGTAGAAGCCTTTTCCACCGGAAAAATTTGATAAGAACGAAATCAAAGAAATAAAAGAAAGGACAACAGATTCTGAGAGTGGCTACTATGTAAAAGATGAACGAACAAAACAGTTTGCCTGTTCATTCCACGCGCTGCAGACCGCAACGGGTTTGCCAAAAGCCGTTGCCGCAGATGCCACTTATAAAACATCAGCAATTACTATCTATTTAACAAAGAAATCATACGGGCTTTACCCTATACACGCCCTCGAACAAATAAGGGTACTTTCGCAAACATGACTAGGTATACGATGAACATTTTAATTGTTAGCTTTTAACGTACTCAACAACCAACGAATTAAGAGGGCTATCGAGAGTACAAATCGCCCCAATACACCTGTGCAACCTGCTCATCTTTGACACGATGTACAGACCAACAAAATTCATCAAAAAGTGGTGACACGGAATATCTGGCAAACACATGTTGAAGGTCAGATCATCAGCGTCAACATCAAGATGTAAACCCTGTCTATGCGAAACGTAAGAAACGATTGAGCGTGTATTCGCAGATGCAAAAGAAATGGTATGCCCTGGACTACTTTAAGGGGATTTAAAAAATTGTCGATGCAGGCGATGCTTACTTTCGCTGCCATGAATGTAGAAAAGATGGCCAATTGGACATGGCAAGGTCCAAAACTGGCCTAATAAAGGGTGGTCGTAGAACTACGATCTCTAAAATTCAGGAGAACATTCGAAAAGAATTTCAAAAGGGGGGCGGAATATATAATTCCGCCCCCCTTTTGTCTACAAACTGGTCCCCCTTCTTGACAGGGGGGTCTTCTTATATGCCAGCGATTACATTTGCTGTCCGTTCATGGCTGCCCAATCGGCATAGGTTCCGCTGCCGTTACAACCAGGGCAATCGTGGATATCGGAAAAATGATATTCAGTTGGCACGAAGGAGCTGTATCCACGTCCGTAACAATCCGGACAAAGGCCTTTTTCCTCCATACTTGCTCGATGTTTTTCTAACCGTGTTGCATTCCAGGCTGATATAGAGTTAAACAAACCCATTTTTCTCACCTCAACTATTTTTCCTTATTTTTCTTTTTTTATCGTACTTTTATGCATGGAACTATGAAAAACCCATAATTCCTTCCCCTATATTTTTATGAAAAAAAGGGTAATTTGGTGAGTCGTTTTGTGGCATGGCTCCGATTGTGGTAAAATACAGGCTAGCATAAAAAAGAAAAGAGAAGATGATATGAAAAAAACAGCACCTGTTGCTAAAAACGATATAATAGAGGTTTTATTCGAGGACTTAACCCATGAAGGAGCAGGAGTCGCTAAAGTCGATGGCTACCCGATCTTTGTTCAAAATGCCCTTCCTGGTGAAAAAGCGAAAATTAAAGTGATGAAGGCGAATAAAGGATATGGCTTCGGCCGCTTGATGGAGATTATAGAAAATAGCCCATATCGTGTCGAGGTCAAAGCGGAAGACTTCCATAAATATGGCGGATGTCAGCTGCAGCATATGAGCTACGAAGGACAGCTGGAATTCAAGGAAAAACAAGTCCGTGAAGTGATGGCGCGGATCGGGAAATTGGAAGGCGCAGTTGTCCATCCGATCATCGGCATGGAGAACCCAACTCATTATCGAAATAAGGCGCAAGTGCCTGTCGGCGAAAAGGATGGAGAGTTAATCGCGGGATTCTTTAAACCACGGACACATGAGATTGTTGAAACGAAAGAAAGCATCATCCAACATGAAGTGATCAGTGAGGCTGTTCAAGTTGTGAAGGAGATTTTCAGTAAGCTAGGCATTCCTGCTTATGATGAGGAGTCACACAAAGGTGTATTGCGGCACATCATGGCTCGTTACGGCAAGCAAACAGGCGAATTGATGATCGTTCTCGTTACAAGAACGAAAAGCATTCCTTTCATAGAAACCATCGTGAAGGAAATCGTGGATCGCCTGCCTAAAGTGAAATCAATCGTACAAAACGTGAATTCCAAGAAAACGAACGTCATCCTAGGAGATCACATGACCTTATTATGGGGCGACGAAGTGATTCATGATATGATCGGCGATGTGAAATTTGCCATATCCGCTAAATCCTTTTATCAAATCAACCCCGATCAAACCAAGGTCCTTTATGATAAAGCCCTTGATTACGCGGGGCTAACGGGAGAAGAGACGGTGATTGATGCATATTGCGGCATCGGCACGATCTCGTTATTCCTGGCTAAAAAAGCGAAAAAAGTCATCGGTGTTGAAGTGGTGGAAGAAGCGATCGAAGATGCTCGCCGCAATGCTGAGTTGAATGAAATCACGAATGCCGAATTCATCGTTGGTGATGCTGGCAACGTTATCGCTGAATGGTACCAAAAAGGAAACACGGCCGATGTCATCGTCGTCGACCCACCTCGCAAAGGCTGTGAGGAATCTCTTCTTAACACAATCATCGAGATGAAACCGAACAAAGTGGTCTATGTATCATGCAACCCAGGCACTTTAGCTCGTGATCTTCATATCTTGGAAGCTGGTGGATATAAAGCAGTCGATATCCAGCCAGTGGATATGTTCCCGATGACGACACATGTGGAAAACGTTGTGTTATTAGAGCTTAAATCATAATCTAACAAAGAGTCCAGTCCTCGTGACAGGGCTCTTTTTCTTTAAGTTCTGCTGTTGAAAAGGAAGGGTTTTTTTCACTTGTATATTCTCGACTCCCTAACTTGGACATATATTAAGAAATATGAAATGGGAGGCAAGGTGATTTTATCAATTTTCAAAAAGTGGTGGCTGTTATTGTTGGTAGCTTTTTGTTGGGTTTCGGAATCAATGGTTTTTTAGTCCCTCATCACCTGATAGACGGCGGCGTTATTGGAATTGCCCTCATCCTACATTATTTTTTTGGTTTTCAAACGGGACTTTCGATGCTGGTCCTTAGTGTGCCTATATTTTTTTATGCATGGTGCTATGAACGGCCCTTTTTCTATAGCAGTGTCCACGGTCTGCTTTTGACCTCCCTTTTCATGGATTGGCTAAACCCTTTGAAAAAGGTTTTTTCCTTATCGATACTGACAAGCTCCTTAATTGGGGGAGTTATCATAGGACTGGGCATAGGGCTCATGCTTCGATATGAGACAAGCAGCGGCGGAACGGATATGTTAGCCAAAATCATATCAAAATCCTCCTCATTGGATATTGCCTTAGCGATCATCCTTATAGATACCCTCATCATTTCAGCGGCTGTCTTCACCCTGGGTGTGGAAATTTTCTTATTTTCCTGTGTGACGATCGTCATTGTCGGTCTGACCACCTCGTTGATGAAGGTGAGACATTAACTTGCGGACATCAGTTTTTTAAGATATATGCTACATCGTCTATTGCTTTTTGCAGCTTTACGCTGTTCTTGCTATACATTTCTTTAGCTTCCTTTGAATCCGTCCCGAGGGCAAACAATTCCAAGTCGGCCTGGCATTTTTTCAAGGTTGCCAGCAGTAAAGGTTTTTCTTGTGGAGAAGGAATCTTGAGTCTATCGTCAAAAAGGTCGACCGTTAATTCCCCATTGGAATTCGCTTGAGCAAGAAAAACATTTTCAAGGGTCACCCCCAGCTTATCTATTTCAGTATGGAGCCAATTCCGATTCAGTCCTATCGTTGAAAGTGGTTCATCAAGTATAAGGCCGTCCATGACGACTGTTTGCGGCTCCTTGACTGCAGCGACTGGAATGTTAAGATCTTTAGGTGTCAAAGGCTGGTTCTGCTTCTTTAACATTACCGAAAAATCCCCGTTCGCTTCCAGTAAGGCAAACTCGACTTCCGAAACATCGAAGACATCCTTTTTCCGAAGCAAGGCTAATAACTCATCGATTGTATATTTTTCTTTCTTCAGATTATCTTCCATGACCTTGCCATCCTTGATGAATACGGACGCTTTTCCTTCTACAAGATCACGGAACGTTTTGCTTTTCAATGATATCGACCCTGCAAGGAAGGGAGCCAAGGCAAAAACAAGGATGGACAGTACCCCGTGTATAATGTTTCCCTCCACTTTGGTAGCCAATTCCGCCCCGACATTACCAATGGTTATGCCTGTAACATATTCAAAAAAGGAAAGCTGGGATAATTGTTTTTTACCTAACACTTTCGTGATCAAGAAAAGAACCATTAAAAAGAATAGTGACCGCATTATGATTTCCAACCAATTCGGCATTACCTACACCTCCTGCAATAATCAATGGTCTAAAAGCCTTTATATTGCGGTTCTTCCAGCTCCAGTTTTCCGACCCGTTTCTGCACCTCCCTCATGACCTCATTCACCACCAGCATCGTTTCATGCAAGGCTCGCTTCGATTCATCATCCTGGGTCCGAAGTGCCAAGCTGGATAACCCGGCTTCAATTCCTTTTAGGCTGGAGACACATTGCTTCACTTCTGATGCTATCGTCATGGTGCATCCTCCTTTAAACTCGAAAATCAAGCATCATTTCCTAAAAAATCATGGTTGCGGCTCACCTTCAAATTCAATTGATACGGCATGGGCAATTGCTGGAATCGTTTCATTTTGTTGAAAGGAAAGGGGAGATAACAACGCACCCGTGGCCACGACGAGCATCTTTTTGATTTCGCCTTTTTTCATCCGGTTCAATAAATGCCCATAAACGACGGCCGCCGAGCAACCAGGTCCGCTTGCCCCTGAGAGGACAGGCTGTCCGTCCCGATATATCATCGTACCGCAATCCATATATTGCTCTTTCTTCATTTTGATTCCATGGTTATTCAATAACTCCAATGAAACATCATGCCCGATCTGGCCTAAATCGCCGGTCACAATTAAATCATAATAGGATGGGTCCAAATTCCGTTCTCTTAAATGGGCTTCAATGGTATCGACGGCAGCAGGGGCCATGGCACCTCCCATGTTGAAAGGGTCGGTCAACCCCATGTCGATCACACGTCCGATTGTAGCTGAAGTGACCCTCGGACCTGTTCCAGCCTTGCTTAATAAAGCCACTCCTGCACCAGTAACGGTCCATTGTGCGGTTGGTGGTTTTTGCCCGCCATATTCAGTAGGGTAGCGGAATTGTTTCTCCACGGCAGCGTTATGGCTCGATGCCCCTGTCAATAAGTAATCTGCCCCGTTCGTATTGACGATGTACGCGCCGAGAGCTAGACCCTCCATGGACGTGGAGCAGGCTCCAAACAAGCCGAGATAAGGGGTGCCCAGAGTGCGGCAAGCGAAGCTGGTGGGTGTCATTTGGTTGATAAGGTCGCCTCCAAGGAAAAATTGAATCTGTTCCTTCTGGAGGCCTGCCTTTTCGATTGCCTTCGTACACGCGTCTTCCAATAACACCTTATGAGCTTTTTCATAGGTATCTTGATTAATCCACAAATCGGAATGAAGGAGATCGAAATCATCGGCAAGCAATCCGTTCGCTTCGAATGGGCCGCCGACGGTACCGGTTGAGACGATGACGGGCTTCTGGTCAAACACCCAAGTACGATGCCCTGTATGCATGGAAAACCACCTCTTTTTGTTTTTTTACTCGTATGTACAAATGGACATATTTATATAAAAAAGGTTGATCGACTAAACCAACCTTTTTTAAATGAGAGTCCATTATTGTTTATATTGTGGTTCCTCGTTCTCGATTTCATTGATGCGAGGAGTGATGCTGTCGACAATCGTTTGGGCTTGTTGCGCAGCTTGTTGGTAAAGCTGTTTGGCATGCTCATTATCGGTGGAAAGAGCGAAGGTTTCAAAGCTCGCTTGCGCACTTTTAAGACCGGCTAAAGTAGTTTTGACATCATTGATTACAGTCATATCCGGATTCCCCCTTGTTTTATATTGCCTTTTTAGCGTAAGGAAAATTTCGGCTTTATATACGTGCCAATTTTTCCTTTAATTAAACGTTTGATTAATAGGAAGAGCGCAAGTTTTGATTTAAATATTGACTCAATTCAGAATTGTGCATATAATAATTAGAAAATATGACGTCATCACGTGAGGTGATATAACATGGAGATTATGGATGATGTATATAATAGAACCGTTTTAGAGATATCATCTGAATATGCAGTAAAAGACTTGCAGTTCATTAAAAACAAACAACAGTCTGAAATTGAATCGATTAAATACAAAATTCATAAATACGAACAAAAGCGAAGTGCTGAGGAAGCTTGGTATCAATCCCTTTCTCCATTGAAACGGTTTTTTACCGGGCATGCACCAAGCCATCACAAGGCAGTGGAGCATTTGGTGAATGTCAAAGATAGATATAAAAAAATCGAGACGATAAAGCGAAAGATCGCTTTTTTAGATGAAGTGATTGACATGCTGGAAGCGGAACCGGAAAGGCGGGAAATACATTTGCCCACTGACATCATTAAAGAGATGATCGCCAGTCAGAAAGATGAGGGACGATCAAGATGACATTAGAAACGTTAAACGCGGGCTTGGATACGATTTGGGTCGTTTTGACTGCAGCGATGATATTACTGATGGAAGGTGGGTTTGCCTTATTGGAGGCAGGATTCGTCCGGACCAAAAATAATGTGAATATCATCATGAAGGTTTTTGCCGATATCACGATTGGGACGCTATGTTATTTTGTCATTGGTTTTGGCTTAATGTATGGAACCGATGTATTTGGTCTCGTCGGGGCAAGCGGCTTTTTGCTCAAAGGTGATTTATCGCATATCGACCTGACGATTTCCATCGATGCCTATTGGTTATTTCAAGGGGCATTCGTCATTGCCGTCATCTCCATCGTTTCCGGGGCGGTTGCCGAGAGAATTAATTTTCGGGCATACCTCATTTTTGTCGTCATGATGACGGCCTTCATCTATCCGGTAGCAGGACACTGGATTTGGGGCGGGGGCTGGTTAAACGAGTTAGGCATGCAGGACTTTGCAGGGTCGGCTGTCATTCATGCACTCGGTGGTTTTTCTGCACTGGCGGCTGCCATAGTCATTGGGCCGAGAACAGGAAAATTCACCGCGATGGGAACAAGCTCGATATCACTGCCGAGCAACCTCCCGTTGGCATCTGTCGGAGCCTTTCTCTTATGGTTCGGCTGGTTTGGTTTTAATGCTGGAAGCACGTTGCAGGCTACAGATGCCCGCATTGGCCATATTGCCATCGTCACGATGCTCTCAGCCGCATCTGGAGGGGCTGTGACGTTGCTTTATACACTATTCAGGTATGGTAGATCGGATGCACCATCCGTCATTAATGGCTCACTTGCAGGACTGGTCGGGATCACGGCAGGCTGTGCATTCGTTAGTGATCTTGCTGCGATACTGATCGGAGCCATTTCCGGGCTGCTGATGCTCGCTGCAACCAATTGGCTGGAGGCCAGGAAAATCGACGATCCGGTGGGCGCCTTTCCCGTTCATGCGGCCTCTGGCATGTGGGGGACGATAGCATTGGGCCTTTTCTCTACTGAAGGCGGATTGTTTACAGGTGGAGGATGGCATTTACTTGGGGTGCAATCGGTAGGATTAGTGGCACTATGCCTATGGGGCTTCTCACTGACATGGATCGTTTTTAAAATCATCAATATTTGGGTCCCGACAAGATCGACAGATGAAGAGGAAGAGCTTGGTTTGGATATAAGCTATCACGGAATCATGGCCACACATACTTCGCCGGAATTCATCAAGGTCGAAGAACACTTTAAGCGGGATGAAGAAGCGAAAGATGTTTCACGTTAAAACTAATGGTAGAATCAAGTAAGAGGTGATCACAAATGAGCACATGCAATCTTAATCATTCACAGCAAGATGTCAACCTGAAATTGAATGCTCAACTGGAATTTTTACCACCAACATTGAGCCAAGCATTAAATCTTTTTCTGGAAAATGACCATTCGCAGGAAATCTTGAATGAGCTTTTTCACCTATTGAAGAAATATGACTTGTCCTCCAAGGAGGAACAAGAAACAAGAAACCAAAAAATGAATCAAATCATGCTGGAACGGGAGTGAAGCCCGTTCTTTTTTATCTGTTTTCGTTGTAATTACATCATTAATCAATCGATTGATTAATTTTTTATAGAAGTGCGAAATTTTATGAGAAAAGCGCCTGTTCAGGAGTTAGCGAGCGCAAACATAGTGGAAACCGCCGACCATAAAGAATAAAAACACCCGAAAATCACGCGTAAACCGCATAACTGGCAAATAACAGGTCAAACAAAAGGAGCCCATGAAGAGCTCCGGTTTTAGATTTAAAAGCCATCATCTGTTGCATTGAAGGGGATGTTGAGGTTCCTTTCGACGGCGCGCAGGCGTTGATTAAGCCTGTTCAGTCTATTGGTATGACGCTGATCGGTTTGACTTAGCCTGGATATTTCTTGGTTAACACGGTTCACTTCCCGGTTTACACGGGTGATTTCTTGATTGAGGCGAGTGAGTTCCCGCGTTTGTCGCTCATTTTGCCTCTCTAGTTCCCGTACCCTTCTTTCGAGTTGCTGAGATTGCGGCGGCTGCCTGTCGGAGTCGAATGGGTCTGTTGAAGGATTGAATGGGTTTTCTTGATTCTGTGGGAGGCTCCATTCCTGCTGAGGAACATACTCAGAATCAAATCGTTCTGTCTGTTGAAAATAGGGGTTGAAACTCGGCTGAATGTACTGCTGATTTCCGTTTTGTTGCGGATAAGGATAAAATCCGGATGTATTCATTGTCAACACTCCTTTTAAATTCAGGATGGATACGTAATAACTTATGTAAGTTCTGGTGAAGTGGCAAGGCGATAGCCTATAAAAGCCAGTTGGGCGGGTGTGTTTTTCAAAGAAAAATTTCAATAAATTTGCAGAAATCAATCTGTTCCTATATCGTTTAAGATAGAGAGAAATCTTCGCATATTGAAACTTATCAAAAGGATAATCCGTATATATAGAAAAGCGTGTAAGTCAGGAGTGTAATGATCATGAATCGATTTCTTACTGATTTTATTTCCATATTGATGGCATTTCCAGTCATTTTGCCGGTTTTGCTGGTGAGCTATTTTGCCTTTAATCTGCCCCTTGCTGCCTCTGTTGCCATTTCCATTGCCGGAGGTGCACTTGCATACTGGCTGAGTACGGCTTACTTTTCTTCGCGATTCCTTAAAAAGCATGGATTGACAAGAAAAGAATATCAATATATAAAGAAAAATATAAGTGAAGCAAAACAGAAAATATGGCGGGTGCAAAAGGCGTTAATCTCGGTCAGGCATATTTCTTCTTTTAAGCAAAGGAAGGATATGATTAAAATGATCAGAAAAATATATAGTCTTACCAAAAAAGAACCGAAGCGGTTTTATCAGGCTGAACAATTTTACTATTCCCATCTCGATTCTGCCACAGAGCTTGCTGAGAAATATGTTTTTTTATCACAGCAACCAAGAAAGAACAGGGAGCTCGAGCTCTCTTTAGCGGAAACCCGAAAAACTTTGAAGGACCTCACTAAAACGATAGAAAAGGATTTATATCATGTGATTGCCGATGATATCGATAACCTTAATTTCGAGTTGGATGTAGCAAAGCATTCGATCAAAACGAGAAAAGAATCACAAGTAATCGATGAAAGCAGGAGGTTAAAATGAATAATAACGATCCAAACCTGTTGAATAAAACGGATAATGCCAATTTACTCGATGATCTCCTGTCCAATCCATTCAATGAGTTGCAAGAGAAGGCGCCTACCTCCTCACAGGAGGCTAAGCCGGTTAAATTGATTGATGTCATCCCAGAGGAAAATCGGGCAAAGGCCTATCAGCTTGCCGAACAAATTGATCCAACGAATCATCAGGCGATGATAGCTTATGGCACGCCTGCCCAATCGAAGCTTTTGACCTTTTCCAATTCGATGCTTGAGCATGTTCAGAAAAAGGATGTCGGTGAAGTGGGGAGCATTATCAGTGACTTAATGAAGAAGTTAAACGAATTGAGTCCTGATGAGCTTAAACCGGATAAACCCTCATTTTTTGCGCGTATGTTCGGTAAGCTGTCCGGTTCCGTTCAGGAAGTGCTTTCGAAATATCAAAAAACTGGCGCCCAAATTGACAGAATCAGCGTGAAGCTTGATCGGAGCAAAAATATCCTGCTTTCGGATATCGTCATACTGGAAAAACTTTATGAAACGAATAAGGACTATTTTCAGGCGTTGAATGTCTATATTGCTGCCGGGGAAATCAAACTGGAAGAAATTCATGGGAAAACGATCCCTGAGCTGAAGAAATCCGCTGAATTAAGCAATGACCAAATGAAGTTTCAAGAGGTCAATGATATGCGCCAATTCGCCGAGCGCTTGGATAAAAGGCTGCATGATCTGAAACTGAGCCGTGAAATCACGATCCAAAGCGCACCGCAGATCAGGCTGATTCAAAACACGAATCAGGCGCTAGTCGAGAAAATACAGTCTTCGATCATGACGGCCATTCCGCTTTGGAAAAATCAGGTGGCGATAGCCTTGACCTTGATCAGGCAGCGCCATGCAGTTGAAGCGCAAAAGCAAGTTTCCAAGACTACCAATGACTTGCTCTTGAAGAACTCTGAAATGCTGAAAGTAAATACCATTGAAACGGCAAAAGAAAATGAACGGGGACTTGTCGATATTGAAACATTAAAGAATACTCAAGCTAACTTGATTTCGACACTAGAAGAAACCATGAGAATTCAAGAAGAAGGCAGGCATAAACGGCGACAGGCGGAGCAGGAACTGGCATCGATGGAAAATGAATTGAAGCAGAAACTATTGGAGATAAAGGGATAGGGGGCGAACGGCATTGGAAATAATGGAAGCGATAAAAACGAGGAGAAGCATAGGAATCGTTAAGCAAGATCCTGTACCTAAAGAAATGATCGAGCAAATCATCGAGGCGGGTACATATGCACCAAACCATCATCGAACGGAGCCGTGGCGTTTTTTTGTATTGACTGGGGAAGGCAGAAATAAACTTGGCCAGGTATTCGAGGAAATAACAAGGATTGAAAATGCAGATGACACACCGGAAAGCTTGATCAGCAAACTTGAAAGGCAAAAGAAAAATCCTCTGAGGGCACCGGTCATCATCGCAGTGGGCATAGAGCCCAGTGATAAGAATAATGTCCTTGTAGCCGAAGAGTATGCCGCAGTGAACAGTGCCATCCAAAATATGCTGCTTACTGCACATTCCCTCGGGCTGGGGGCAGTATGGAGAACGGGAAAAATAACTTATCATGAGAAGGTGCGGGATTTCTTCCGTTTATCCTCAAAAGGTGAAGTGCTGGCATTCATTTACTTAGGCTTTCCTGACATGGAGCCGAAGCCTGCCAAGAAAACACCGATTGATCAATTGACCACCTGGATCGGGTGAAATGAACGGCTGCAGCAGTGCAACATCCTGCTGCAGCTTTTTTTATTGCAGGGATTTCGGATTGGACAGCTTCATTTCAAGTGACGAGTGCGGATTTAGGTTGTACAATACATAGGAAGATTAAATTATGATGAATTAGGATGTGTCTATAGATGAGAACGATTGATCCATTTGAGATTCTGGATGGAAAAGCGATTAAATTTCTGGATGTTTTTGGCGTCGAGGATGGGATTGCTTTAAAGAGCAAATATGAAGATAAAACGTATTGGATATATGATTATTATTGCATGCATCAGTCATGTGACTGTCAGGAAGTGTACCTTGAATTCGTGGAGGCCCGCAAAAACAATAACCAGGCAGGGCAGCATTTTGGGATTCGCGTATCTTTCAGCGATCATCAATTCACCCTAGAGGACTATAATATTTCCAAGCAAAAGGCGATGGATATTGCGGAAGACACGTTAAAGTACAGCAAAGACATCATGGCGTTATTTAAACAGCGGTATCAGCAAATGAAGGAAAAAGGGACGCAAATCATCATGGAAAGTGCAAAGGCAGCCAAAATGCCTCATGTTCATACAGAACCAGTTATCGGAAGAAATGAACCATGTCCTTGCGGAAGCGGAAAAAAATACAAAAAATGCTGCGGAGCAGCTTGATTGATCTTGGAGGGTGACTCGAAATAGAGCGCCCTCTTTTTTTGTAAAAAATTGAAAAAAAAGTGGCGGAATAAGAACGTTTGTTCTATAATTGATTATACCAGATATCAACAGATAAAGAAATAAAAAGTAGGATTTTAGACCGAATTTTCTAAAAACTTCTTTTTTATTTTCAAAAATCTGGTATATATAAGAGAGAAGGGTTTTTTGATCTCATCTCTTTCAACGGTAGACGGCAACCAGACGGGATGCGAATCCCTGCACTGATGGCAGTTTAACTTAATGAACGAAGGAAGGGGTAATCAAATGACAAGAGAAAAAAGATTAATACCTTACAAAGTTCTTGAAGTAATGGAAACGGTGAAAGAAAAGATTCCCGAGGGCATCGAGCTTGTGAAAGCCCCTGCAGTTTGGGAAAAAAGCAATTATGGTGAGGGTGTTGTAGTCGCCGTCATCGATACAGGAATTGATAAGGAGCATCCAGACCTCAAAGAGAGAATCATTGGCGGGAAGGATTTTACCAATACCGGAGATTTTCAAGATGATAACGGGCATGGAACACATGTATGCGGTACGATACTGGCTTCCATTAATAACGTTGGTGTAGTGGGAGTGGCTCCTAAAGCAAGCATTTTGGCCTTGAAGGCCTTGAATGGGCAGGGTCAAGGTGAAATAGATTGGATCAATGGAGCCTTGGAGTATGCGATCAATTGGCAGGGGCCGAATGAAGAAACGGTTTCGGTCATTTCACTTTCACTTGGGGGGCCGCCGGATGAGGCGGAACATAAGCTGATTCAAAGGGCCATCCAGAAGGACATTCTTATTGTTTGTGCGGCTGGGAATAGCGGGGATGGGCGTCATGAAACCGATGAATTGGATTATCCAGGTGCGTATCCAGAGGTAGTGGAAGTCGGAGCTGTGGATTTAAGCAGAAATTTAGCGGATTTTTCAAATACGAATGATGAAATTGACTTGGTTGCGCCAGGAGTCGATATACTCTCTACGTATCCAGGTAATAAATATGCCAGACTCAGCGGAACATCAATGGCAACTCCGCATGTAAGCGGTGCAGCAGCTCTCTTGAAAGTGATTGCTGAACAGGACTTTGGCCGCAAGCTGACAGAGGCAGAATTGTATGCACAGTTAGTGAAAAGTACGGAAGATTTGGGAATCAGCAAAAAAGCACAAGGCAATGGGCTGCTCAACTTAACCATTGCGGACCAAAGGGTTGAAAAATCTATTAAGATTACTATAGAATCAGAGAACCTAAAATTACCGAGTAAATCAGTGGTCATGGAATACTGACAAAAAAGGTGTCCCAGGATTCTTGGGACACCTTACTCAATAATTTTATCGTTTATTTTTTCTTAGCGCTGCAATAAGCGCTACAAGGGACAAGATCAATGCTATGACAGATAGGGTGATGATCAGTGTTTCATTACCATTACTTTTATCTTCTGCTGTTGCCGTGTCCTTTGAATTGTCGGTTGCTTTGGAATCATCGGATGCAGCTTCATCTTCGTGCCCGTGATCAGCGGACTCTGCATCAGCCTTTGGGGCTACCGAGATTTGGGTTACTGAATGCGGCAGGGCGGAACCTTCATCACCGCTCCATTCGACGATTTCACCATCTTTATAATATTGAAAGGCGTCCCAAGCGACCTTCGTTTCTTCTTTAGGGTTTTGGGCAATGAATGAGAATTGCTGGAATTGTCCAGCGGATATGCCTTCACCCGTTGCTTCCCAAGTTACCGTTTTAACACGCCCATCCTTATCTCCTTCAGTTGTCACTTTCCATCCTGGTACAGGCTCATAGCTTTCAAAGGTAACCCCTTCAGGAACCTTTAAAGTCACTTTCGTTGTCGGAGTATCTTTTTCGACTGGAACTTTTATCGAGTAGGTTTCCCATGCCTCAGGGGCAGATGAACTAGGTTTGACAGTAACGTGTGCATTCGCCGAACCAGCGAATATGAATAATGCTGCAAATGTAGAGATGAGTAGTTTTGTAATGTTTTTCATCAGTATAATTCCCTCCAGTTATGAATTCCCTATAAAAATTGTAAAATCAGCATTGATTGAATCGAGATTTTCCGTTAAACCGTGAACATGAATATTCCACTTTCCTGGCAAGGTAAGTATAGACTTTGAGGTAAATTTACCTTTGGTTTTCCCCTGCAATTGCAGCTTTATTTCACCGCCCTGCCCATCAGCAGGCTCCATCGTGAGGGTTAGCTGCTCGATATCAGCAATTGGTTCACCGCCATTTGCCAGTTCAACTTGAATCCGGTTATCCCCAACTTCATTCGGTGTGACCATTAATGTAACCTCATTGTTTTCTTCTGTCTTTATCGTTTTTTCAAATGGTCCGGGAGAAGACATCGCAGTTTGGACATTAGTCAATAGAGCAGCAACAAGGAGTACTGCCACACCAATTCCAAGCTCCATTCCTGCGCTATAGCCCAGTTTTTTCGTTTGCTTTTTCCCTTTGAGGAAATGCCAGGCACCTAAAACGATCATGACTGTCATGAGAACGATTTTCGCAAGCAATAATTGACCATACGTCGTGTTGAACAAGGAATGGATGGTCGGTACATGCTGCAGGCTGCTATATATGCCGCTAATGACCAGGATGATTACACATGCAAAAGCCCATCTGGAAAACCTTTGAATGATCGTCCAGTAAAAGATTTTTTTATCCTCTTGGACAGCCTGCCGGTCTGCTAGCCCAGGCAATATCACCAATAAAGCCATAAGTCCGCCCATCCATAATGCCATCGACAATATGTGTAGAAAATCCATCAAGACGGCGAGAACGTGATTAGGAACGGCTGCCGTATGTCCAGTTAAAGCCTTACCAAGCATTAAGAAGGCCGTCAGGATAAAAGAAAGGAAGGGCAGAGCTTTATTCAAGGGATTCTCAAGCATGAAATAAAGAGCTAAAAATAGAAGGATCAACATGAGTATTTGAATGATCCAGATGGTACCGAAGCTTGTGCCATTCAGTACTTCCTTGATATATGTCCCATTAAAAGCATCCGACCAGCCCACGCCAGCGTCAATCGTCACCTTTAGAGGCAGGCTGCAGAAGGTGGCAAGAGCTAAACCAATGTAGGAAATCCATAGATATAGACGTGCTCTTCCGCTAGCTTGAAAAAGGCGGGAGTCCTTCGTTAAAGATAGGCGGAAAAATAGAATACCAGCTACGGCCGCGAAGCTTATGTATTGAAGGCCTTGCAAGAACACATTAATGGAATTCGGAAAACCTGCGTTCACTTTTGAATGATCTTGGTCTGATAGGGAGGCCGAGTCTCCGAATTGAAAGGGGATGGTCCCTTCGATCGGATGGCCGTCACTCGAGACCACTCTCCATTTAATATAATAAACGCCTTCATCGACAGTGCCTTTCCACTTAGCTTCCAATATCTTCTCGCTTTGTTCCGATATGGCGCTTTTTTGAACGGGAACCTTCTGTCCATCTTGACTGAAGACTTCAAGCGAATGGAAAGCCGGCTGTATATTCTCGCTGAATTGAATGCTGATCTTTTCAGGAAGAGTATCCATGGCTTCATTCGGGCTAGGATTGGAGCTAATTACTGTAGCATGCCCAAAAGCCATTGCCGGGTATAAAAGTAAGGTAAATAGGCTGATTACCAGCCATAAGTAATTCTTCATCTTGGTATGCCATCACCCTTTCATTAGGTTATGTAAGCTTATTATAAAAGGAAAATGTGAAAAAACAGTGAAAATAAATGAAGCATCCAAAGGCAGTTTACAAGGCTTGATGGATTTAGCTAACGATAATGTCAAAGTGGCCTGGCTCCAGTCATTATAGACATGTAAATGATAAGTTGACAATGGAAATGATGCACCTCATGCACCGCGCTTAAGAAATAATTAAGGTTGCTTTAGTATTATAACCTTATTATGCTTGCAGGAATCACAGGGGGGATACAATGCTTAACCAAGGAGTAAAGGAAAAAAGCATGAAGGTGCTTTTGGCTGGTTCTCTCATTGGCATGGGGTCATTCACTTACTTGCCTGATGCTAACGCTGCAAAAGCCGGCATCTCACAAGAGGTTAACTTGATAAATGTTCTTTCAAAGTTAGAGATAGAAGGGGCTTCACTCAATCAAGATTTTTCAGAAGATGTACATGACTATCGAGCAACAGTCAAGAATGATATTGAAAAGATCGACTTGCATGCCGAGAGTAAAAGTGAGAATGCCGCCATTTTCGTGAACGGTACGAAGCTGATAAATGGCATGGCTAGGGACCTGCCTCTTCAAACAGGCATGAATAGGTTTGAAATTACCGTCAGCGATGGAATTAGTGAGGCGGTTACCTATACCGTCGTAATCGAAAAGCTTGAAAGTGGCGATAATCGCTTAACTTCAATTGGGTTATCTCAGGGTTCGCTGGCGTTGGATCCCAATGTATCATCGTATCATGCTTCGGTGGAGAGTAAAGTCAAGAGCGTTACGATATCTCCATCTTTGAGTGACCGTACAGCTCATGTAGCGGTTAATGGAAAAGATGCAACGAAAAGTGGTGTGGAGGTTCCGCTTCCGATCGGTGACACAGCAGTGAAGATTATCGTGACTGCAGAAAATGGGGGCGAAAGAACCTACTTGCTTACGATTACGAGGGCTGAAGCCAATAAACCGGAAAAGGAGGAGAAGGATGTCTCTCAAGAGGATAAGGGGCAAAAGCAACCAGCAACCGAAAAGCCCCCTTCGACTGGAGCAGTTAAAGCAGATACTCTTTCTGCTCGTACATTTAATGATCAAAAAGCGACAAATGTCAGTCACACAGTGAAGGCCGCACAGCCTGAAAATGTTTCAATCCAAAAAATGAAAGCCGGTATAGATAAGGAATCGGCAGCAGAGCGTGTAGAAAAAGAGGATGAAGCTCCTGCATTGAACCATTTGACAGCATCAACAGGAGAATGGAATAAACCCTTTCTTTCGAATGAGTATACGTACCATATTGAAGTTGATAATGATGTTAACTCTGTGGAATTGAACGCTGCAACAGGAGCAGATGGGGCAGCCATCGAATATGACGGTGGAAATAAAAAAAAGGTGAAGTTAAAGAATAAAGCGAAAACAGCCATTTCCGTTACCGTTTCAAAAGATGCGAAGCGACGTACTTACGTTCTTGTTTTCGAAAAGGATATGAAAGTGGAATTGGATGAAGAAGAAACTGTGGATGATGCCAAACAAGAGGAAACAGGGGATTAATCGGGGCATGGGAGATGAAGTTCAACACGGGCTTTAGGCGATTTTCCCTAAAAAAAGGACAAGTTCCAATGCTTGTCCTACGCTTTGTAAGGTAAAATGATTTCGACCTTGGTTCCGCGATTTAGCTCGCTGTTAAACCGGACCTTCCCCCCGTGTGCTTCAATGATCCTGCAGCTGACCGTCAAGCCTAGGCCGGTGCCTCTTTCCTTAGAAGAATAGAAAGGCTCTCCAAGATGTTTCAAGCGATTTTTTTCTATTCCGCTTCCATTATCTTTAATGATGATCGAAAGGTTTTTGTCCGTATGCTCGAAGTCGATCCATATCTGGTCGGCGGCAGCCTCCATGGAATTCTTGAGCATGTTTATGAATACTTGCTTTAGTTGATTTCCCTCACATGAAAGCAGCGGTATGTCATTTTTAACTGATATTGATATTTGGGCGGAGAAGGAGTCCGCTTCTGGCTTCAACAAGGTCTTGACTTCATTGATCAGTTCCACGATTTGGTGCTTGCTGAAAGGAAGCTCCTGTGGTTTTGCCAGAACGAGTAACTCGCTTACGATCAGATTGATCCGGTCCAGTTCACTTAGCATAATTGAGTAGTATTGTTCATGGGGATGGTCATTCTTTTTAAGTAATTGTACGAAACCTTTTAACGAAGTCAGTGGGTTACGTACTTCATGGGCAACGCTTGCAGCCAGCTCGCCGACTATCGACAATTTTTCGCTTCTCCTTAAGCGTGCTTCGGTTTCCCGGATCTGCGTGACTTCTTTGGCATAAGTAATGATCCCGACCAATTCGTCACCAACCATCATGGGGACGAACGTACAAGAAAGCAGGATCGACTTCCCGTATTTCGTTATAAATTGTATATCTTTCCCTTTTTTGATTCCTTTACGATTTTCCACGACATAGTCGCAGGATGTATGAATCAGTTCTGCATCTTCCGGTGAAAAATCCAGGTTAACGAAGGAGGAGCCATGGACTTCTTCTTGATGAAAGCCGGTAACCGTTTCAAACCTCGGATTCACGGTGGTGATCAACCCGTTTAAATCAAGCATGAGCATCGGGTATGGATTGTGTTCGAATAATGATTTATAACGTTGTTCACTATCGAATAATTGCTTCTCCGCAACAACTCTTTCAGATATATCCCTGCCGATGACGACTAGCCCTTTTCGGGAACCATCTTCAAAGAACAAGGGAACCTTGATCGTATCAAAGGTTTTGTGATTGCCATCTGGAAGGGGAATGATTTCCTCGCATCTTGTAATTACCCCTTTCATCCACGTTTCCTCATCGGAAACTTCACAGTAGATCAACGACTCTTTGTAAAATTCAGTGTATTCCGCCAGCTCGCTGTCTTTTTTGCCCTTATAATCCACATGCTCCAATTGAAATAATTGAAGTCCAAAGGTATTCGATTCCAGCCATCGCCCATCGCCATCCTTGAAGTTAACGAAATCGACCATCGAATTAATAAGTGTACGCCGGCGTTGCTCCGCTTCCTTTAATTGCTTGAATTCTTCCCTTTTAGCCAAGTAAAGGTATAAGACCATGCCTATCGATAAAAGAAAGAAAGTGCCTTCCACTCTCTGTAGCTGAATGAAGACCTCTTTGTTTTGAATATTTGTCGTTAAGAAATAGTCGAACACGACTAGTGTAAGAATCCCGGAAAGGATATATATACTTAAAATGGAACGCTTGGACATGGAGATTCTCCCTGATTTTAAGACATTGCAATGGTAAAATTACATACACATTTTAACAAACTATCGAAGAAAAATATATGCACAATCATAAATAAAAAAACAGGAACCGAGGCGGTTACCTGTTTTTTCGGAAGATGCGTTGGTTCTTTTTCTTTTTCATCCGTTTGTAGAACATGAAAAATGATAAAAAGAGCAGTGCGAGTGCAGCTAACGTATATTGGTTCATCTCCACAGTTAGCAGGCCATATGGAATCAGCGATAGAAAGAAAAAGTAAATCAGGTTTCCCAGTGTCGTTGCCAATAAAAAATCCCTGAATGTAACCGAACTGACTCCTGCTGCCAGGTTGATCAGGCTTGTAGGGATAAGCGGGAAAACCCTTCCGGTAAAGACATACATAAAACCGTGCTCCACAACACTTTCTTGCCATTTTTTGTCCAGCTTCTTCAAAAGAAGGTCTTGAAACCAGTTTCTTGCAGCATAGAAGATCAATCCTGATGCTACTACACTCGTCAACCAACTCCAAAGGTAACCATATAAGAAGCCAAATATCGTGACATTGATCGTCAGGAGCAAAATTAATGGGATGATCGTAAATGAATTTTGGACAAACATCAATACGAATGTGACCAAAAAGGTGAGCGAGAGGTTATCCTTCAAGATGCCAATAACTGACTCCAGGTCACTTTTCCATACTAAAGTGAATAATTCTGCATTTGTGTAAATGAATATTGCAATACCCAACAGAACAATCAAAGTCAGGAATTTTTTCAAAGGGTCACCACCATTCTTACTTATAGTTTACCAGCTTCAGGTTCATTGGTGAAAAAAGAGCTGTCGCAAAATGCAGACAGCTCTTTTACAGTATAGTAGGTTCAGGAAGCGATGATTCCTTTAAAGCCACTTTTCAAACTGAATTCTTTTGTTCATTGCATAAATGATTGGCGCACCAACCAAAAGGACAACGAATTCACCAACAGCTGTGGTGCCCCAGCTTAACCAAAGCGGTAAGTCCAAGGCAAGGTTCAGTTCTATTGCAATCAAGAACATTGTGAACGTGAAAAAGATAATCGTCGCGATCATCCGTCCTTGGATACTTTTAATGAACCGCGAAACAAAAATGACCAGCAGCAGGGCGAGTATGGATTGCCCGACCCCGAAAATCAAGTCAAACGGAACCA
>NZ_PHNG01000776.1:0-1860 GCF_002803435.1 Bacillus sp. mrc49 | reverse complement strand
CGAGGAGACATTAGGGGTAAATGACCGTGTGGCTTTATCGCAGGCTGAGCAGATCTTACGGAAACGCATCAATGAATCGCACATGCGAAATGGTGTAACGATCATCGACCCATTGACGACTTTCATTGAAGCTGATGTGCAAATCGGACAGGATACGGTCATTAAACCTGGATCATGCATCAAGGGAAACAGTGTGATCGGCCAAGATTGCATAATCGGTCCGAATACGGAAATCAGTGATTGTGAAATTGGTGATGGAACGGAGATCTTTCAATCGGTCGTGCATGAAAGCAGCATCGGAAGTGCCGTTAAAATCGGGCCTTTCGCTCATGTTAGACCTCATTCGGATATTCACGATTCCGTTAAAATTGGTAATTTTGTCGAAATTAAAAAGGCCGTTTTCGGAAATGGAAGCAAAGCCTCGCATTTGAGTTATATCGGTGATGCAGAGGTTGGAGAGAATGTTAATATCGGCTGCGGATCTATTACCGTGAACTACGACGGCAAAAATAAACATTTGACGAAGATTGAGGACAACGTCTTCATAGGCTGCAACTCTAATCTTGTTGCACCTGTGACAATTGGAGAAGGGGCATATGTGGCTGCAGGGTCAACCATTACGCAAGATGTACCGCAGGAAGCCTTGTCAGTTGCACGGGCTCGTCAAGTCAACAAAGAAGATTATGTGAAGAATTTAAAATTCAATAAATAACCGACGGAGGTCATCATGTCAAATCAGTATTTAGATCCTAATTTAAAAGTATTCTCGTTGAATTCAAACTTTGATTTAGCTCAAGAAATTGCAGCTGCAATCGGTGTTGAACTTGGAAAATGTAGCGTAACCAGTTTCAGTGACGGTGAAGTTCAGATTAATATTGAAGAAAGCATTCGTGGCTGTGACGTATATGTGATTCAATCAACAAGTCAACCAGTTAATGAAAATTTAATGGAACTTTTAATTATGATCGATGCTCTTAAACGTGCTTCAGCTAAGACGATCAATATTGTTATGCCATACTATGGTTATGCACGGCAAGACCGTAAAGCACGCGCACGTGAACCGATTACTGCCAAACTTGTGGCGAACCTTTTGGAAACGGCTGGTGCCCATCGTGTCATCACCCTGGATCTTCATGCGCCGCAAATCCAAGGTTTCTTCGATATTTTAATCGATCACCTTGTTGCCGTTCCGATTTTAGCGGATCACTTCAAAGAAAAAGATCTAAGTGATATTGTCATCGTTTCCCCTGATCATGGCGGTGTTACGCGCGCCCGTAAAATGGCAGATCGCCTAAAAGCGCCTATTGCCATTATCGATAAGCGCCGTCCAAGACCGAACGTGGCGGAAGTCATGAACATCATTGGTAATATTGAAGGGAAAACAGCAATCCTGATCGATGACATCATCGATACGGCAGGCACGATTACACTGGCTGCAAATGCACTTGTGGAAAATGGCGCTAAAGAGGTTTATGCTTGTTGTACTCACCCGGTCCTTTCAGGTCCTGCCATCGAAAGGATTCAAAATTCAACGATCAAGGAATTGGTCGTGACCAACTCAATCGTCCTGTCTGAAGATAAGAAAATCGATAAGATCGTCGGACTTTCCGTAGCACCTTTGATTGCCGAGGCCATCATTCGTGTTCACGAGGAACAATCAGTCAGCACATTATTCGATTGATGAAAATAAATACGCATACTAAAAAACATGGTGGGCCCTTAGGCTCACCATGTTTTAGGTTAATGGAACCAACATGGGGAATTACCTAATTCTTAGTTGACAGGTGTGAATACTAGTAATAGAATGAACATACAATTTCCATCCATTTAAGGGGATGGAATATAACGAAAGTACGCCGA
>NZ_PHNG01000775.1:0-5947 GCF_002803435.1 Bacillus sp. mrc49 | reverse complement strand
GAAAAGAAAAACCAGCCGCTATGAAAATTCCCAATGTCGCCAAGAACCCGCCAGCGAACGGCGCGTCACCTACCGTGAAATTTTTAAAACCGATCGCCTCTCCGTTCATGATTCCGAAGATCATCAGTATACCGACCACGATAAAGATGATGATGGTCGCGACCTTGATGAGTGAAAACCAATATTCCCCTTCTCCATATCCTTTAACGGATACGTAATTCAATAGGAATATCAAAACTAAAAACATGGAACTCCATAAAAATGATGGACTGTGCGGAAACCAGAACTTCATGACCATCGTTGCGGCAGATAGTTCCGCGGCAAGCGTCATCGCCCAAGTGAACCAATAGTTCCAGCCAAGCGCAAATCCGAGGGCGGGATCGATGAACCTTGTAGCATATGTACTGAAAGCACCGCTGACTGGCATGAATGATGCCAATTCACCCAAGCTTGTCATGATGAAATATACCATGATGCCGATGACGGCATATGCGACCAACGCCCCGCCAGGACCTGCCGAATGGATGGCCGGGCCACTTCCGAGGAAGAGCCCCGTTCCAATCGCACCGCCTAATGAAATCATTGTCAGATGGCGCGCTTTCAGTTTTCTTTGCAAAGAATGTGGCGGCTCGTTTTGCTCATTTTTACCGGGCAGTTGCAATTGGCGATTTTCCAAATTAAATTCCCCTCCAACCATGCATTTTTAATCTCTCAAGATCTTGTCGATTCTCATTGCATCCAGGTCTTTTTCTCTAATCAAGAAGATACTTTCGGGTTTTTAGGAACTATGTACTTTATCAAACGTTGCCAGGCCTAAAAACCCGGTAAGGGGCTCATGGGCCTAGCATCCAGAAGAAAACCGCCATATCATTATGTGGTGGGCAAGGACCCATGAATGAACGAATTCCAGTCGATTTCAAGTAACCAGCTAGCCGCTGCTTCAATATCCTTAGCAAAGACGCGATCTTGTGTAATGCTCGGAATGATCTTTCTTGCTTCCGTATAAAAATCCTTTGTGAATGGAGCCATCTTTTCCGTTCCGCGGTACTCCACCGCTTGCAGGGCACAAATGAGCTCTATCGCCAAAACGCGGCGGACGTTTTGGATGATTTGATGCGCGTGCCGCGATCCAATTGTCCCCATGCTTACATGATCTTCCTGATTCGCTGAAGATGGAATGGAATCCACACTAGCCGGATGGGCGAGTGTCTTATTTTCAGAGACGAGTGAAGCGGCGCAATATTGCATGATCATCGCTCCCGATTGCAAGCCAGGCGACGGACTCAGGAATGGCGGTAAATCATTCAACTGGGGATTGACGAGTCGCTCGATCCGGCGCTCGGAAATGTTCGCAAGCTCGGCAATGGCGATTTTCATGAAGTCCATCGCGAACGCTATCGGCTGGCCATGGAAGTTTCCGCCTGAAATCACCTTTTCACCATCATCAAAGATAAGCGGATTATCCGTTGCAGCATTCATTTCAATTTCCAGTTTTTCTTTGACATAATCGAGAGTTTGCCATGATGCCCCATGAACCTGCGGAATGCAGCGAAGCGAATATGCATCCTGTACCCGGAGCTCCCCTTGCTTAGTGATGAGCTGGCTGCCATGGATCATGCGGCGAATCCTTTCCGCGACCTCCGTTTGCTGGCGATAACCGCGGGCAAGATGAACATCCGGATCAAAGGCGTCTTCAATGCCGCGCAGCCCTTCTAACGTCAAGGAAGCAATCGCCTCCGTTTGATGGGCAAGCTGTTCCGCTTCGATATAATTGACCAGGCCCATCCCCGTCATCGCCTGCGTTCCGTTGATTAATGCCAATCCTTCTTTCGCTTTAAGCGTCAGCGGCAGAATCCCTTCTTTCGATAATGCGGTGATCGCCTCCATTCGTTCACCTTTGTAGAACACTTCGCCTTCCCCCATCAATACAAGCGCCAAATGGGAAAGAGGCGCCAAGTCGCCGCTCGCCCCAAGTGAACCTTGCTGAGGGATGACCGGATGGACCCCGGCATTCAAAAGCTCGATCAAGCGTTCGATTACCACAGGACGCACCCCGGAGAACCCTTTTAAGAGCGCATTGGCACGGAGAAGGACCATCGCTCTTGAAACCACCTCAGGAAATGGTTCGCCTACACCGCATGCGTGAGAATGGATCAAATTCCACTGCAGCTGCTCTGCATCACCTGCATCAATCAGCACATCGCTGAATTTTCCGAAACCTGTTGTAATCCCGTAGACGACTTTCTTTTGTTTCACGATATTCTCAACCGCTTCCCGGCTTTTTTCCACCTTCTCGACACTATCGGCTGATGCCGTGACGAATGCCTCTCCATACAATACTTGCTTCGCATCTTCAATCGTTAAAGTTTGGCCTGTTAACGTAATCATTTTCCTGCACCCCTTATCCTTTTTTCACAAACAAATAGGAGGCCATATTGACAGACTTATCCAGTCATCAATACAGCCCCCTAATTCACTAATTAACTATAGGCTTTTAATTATTTAAATGTGGTTAATTCCCAAGCCAACCGCTTCATGCTCGAATCCCCGGACCGGTGCGCCGATCGTTCCATACACGGCGACTGCAATCCATTCGCCCTCATCACCGTTCTTGAAGGGCCTGCCTCGGACGATTGCAAACCGAAGGCCCGCCGTCCTCAATAGACCGCCAAGCTCGACTTGGCCTCGAGTCACCCCATGCAATGCCTCGATGATCGCATGGTACAGCGCATGCATTTCACGATATATATCGGGATTGACCAGTCCCAGCCTTTTCGCTGATGTCTCGATGGCTGCCACAATTTTCTGCAGCTCCATCGAACCGACCTTCCCTTTACCATAAAGCCAATCCATTCGCTTTAAATCATTCGTTAATGAAATTTCTTCCTCTTCTTCCGCAAACGCGTACATGATTGCATGGCGCCCGATTCTTCTGTCGAATTCCTTAGTCATGCAAGGACCTCATTTTCAATTTTCTAAATTGACTAATAACTAAATATTATTGTAAGCGGGTACAAGCCGTCCGGTCAACCTCTTTTTCAGATTTCTTTTTATTGCGATATATTCATCACACCTCTTGCATATTCGGGCTACAGGCTTCGCTTCCTGAAAACCCCGACTGCCGCCTGGAGTGGAGGATTTTTAATTTGTCCTCTCTTTCCTCTTCATTCAGTGTAAGTACAATGTTAATCTTGCTTTCCGCGGGCGGTCCGGGACTCCGCTTTGGAACAAAAAAGATGCCGCCTGGAATATCAGACGGCATCTCCTTCCAGCTGCGCAGCTTTTTAGAAATGTCTTTTCAAAGATTACATTTTAAAAGAGCAGTAACTTTTAAGCTTATATGGTACAACCCTTGCACAACTTCAATAGCTAAATGTTTTTCACAAGCAAGTAAATGAAGTACGGAGCTCCAAGAATCGACACGATGATCCCCACCGGCAGTTCCATCGGGGCCATGATGACCCGTCCCAATGTATCGGCGGATAACAGCAATAAAGCACCCAGGATTGCAGTCAATGGCAATAATCTTGCATGTGTCCCCCCCACTAGCCTTCTCGCCATATGCGGGGCGATCAGACCTAAAAAGGTTATGCCCCCGCCCACTGAAACACATACACCAGCCAGTGCGACGGAAACCATCAATAATAACCTGCGTTCCTTTTCTATCCGTACGCCGACGCCGATGGCGATTGAATCACCTAACCGCAGAACGTCCAATACTTTTGATTTATAAATGGCGAAAGGAATCAAGACAACCAACCACGGTAATAACGCCCAGACAAACGTCCAGTTCGTGCCCCAAATCGTTCCCGATAGCCAGATTAATGCCTTCATGAAATTGTTCGGTTCCATTTTCATCTGGAAAATGACCAAACCTGCACCGAAAGCGGCATTGATGCCGATCCCGACCAGTAATAGCCTCGCAGGCGTCACCTGGCCTTTTTTCCAGGAAAGAACATAAATCAAAAACGCGGCAATGAAAGAACCAATCAAGGCTGTGATGGGCATGATGAAAACGGAAGATCCGCCATTGAAGAATGCAGTGCCCTGGAAAAAGAACATATAAAGGACGACCGTGAATCCTGCTCCTGCGTTGATGCCCAAAATGCCAGGGTCGGCTAATGGATTTTGGGAAACGCCCTGTAAAATTGCTCCCGAAACGGCAATCCCCATTCCTACAAGGATCGCCATGACGATCCTTGGCAAACGGAAATCGAAAATGGTCAATTCATTTTCAGCAGTGCCATTTCCTAATAATGTTGATATAACATCCATCAGCGGAATCTTGAGGTATCCTGCGTTAATACTGATGAAAAATACAATTATGGTTAAAATACTTGTTAAGGCAAGCAGTTTCTTAAAGCGTCCCTCATTGGGGCCGGATTGCTTCGGCATCATAATCCCCTCCCTTCCTTACGAGCTAAATAAAGGAAAAAGGGAACGCCAATGAGAGCTGTGATGGCCCCGACAGGCGTCTCGAATGGAGCATTCACCATCCGTCCGACGATATCGGCAACCAGCAATAGCACGCCACCGAGAATGGCGGAACAAGGGATGATCAGCCTATAATCATTCCCGACCAAAAACCTGGTGATATGAGGAATGACCAGGCCTACGAACCCAATCATGCCTGCAATCGATACTGCAGCTCCGGTCAGCAGCAGGACCGCAATCATTCCTATAAGCTTCACGATTCCGGTATTTTGCCCAAGTCCTTTTGCCACCTCTTCCCCTAAACTAAGAATGGAAATGGAGCGGGAAAGAACCAAAGCTACCAATATCCCCACCACTATAAATGGAAGCGTAAATAAAACATGCTGTGGCTGCACACTTGAAACCCCTCCGGCAAACCAATAGCTGATATCTTTTGAAATATTGAATTTGATCCCGACCGCAGTTGAAAGCGAGCTAAGCAAGGATGCTATCGCCGAGCCGGCGAGTGCGAGCTTGACAGGCGTTATGCCGCCCCTTGAATACGATGTGATTCCGAAAACCAATGCTGCGCCCAACCCTGCACCGGCAAAAGAGAACATCATTAAGCCCAGATACGTTATACCCGGCATGACCACAAGCGCAATCGCAATGAAAAACGATGATCCGGCGGTTACTCCCAGTATGGAAGGATCAGCCAATGGATTTCTCGTCATTCCCTGCATGATTGCCCCTGAGACTGCTAACGCAGCTCCTACACACACTGCAGCGATTGCCCGCGGAAATCTTAATTGGCGAATGATCGTATGAGCGGGATTGTCTTCATCAAATTGAAATAATGCATTATATACATCACGATAGCTCAAATCGGCGGCACCGAGATTGATTGAAGCAATAATCGAAACGAGTAAGCATGCAAGGCCCACTATCATGATGACCAAGCTGGTTACTCTATTTTTATATGTATTTAGCGGTACCTTGTCGATTTTTGTTTTTGAATTCATCTGTACAACTACTCTCCAGAGGGATTATCCCTAAAAAATAACGATTGACAATGAATGATTTCTATATTTAAATTAATTGAAATCGAGAATCATTATCATGCATAGATTATTTTATCATATCTTTAGGGGGATTTAAATGTATTACGTGATAAGCAAGAAAAAAATGCTGCAACTTTTGGGCGCTGGACTGTTAGCCATTTCATTGGCTGCCTGTGGTGATGAAGGAGCGAAGGATAGCCAATCTTCGACAAATAAAACGGATCAAACTTCCAATAAAGATAACCAAGAAGAAGTGAAGACAAGAACGATAACGGATGCAATGGGACATAAAGTCACGATTCCGGCCAAGCCGAAGCGTGTCATCGCGTCATACCTTGAAGATAATCTTGTCACATTGGGTGTTAAACCAGTCGCGCAATGGAGTGTAAAAGATGGAGCAAGCATTCAAGGGTATTTACAAAAGGACCTTGATGGGATTCCTACCATTCCACACGACCTTCCATTCGAAGCTG
>NZ_PHNG01000774.1:0-1917 GCF_002803435.1 Bacillus sp. mrc49 | reverse complement strand
TTTTTGCGAAGTCAGGATGGGCGGCATTGCTGGCTTTTGGTGCATTAGCCATAATTCATTAAAATGAGCATACACATATGGGTAAGGGGAGGTGCAATATGGACGTTTATGTGAGGCAGAATGACTCTATATGGTATTATAGCCAATTATTCAAGGTCAACTACCAACTGATCATTGATTCCAATAGGGGAATCGATCCACAGGGCCTCATGATAGGACAGCAAATCAAAATTCCCGGCTTCACGTCGACGGCATATAAGATTAAGCGGGGGGATTCATTATGGGCAATTGCCAAATCACGTAATCTTTCATTGGATGCCTTATTTGCGGTTAATCCTGACCTCAACCCGAATGCCCTGCAAGTCGGCCAGACGATTGATGTGCCAGTAAGGATTACGTGGAGGCTCACTCAAGGGAATCAGAACTATGACTATAAGACATTGCTTGCCGATATGGGTCGGCTGAAAAACATTTACCCTTTTATTCAAACATCTCCGATTGGCGACTCGGTGTTAAATAGGGATATCCCCGAAATCCTCATCGGGCAGGGGGATAAACGAATTCATTATAATGGTTCGTTTCATGCGAATGAATGGATTACGACCCCCGTGATCATGACCTTTTTAAATGATTATGTGTTGGCAATCACGAATCAAACGGATATCCGCGGCCTTTCCATGTTGCCCTATTATCAAAAGACACTTCTGTCGATTGTCCCGATGGTGAACCCCGATGGAGTGGAATTGGTGCAAAATGGCCCGCCGGCAGATGAGACATTGAGAGCGAGGCTCGTGGGATGGAATAGTGGCAGCGAGGACTTTTCCGGATGGAAGGCGAATATCAATGGCGTCGACCTCAACGATCAATTCCCCGCCAAATGGGAGCTGGAGCAGGCCCGCAACATGGTAAATGAACCAGGCCCGGCCAATTATTCGGGAACAGGGCCGCTTACACAGCCAGAAGCGATTGCGATGGCAAATCTAACGAGAAAGCGTGACTTTGCGAGAGTCCTCGCATTCCATACTCAAGGTGAGGTCATTTTTTGGGGGTTTGAAAATATGGAGCCGCCAGAGTCTGAAACGATAGTCAATGAGTTTGCGAGGGTAAGTGGCTATGAGCCCGTCAAGTCGGCCAATAGTTACGCAGGGTATAAGGATTGGTACATTCAGGACTGGCGGAGGCCGGGATTTACCGTTGAGCTTGGTAAAGGAACCAACCCGCTTCCTATATCACAGTTCGATGAAATTTATCAAAAGTCACTTGGGATCTTCTTGGCAGGCTTGTACATGTAAACGCCGGACATGCAAAAACGCTCTGCTCCCAGTCGATGGGGGGAGAGCTTTTTATCTTATCGATTATTGATATAAAACGATGAGGGCTGCTGCAAAAAATAAGTAAAGGTAAGCTTTACTTATCGATTGCAAAAATAAGTCGCTATTAAGCCTAAAAAATAACGGTCATCCGCCATTATTGGTCCAGGATATTGCAGCCCCTGATTGATAGGTACTCTAATCGTTTTGCGGTAAAGAAGTTTACCCTCTTTAGCGCCTGTATCGGCCCCGCCTACGCCAGATACTTTGACGGCCACGCATGCCATCCAACCTATATTCATTATAATAGAAAGCGCTTACATTTACAAAAATATTCGTAGTGCAAATTTCGACATTCCAAGCTTTCATTGATGGAAAGCTTGAAGTCAGTTTACATTTCCATGAAATCCTGAAGCTTTTTCGTTAGCCCTCCCTTGCCGAATTTAATCGGCTTTGCCCGCCCGATCGTTTGTTCCGAATCAGATGCGTATTCGAGAAAGGCTAAAAGATTGATCCGCCGGTATAAAATATCGATGATGCCATAGGCATGGAACCAATTATCAATCGTATTGTAAACCCCTCTATTCAGGGCATATTGCTGCTGGCA
>NZ_PHNG01000773.1:0-2982 GCF_002803435.1 Bacillus sp. mrc49 | reverse complement strand
GGAACAATCCGTCTGTAGCAGGCGATTGGCAATAACGAGAGCAATTGTCGACGTTATTCGTCTCGAATACTTGTCGTGCCAGCTTTTGAATGACATAGTTTTCTTCATTCGTGATTTTGGAGGAAGAAATGAAGCCTACGGAGTTGCCGCCATGCTGTTGTTTGATCGAACCGAGTCTTGAGGCGACCAGATCCAGTGCTTCATCCCAGCTCGATTCGATGAATTTGCCATTTTTCCGAATGAGCGGTTTGGATAATCGTTTCTCGGAGTTTACGAAATCCCAGCCGAATTTCCCTTTGACACATGTGGAAATCGCATTGACGGGAGCATCATGAGTCGGTTGGATTTTAAGGATTTTCCGGCCCTTAGTCCAGACCTCGAATGAGCAGCCAACCCCGCAAAACGTACAGACCGTTTTTGTCTTCTTCGTCCGTTTCTCACGCATGGCCGCCTCGATTTCCGAAAGGGCGAAAATCCCGCTGTACCCAGGCTCCACTTCTTTGACAAGGTCAATCATTGGTTCGAGCAAATCGTTTTTGATACCTGACATGAACCCAGCCTCACCGAGCATTGACTTCTCCATTAATGCATTGCAGGGACAAATGGTTACACACTGTCCGCAGCCGACACATGATGAGCTGTTGATTTCGGAGCCTTCATCCCAGATGACCCTTGGGCGATCAGCTTCCCAATCGATGGATAGTGTCTCGTTGACCTGAAGGTTCTGGCAGACCTCGACGCATTGCCCGCATGCAATGCATTGATTGGCATCATAACGGTAAAATGGGTGCGACATATCGACATCGGCCAATTTCACTTTCGGTGTGTAAGGGTATTTCTGGTGTTCAATTTCCATTAATTCTGCCGTGTTGTGAAGCTTGCAATTGCCGTTATTATTATCACACACTGTACAGTATAAGGAGTGGTTTTCCAGAATCCGATCCATCGCTTCGGTTTGGGCTTCTTTTGCGCTGCGTGAGCCCAGGGCAATATCCATCCCGCTCATGGCCACGGTCGAACAGGACCGGACGAGTTTGCCATCGACTTCGACAATGCAAGTGTCACAGGTCTGGATCGGATCGACCTCGGGGACATAGCAAATTTGCGGGTGGGCTAGCCCATTTTTGTTGATAACCTCAAGTATCGTCAATCCGGCTTTTGCCGTATAATCCAAGCCATTGATTTTAAACGTGCTCGTCGAATTGCTCATAGACCTTCCCCCTTTTTAGCAAAACACAACAAAAAACCACCATGAACACACCTCCGCCTCTAAAACGTTGGTGTAGGTCATGGTGGAATAGTTTAGTAGCAAAACTTGCCAATATACCAATCATACCATTATGTATGGACGATGAAAAAGAAAGAGACGCAACAATCCATTATTGCATAACCAACTTTCAACACTGATATTATACCTTTATTTACAAAAAGATACAATCCTGCACTGCAGCGGACGTTCGCCAAATACCTTTCGTTTTTGAGTTTCGTGATTTATGATAAGGAAAAAAGAAGGCGATTTGGAGTGAGTGCATGATGTCAAAGGTGATTCACGAATTCAATGATATGATCCGTAAGCTGCGCAAGGAACTTTTCGGGAAAGGGCCGGAACGGATCCATACTGTTTTCGTTGAAAATATGGCCGTCACCACATTGCATGGGAATTTAACCCCGACGGAAATATTCATATCCAGCACAGAGGAAGGCAGGGATATGGTCCATTCTGCACGAACAAAAATGATTCAGGATGTATACTCCGTAAATCCTCCGGATGGAATGGAAGAACTGGTGGGAGCCAAACTTGTTCATCTGTTTTCAGATTTTAAAGTGGAAGAAAATATAGCGATCTCCGTATTCGTTTTCGACAAGGAAATAGCGGGGAAGCATAACGGGCATTGATCACGCATGTCCATGCATGCTCGACTGGACAAAGTCCTTTGTATTTGTAGGGAATATCCCTACTTGAAAAAAGCGATCGGGGGAAGTTCCATGAATGAAAGGGATTGGCATATTTTAAAGATATTGCATGAACATAAGAATATCACTAAAACGGCGCAAAGCTTATATATCTCGCAGCCTTCTTTAACGAAAAGGATCCAGCAGATGGAGAAGGAGTTCAATTTGAAGATTGTCGAGCGGGGAACAAGGGGAGTGCAGTTCACCCCTCAAGGGGAATATTTGGCGATCTGTGCTGATGAGATGCTGATCAGGTTGAGGCAAATCAAAGAGACGGCGTTCAATATGGGACAGGAGATCAGTGGAACATTAAGGCTGGGCGTCTCCAATTATATTACGCTGCATAAGCTGCCCGGATTGCTGAAAAAATTTCGTGAACGATACCCGCAGGTGGATTTCCATGTGACTACAGGCTGGAGCAAGGAAGTACTGAACCTCATTTACAAGGAAGAAGTTCACGTCGGGATCGTCCGGGGCGATTATCAGTGGTCAGGAGCTAAGCATCATCTTTTTGAGGAGACGATTTGCATTGCTTCCAAGGAAAAAGTCGAAGTCGGGGACCTGGCTTCATTGCCGAGAATCGATTACAAGACCGATGCACTCCTGAAAACGATGATCGATAATTGGTGGAGGAAAAATTTTCAAGGTCCGCCGTTAGTTGGGATGGAGGTGGACAAAGGGGATACATGCAAGGAAATGGTCAAAAATGGCCTCGGGTATGGAATTCTTCCCAGTGTTTTATTGGAGCACGACCCATCCTTAAGGCAAATGGAGCTGAGGGATGAGCAAGGAAACCCGCTTATCCGGAATACGTGGATGTTATATCATGAAAAGTCCCTCGAACTAAAGCTGGTCAAAGAGTTTGTCGAATTTGTCGCGGGCGTTGATTTCATGAGGGATTTATAGGAGGAGCGCAGAAACTTCTGTGCTTTTTTGTCATTCTATTTTTGAATGGATATCGATAATTTATTGGTATTTTGATTATGGCACACACAGGATTATGATGGAAGGAAGGTAGCAATCAACAGG
>NZ_PHNG01000772.1:0-17484 GCF_002803435.1 Bacillus sp. mrc49 | reverse complement strand
ACTGGATATTGCGGCACCAGCCTGCCTTCGCTGACGAGCTTTGCAAGCAATTCCGTATGGTGGTACACTTCCGCCTCCAAGCCAAAATCCGGATACTCATTTTTAAATATATTATAGGCATGCGGATCGATCGTCACGATTTTCTTGATTTCGTTCTTCTGGAACTCTTCGATGTTCTTCATGGCAAGCTCCTGAAAAACAAACTCATTACCCAATCGACGCGGGGTATCCCCTGAGTTTTTCTCTTTATTTCCCAGAATCGCGAATTTGACGCCCGCTTCATTCATTAACTTGGCAAAGGAAAGGGCAATCTTCTGGCTTCTGTTATCATAAGATCCCATTGAACCCACCCAGAATAAATATTCGAATTCTTCGTCTGCCTTTTGCAATTCCTTCACGGTAGGAACGCTGACATCCTCCCTCAAGGTTCTCCAATCTTCTCTCTCTTTTCGGTTCAGCCCCCAAGGGTTTCCTTGACGCTCAATATTGGTCATTGCACGTTGGGCATCAGGATCAAGCCTGCCTTCAGTCAGCACTAGATATCGGCGCATATCGATGATTTTGTCGACATGTTCATTCATTACCGGGCATTGATCCTCACAATTACGGCAAGTCGTGCAAGCCCATAGTTCTTCTTCCGTAATGACTTCGCCAATAAGGCTCGGGCTGTAGCCTTCAGTTGCCGCAGCCGATTCCTGGGCTCCCTCGCCGCTGCTGGCCAGAGCGATCTTATTTCCAGTGGTATTGCCGAACACAAAGGATGGCACCCATGGCTGCTTCGTTGTTACAGCAGCTCCTGTATTCGTTAAATGGTCACGCATCTTGATGATGATATCCATCGGTGACAGCATTTTCCCGGTACCGGTTGCCGGACACATATTCGTACAGCGCCCGCATTCCACGCAGGCATAAAGATCGACCATTTGGTATTGCGTCAAATCCTCGATATATTTGGCACCATAGTATTGGTTGCCTTCTTTGTCCAGGATCTCTTCTTCCAAATCGACCGGCTTCAATTTCCCTGGATTGTCCAGACGGTTCAAGAATACATTGATCGGACCGGCAATCAAGTGTGCATGCTTCGATTGCGGGATGTAAACAAGGAACGATAAGATGATCATTAGATGCATCCACCAAGCTACATAAAACACGGCAGTAGCTGCGGCTGGTCCGATCCAGCCGAATAGGAAGGCTATGCTTGATGCGACTGGCTCTGACCAGGTTGCATCATGTTCATGCCAAATCATTCCCATTCCATTCCCCAGCAGTACGGTAATCATGATGCCGGTAATGAAGATGACAACCAATCCCGCTTTGAAATCCCTTTTCAGGCGGACAAGCTTTTCAACATAACGGCGGTAACCAGCCCAAAGGATCGCCACAAGAACCGTGAGCGTCACGATTTCCTGGAAGAAGGTAAAGGCTGGATAAAGAGGTCCTAACGGCAAATGCCACCCTGGCCTTAAACCTTTAACGAAAAAGTCAAGTGCACCAAATTGCACTAAAATGAAGCCATAAAATAACATCGCATGGATGATTCCGCTCTTTTTATCTTTGAAGAGCTTTTTCTGTCCAAATACATAAACCATAATTTTAACTAAACGATCTTTCACACGGTTATCGAATTCCACTTTTTTGCCAAGTTTTATATATGCTAAACGAGTTCTAATCAAATAGATAAATAAACCAGCGGCGTAAGCGGTTACAAGTAGAAAAGCAATCAAGTTGATCCACAGTAAGCCATTCATTTCCATGCAGTCCTTCCCCCTCTTCGTAAATTGTAAAATGCCAGGCAACCATTTTAATAAATAGAAAATTTGGCATTTTCCTGAAATTTGATTATCTCCATTATATAATGAATGAGCATTCAGTCAACTTTTTTCTTTATAAAATAAATGTGATTATCCGCACCCTAATAAATATAGTTCGACAATTCTGGATATTTACCTTTCCATAACATAAAAAAAAGCCTATTCCCTTCACTCCATTCTATGGTTACTTACAGGGAATTAGAGCCAAACTACATGTAAATCATGTAGGGGGGATTTTTTTGAAGATAATCACGACGCTTGCCTCCATTTTATTGTTGATTTTCACTTGGTGCTTGATAGATTTAAAGCTGGGGCATAAGCGATATATGAAGGAGGCAGCGAACACGAACTATCCGCCTCGGAAAAGCGACATGACCGTGTTCACGTCGGGGAAAATCCTGTTTGATGATTTCACGGAAGAAATCAAACGCGCTCAGGATTCCGTCCATATCCTTTTTTATATTGTCAAAAACGATCAGTTCAGCAAGGACTTTTTGAAGCTGCTGCAAACGAAAGCGGAAACGGGTGTGGAGGTTCGGCTTTTGGCCGATTGGGTCGGAAGCAAGCAAATATCGAGCACAACCATTCGGCAGCTCGAACAAAGCGGCGTTCATTTTTCTTTCAGCTTTAAGCCGAAACTCCCCTTTCTTTTCTATACGATACAAAAAAGGAATCATCGAAAAATCACGGTGATTGATGGGAAAATCGGCTATCTTGGCGGCTTTAATATCGGCAGGGAATATATAAATCAAGGGGACAAGCTGAACCCTTGGCGGGATTACCATTTAAAAATCACTGGGGAAGGGGTCAAGGACCTTCAGGAAGTCTTTCTTTCTGACTGGTTTCACGATACAAACGAGGATCTTCGGGGAACACCGGCATATTTTCCTAACCTGAAAGCCGGGTCGCAGGCACATCAGGTCGTTGTCACGAATGGATGCGATTTAGAACAGACCTTGATTGGCTTGATTCGGCAGGCTAAAGAAAAAATCATCATCGGCACGCCATACTTCATTCCAAGCAACTCCCTGTTTCAGGAACTAAGGGAGGCCCTTTCACGTAATGTTTCCGTAACGGTCATCGTTCCCGAAAATTCCGATCATGCCCTAGTAAAAGAGGCTTCATTTCCCTATTTCCGGGTATTGATAAAAGAAGGAGCTGCCATCATGCAATTCCAGAGAGGGTTCTACCATTCTAAAGTGATACTGATTGATGATACAATTTGTGATATCGGTACAGCAAACTTTGATAAACGAAGTTGTTTTTTAAATGGGGAAATCAACTGTTTGATATATGACCGGACATTCATAGAAGATGTAGAAAAGGAATTGGCATTGGACGTTGCGGAATCGAAGCTAATGAACGGGGACAAGCTTTCTTCCACGAACCTTGTTCGTACAGCAAAAGAATCGCTGGCTTCCATCCTATCTCCTTTTCTTTAACATCGTTTAAGGAGAAAATGCAAATGAAGATAAGATTTGGCTTTGTATCCAACGCGACATGTTTATGGGAGGCCTCACCAGCAAAGACGCTTACTTTCAAGCGATATAGCGAGCTCGGCCCGGAAGCGGGAATGGACCGGCTTCTGAGTGTGACGAGGCAGAATATTGAAAATACCCTTAGGGTCCTTCAATATAACACGGCCCACCAAATAGAAATCTACCGGATGTCCAGCTCCATCGTTCCTTTAGCCACACACCCAGATGTGGAATGGGATTTCGTCACTCCCTTCAAAAAGGAGTGGAAGCAGCTTGGCGAATGGGTTAGCGCACATAACATGCGGGTGAGCTTTCATCCCAACCAGTTTACGCTGTTCACCAGCCCCAAACCAGGGATTACACATAATGCCGTAAAGGATATGGAGTTTCACTATAATATGTTCGATGCCATGGGAATTGCCGATTCCTCTTTCATCAATATCCATGTCGGCGGGGCCTATGGTGATAAAGAGTCAGCTTTAGTAAGGGTCCATGACAACCTTAGATTGCTTCCGGAGCATGTCAAGGGAAGAATGACCTTCGAGAATGATGATAAAACCTATACAGCCTCAGAAACCCTCCGAGTATGTAAAAGGGAAGGCATCCCGCTTGTCTTCGATTACCACCACCACCTGGCCAACCTATCAGATGAGCCGCTTAACGAGCTGCTCACCGAGGTCATCAAGACGTGGAGCAACGCAGGAGTGGTCCCAAAGATCCATATTTCTTCCCCGAAATCATTAAGTGAATTTCGCTCGCATGCTGATTATATCGATATGGAATTCATCATGCCCCTTTTCAAAGCACTTAGGGAGCTTAGGCAGGATGTCGATTTCATGATTGAAGCCAAGATGAAGGATCGGGCCATGTTTCAGCTGATCGAAGAAATCGCTAAGGTCCGCGGTGTAAAAAGGGTCAGCGGTGGCTCCGTCGAATGCTGAAAGTCCAAAAAAAAGCGACTGTTCCCATTAGAAACAGTCGCTTTTGCTGATTACATTTTTTCCGGTGCTGAAACGCCGATTATAGCCAGTGCGTTCTTTAAAGTGATTTGGACGGATTTGACCAGTCCAAGGCGCGCTTGACTTCGTTCCATTTTCTCCACATCCAGAACTTTATCTGCATTGTAGAAGCTATGGAAAGTAGAAGCTAGGTCGAAGATATAATTCGTCATGCGGTGAGGCATCCGTTTTTCGGCTGCTTCAGCAATCGCCTGAGGAAACTCGCCCAGTTTCTTCAACAGCTCGACCTCTTTTTCAGTGGAAAGGGCAGAAAAATCAGTGATTCCTTCATAGCTGACTCCTTGCTCCACACCTTGGCGCAAAATACTTGATATCCGGGCATGTGCATATTGTGCATAATAAACCGGGTTATCATTGGATTGCGATACGGCAAGATCCAAATCGAAGTCCATATGCGTATCGGCGCTTCTCATTGCAAAGAAATAACGTGTTGCATCAAGGCCAACCTCATCAATAAGGTCACGCATCGTGACGGCTTTACCCGTACGCTTGCTCATTTTCATTTTCTCGCCATCTTTATAAAGATGTACGAGCTGGATGATTTCCACTTCAAGCTGCTCGCGTTTGTAGCCTAATGCTTCAATCGCCGCTTTCATACGAGGGATATATCCGTGGTGGTCGGCGCCCCATATATTGATCAATGTGTCGAAGCCACGCTCCAGTTTATTACGGTGATAGGCAATATCCGGTGTCAAATAGGTGTAAGACCCGTCTTGTTTGATGAGCACGCGGTCTTTATCATCACCCAATTCGGTTGAACGGAACCATGTTGCCCCATCTTGCTCATAGACATGGCCCCTTTCCCTCAATACATTGAGCGCTTCGTCGATTTTGCCATCTTGATAAAGGGAAGACTCGGAGTACCATACATCGAATCCGACACGGAAATTGCCCAAGTCCGTTTTCAGTTTTTCCATCTCACATTTCAAGCCGTATTCACGGAAGAAATCAAAACGCTCTTTTTCATCGGCATTTACGAATTTATCACCATATTCTTCGGCAAGCTTTTTACCGAAGCCCTTGATATCCTCACCGTGATAACCGCCCTCCGGCATTTCCTTTTCAAGACCCAGTGCTTGGAAGTAGCGTGCTTCTATCGAAATGGCCAAATTATTGATTTGGTTACCTGCATCATTGATGTAATATTCACGTGAAACATCATAGCCTGCTTTGGAAAGGACATTGCATAACGTATCGCCTACTGCAGCACCGCGCGCATGACCGAGGTGAAGATCACCTGTCGGGTTTGCGGAAACGAATTCCACTTGGATTTTTTCACCTTTCCCAAAATCACTTTCCCCATATGACCCATCGGCTTTCAAGATGGCAGGGATCAATTCGGTCAAATATGAATTATTCATGTAGAAGTTTATGAAACCTGGTCCTGCAATTTCAATTTTTTCAATGGATGCCTTTGAGTTGTCGAAGTTTTCAATGATCGCTTCAGCAATCATTTTTGGCGCTTTCTTCGCAATCTTCGTTAATTGCATCGCCATATTCGTCGAATAATCTCCGTGCGACTTTTCCCTTGGCAGTTCCAATACTACATTCGGAATCTGTTCTTCTGCTGCCAGGCCTGCCTTGATGACCGCAGCTTTAATTTCTTCTTTCAGTTTTTCCTGTACCTCATTAACTATATTCATGTGCTATGCTTCCTCCTTGTAGGAAATCGTCATTTCATATTGACCGGGTTCGCTTCCCTGCATATGTAATGTATATTTAAGGACAAGTTTCCCTTGTTTGGCCTGCTCATCCCATTGATGATCGATTTTTTTCGTGGTCGTCCGTAGTCCCAACCTGCCATATATACTTTCATAATGTCCATTTGTCGCTTCCTGCAAGCGGAAAAGCTGCCTCATTTTAATGGCACCGTTCCTTAGCAGGATCGTTTCATCCATTTTATGCTTGATGGTCGTTTGTATTTGACCAGCTTCATTTTCCTCTTTATATTGCAAATACAAATCGGCGCCCTTGTACATTCTTGTACCAAATGTGACCAGCTCAAACGTGTCCGTTTCAGCGCCATGCTTGATTTTTGTTTGCAAGGTCACTTTAATGGCATGCTTATCTATATCATGAAGAGTCAACTCAACACTTCCTTCATCACGTCGTCCTTAACTTCATAAGTATAAATATTCTTCAAGGAAGTTTCAACTTGCATCGGAAAATAAAGTGCAAATCCAGAAAGGGGCAGGAGGAAATAGGACTAGGAAAATTCCGATTGCCTAAAGTTTTGGAGTTAGGAGCTCTATTACCCCGGTTAGAGAATCTGAACTTGGACCGTTGCATTTCACTTTCGGTGTAAACTAAGGTATGTCCCCATTGCCCAAAGTTTGGACAATCTCCGAGGACGTTTCATTCCACTTTGCGTCAAAATGAAGATGGAATCCAGATTGTCCACATGTAGCTGAAGAGATAAGGTACGAAATGCGTGTGAAAAGCGTAATTTTTATGAGAATCCGCCTCGAATTGGATGCAAAACCCAAGCTCGCGAGCAAAGTCGATAAATAAATTCGCGAGTAACGCTCCGAAATGGTGAATAAGAAAGCAGTAATGTTACGGAGAATCCGGGAGTAACGAAAGAATCTGACGAAAAGAGCCCCAATTGCGCGTGAAAAGGGCAATTTATATGAGAACCCGCTTCAAATTCAAGGAAAAGCACAAGCTGGCGAGCAGCTGTACCTTAGACCGTTTCAATCGACTCTGAAAGAATACGAAGAACTGAGTTTTGGAATACCTCCAACACTGCGGACATTTTGCAATCATAAACAAAAGCACCCTACAGAATAGACTTTTTTATGTGTCCATTCTATAGGGTACTTTTCATTTATGTTCGATGCTTAGCCTTTTTGAACCCAACCTAAAATCATTTCGCGTATCAGCTTGCTTGCCGTGTTCGCTGTTTGCTCGGATGGATCATAAATCGGTGCAACTTCCACTAAATCACAGCCGACGACATTAATTTCAGAACGAGCTATCTCATGTATCGAAGCCAAAAGCTCTTTGGAAGTGATGCCGCCGCAGTCTACCGTGCCTGTTCCGGGCGCATGTGCAGGATCCAGGACATCGATGTCGATCGTTACATAGACGGGACGCCCTGCCAGCTGTGGCAATACTTCTTTCAGCGGCTCCAGAACTTCAAATTTAGAGATGTGCATGCCATTTTCCTTTGCCCATTGGAACTCTTCCTTCAAACCGGAGCGAATGCCGAATGAGTATACATTCTTCGGACCGATAAGCTCTGCGGATTTACGAATGATCGAGGCATGGGAAAGCGGTTCCCCCTCATAATCCTCACGTAAATCTGTGTGGGCATCCATATGGATGATGGCCATGTCAGGATACTTTTTGTACATGGCTTTTATGACAGGCCATGTGACGAGGTGCTCCCCGCCCATCCCCAATGGGAATTTACCGGCATCCAACACACCGTCGACAAATTCTTCAATCATATCTATGCTTCGCTGCGGGTTGCCGAACGGCAAAGGAATATCGCCCGCATCGTAGAATTTCACTTCTTCCAATTCACGATCCAAGTACGGGCTGTACTCCTCCAAACCGATCGAAACCTCACGGATCCTGGTCGGGCCAAAGCGGGAACCCGGACGGAAACTTACTGTCCAGTCCATTGGCATGCCATAAAGCACAGCTTCCGATTCCTCGAAATCGGGATGGCTTTTAATGAATACATTGCCTGAATAGGCTTCATCGAATCTCATGGTCGACGCCTCCTTATTTCACTAAGTCTTGAACGAATTTAGGCAGAACGAAAGCTGCTTGATGAAGTTCTTTTGTATAATATTTCGTTTCGATTTCATGGAAGCGTTCTTCCGCAACTTCCAATGGATTATATTTTTTCGATCCGATCGTAAACGCCCAAAGGCCGCTCGGATACGTCGGGATATTCGCTAAGTAAAGGCTGGTGATCGGGAATATTTCTTTTACATCACGTTGTACATCACGGATTAGATCGGCTTTGAACCAAGGATTATCCGATTGTGCCACAAATATCCCATCTTCTTTCAACGCTTTGGAAATTCCCGCGTAAAACCCTTTCGTGAATAAATTGACAGCAGGTCCGACCGGTTCAGTCGAATCAACCATGATCACGTCATATTCATTTTCACTTTTGGCGATGTGCATGAAGCCATCCCCCACTTGTACGTCCACACGTGGATCTTCAAGCATGCCGGCAATCTCAGGCAAGAACTTCTTCGAGTATTCGATGACTTTCCCATCGATATCCACCAGCGTGGCTTTTTTTACGCTTGGGTGTTTAAGGATCTCACGGATAACGCCTCCGTCCCCTCCGCCTACAACCAAAACGTTTTCTGGATTAGGATGAGTGAATAAAGGAACATGGGCTACCATTTCATGGTATACGAATTCATCGCGCTGTGAAGTCATGACCATGTCATCCAACAATAGCATATTGCCCCACTCTTCCGTTTCAATCATATCCAGCTTTTGAAACTCAGTTTGCTCCGTATGTAAAGTACGATTCACTTTCATCGTAATACCAAAATTCTCTGTTTGTTTTTCAGTAAACCAAATGCTCATTTATTAACGCTCCTTTTCCATTTCATATTGTCAGTCACCTAATAGGTTCCCCAAATTCGGTATAGTCATTAGCTAGAAAAATTATAGACGAATCTAGCAGAATTGCAAGATAAATTTCCTAATTGGCTTTCTTATGTTTAAAAAATTCATTTTTTTCCATAATAGTAATAGATACTAGATTCAAGAGAGGTGAAAGCAATGGAATTGATTCCAAGCGAACGATTTAAAAGGACGACCAAATATGTACGGGCCATCATTATCCTTGCCACAATCGGGCTCATCATACTCTTTGTATTGCTTCTCTCTTTACTGATTTATGCCAAAATATTAGGTCCGCCGCCATTGGTCGTGCCCCAATCCACCCTCTATTATAGCAATGATGGAAATGTGATCGGTGAAACGGATAATGGGCAGAAACGCTATTGGGCCGGAATGGATGCCATTTCACCACAGCTCATCCAAGCAACTGTCGCTGTTGAGGACCGCCAATTCTACACTCATAATGGTTTTGATATAAAGCGGATCGGCGGGGCCATTCTTGCGGATATACAGGCCATGTCCAAGGTCCAGGGTGCCAGCACCATTACCCAGCAATATGCACGGAACCTTTTTCTCGGTCATGATAAAACGTGGTCACGCAAGTTCAATGAGGCTTTTTATACAATACGCCTGGAGATGAACTATTCCAAAAAGGAAATCCTTGAAGGCTATTTAAATACGATTTACTATGGCCATGGCGCATATGGGGCCCAGGCCGCAAGCCAGTATTACTTTGGCAAGGATGCCTTGGATCTTACGCTCGCAGAGGCCAGCATGCTGGCCGGGATACCAAAAGGGCCCTCTAATTATTCTCCATTGGATGACCTTGAAAAAGCGAAATCCAGGCAGAAGGTTGTCCTGCAGGCCATGAAAAACAAAAGCTACATTTCAGAAAGAAAAATCACCGAAGCCCTGCAAGACCCTCTGACATTAAAAGGCGAGCATGGAACGGTCACCAATAAAACCGCTCCCTATTTTCAGGATGCGGTCAAGCAAGCTTTGAAATCCCAGCTTCATCTGGATGACAGGACGATCGAGCTCGGCGGCCTGAAGGTATATACCACACTCGACGAATCCCAGCAGACTGTCGCCGAAGATGTTGTTTCCACTACCATACCCGATTCTTCAGGCATACAAGCCTCGATCGTGGCAATGGATCCGGCTACAGGGGAAGTCCGGGCATTGGTCGGCGGGAGGGATTATGCGGAGTCACCGTTCAACAGGGCCACACAGGCCGTCCGCCAGCCTGGCTCCACCATGAAGCCACTGCTTTATTATTCGGCGCTGGAGAATGGCTTCACGCCGTCGACCACCTTAAAAAGCGAGACGACCACCTTTACTTTCGACGATGGTCACTCCTCCTATACACCGCATAATTACAACCATCAATATGCGGAAGGAGAAATCACGATGGCCCAGGCCATTGCTCTTTCAGATAATATTTTCGCCGTGAAAACACACTTGTTCCTGGGGGAACAAACCTTGGTCGATACGGCGCACCGCTTTGGCATAACGGCAAAAATGGCTGCCGTGCCATCGTTGGCACTCGGCACCTCTGGTGTACGGGCGATAGAAATGGTCAATGCATACAGCATTCTCGCTAACGGCGGCAAGAAGGTGAAGCCCGTATTCATCAAAAAGGTTGAAAACCAAAAAGGGGAAGTCATCTATGCGCAAAATAAGAAACCGGAACAAGTTCTCGATGCGGATAAAGCGTTCGTCATGACACAGATGCTAACCGGGGTTTTCGATGAAACCTTAAATGGCTATACGAAAGTGACCGGCAGCACCATCAGCTCCGAACTGACCCGTCCGTATGCAGGTAAATCAGGGTCCACCCCGACAGATAGCTGGATGATCGGATACACGCCTGAACTTGTGGCAGGGGTCTGGACTGGCTATGATCAAGGTAAAAAAATCGAGAATCCTGCTGAAAAAGGCTATGCAAAAAAAATATGGGCGGCTTATATGGAAAAGGGCCTGCAGGGTACACCGGCCAAACCGTTCAAGGAAACGAAAAACGTAATCGGAGTCAACGTGAATCCTGCAAGCGGTAAATTGGCAACAAAGGATTGCCCTGTCTCTAGATTGACTTATTATGTGAAAGGTACAGAACCTATCGAGTACTGTGCAGAGCACTTTAAAGGCGAAAAACCTGTGCAGGTTCCAGATGAAGCCGAGCAAAAAAAGACCCCCTGGTACAAAAAGGTCCTGAAGCCTTGGCAATAACGAAAAAACCCGAAACCGCAAGCGGCTTCGGGTTTTTTCTGTCCTAGTTCCACAGTGTCTAAACTGCTGTCTTTAAGTTTACTGATTTTATCCGTTTCCTACAAGTGCAATTTTCACTAAACTTCATAATTCAGCATGGAAATTACAATTATACCGTCAATGATTCCTTGAGCTTCGCTGAAGAACGCTCCCACATTCCCGCATCATGGTTTTTCAGGAAGTCTGCCAGTACACGCTTTGATTTATCATCCATGTCCTCGACCATGATATGACGTTTAAGCGACTTATCCATCCGGTTAACATGCTCCGGAAGGGATTTGTAGCCGCGTCTGATGGAACGGTCGACCAACATTTCACAGGCAGTCACACCTGCATATTGAGGGCCGTTTTGAGTCGCTTCGATCGTCACCCAAACAAGCCAGTACGGCTTTGCATTCGGGACCTCTTCTTTGGTTTTCAGGAATTTGATCCCCTTTTCCACGACACTTCTCGCGTGCATCGCACCGATATCCACCTCGGCTTCCCCTGCATCGACATCGATGATGACCGGTGAAATGTTATCGAGCGTCAAAACCCCAGCCCCGTATCCGCCATGCCCCTCAGTAGGATCATTTTTGATGATATTGAAGCCTACCTTTTTCTTCGGTTGTTCTTCCATGTTTCATATCCCCCTTTATGGTTTGTCATTTCTTATTTGTTAAAAAAATAATAGTGAAAAAAATTGACTCAAACTGCTTCCTACAAATTTAATACCCGTATCCATAATCGGTCTAATTGTATAGTTGCTAAGCGGCGTGATGATCAAAATCAAAAAAATCAGCGACCCATACTGCTCATACTGGGTCATTTTTGCCCGCAAATCCGCTGAAACAAGATCCTGTATGATCCGATAACCATCGAGCGGCGGCAGCGGTATCAGATTGAATACAAATAAAAGGACGTTCAAATTTATGAGCACATTCAGGAAGGGCTGGACGAAAAAAGGTAAATCAGGTCCAGCTCCTGCTGCAAGCAGCCCGTAAAAAATCAAATAACCCAAAATGGCAACGATCAAGTTACTGAACGGACCGGCAAAAGAGACGAGCACTCCCGCCAGCTTCGGATTCTTGAAATGAAAACGATTGACCGGGACAGGCCTTGCCCAGCCAAACCCGGCGATCAATATCAGCAAAGTCCCGATCGGATCCAAATGGGATATCGGATTCAACGTCACTCGCCCTTCATTCTTTGCAGTCGGGTCACCGAACTTATAGGCGACATACGCATGTGAAAATTCATGAACCGTAAATGCGATCAACAATGACACAATGACATATGGAAGTTGTTCCAAATCATAAGCCAAAAACCGTTCTAATAGATCCAATAGCTTCTCCCCCAATATATATTACCGTTAGTATACATCAAAAGACCAAGAAGTGAAAAAAACTCTGACTTCCGTGTCTTGCAATTCTTTTTTCATTGTGAAACACTACAAGATAAGAACGAAAGGGGGGATCATGATGCCATATGTAACAGTCAAAATGCTTGAAGGCCGTACGGACGAACAAAAAAAAGCTCTAGTTGAGAAGGTGACCGCTGCGGTTACGGAAACAACCGGAGCACCAGCGGAAGCCGTGACGATTTTCATTGAAGAAATGTCAAAAAACCACTTGGCAGTAGCCGGTGTCCGCAAAAGCGACCTATGAGTTTTACATAACGGGGAAAGCTAAGTCATTCATTTAAAATGTACCCTGCAGGATGGACCCTTTGAAAAAAGATCCATCCTGCAGGGCCCTTTTGTTTAAAAAAAGGAAAATCACGTCGATTGAACGAGTTGATATTTGAACGAAGTTTCTTTGCACTGGTCTGTTCATGCATAAATGACTGATAGAGTTACCATTGTACTTTAGCCGTTTCATCACTGCAGGCGGTCCCGTGATCCCTCCTCGGCTTGCGCCTACGGGGTCTAACGCAGTCACGCATTTCATTGCGGACACTCGTATCGGTTGCCGGCCTGCCCTCGCACTGGCGCCTGCTGTCTCCCTTGGACACGGTTTCCGGCAGGGGTCCATCCACTCAGTTTTGACAAAGCGGTAAATTTAAACCTATGAAGAATCCGCCAAGGACGCCTTCCATATTGACTTACATAGGCCTTAATTCCATTTAAAGGTTTCACCCTCCCAACACATATCGTCGGTGAAGAAAATGAATAGGAGTCAATCCATGTCACACTAGGGTGAAACTGCCGGGATATGCCCCATAAGTTTCATGCCTTGTTCATGCAATGGAACCTAAAAAAGATGCCGCCTGCAAAATACAGACAGCCTCTCCTTCATATTGCCTAGCTTTTTTTGCCTTTTACAAAAGGCATCTCAATTCGGCTTAGCTTTTGTTTTTAGCTGATCAATATATGCATATGCTTCATCAATTTCTTCAGGTGTGTATTTTTGTTTGCTTTTCAGTGTGAATATCTTCTCGGTGACTTCCTCTTTTTCAAGCGTGTCGAAATATAACACCGTTGAAACCAGCTCCAAGAATCGGGCATTCTGCTCATTCATATCATGTAAGCATGCCTCGAGGGCAGGCATCTCCACTTCCTGTATCGATAGGAAGTCCTGGCCTGCATCGGTTATTGAATAGCAATATTGATAATATCCTGCCTTTTTTTCCCTTACCTCATTCAAGTAGCCCATCTCGCAAAGCTCTTCAATCCGTAAGGTCAGCTCCTCCGAATACGGTCCATAAAAATGAAATTGAAACTTCTCGTGGAATGGAAACGAAAGCTTTTTCGCGATATACACGATTTTTTGTAATTTTTTCCGCCCTGAGATTTCACCGGCAGTAGAAATTGCATTGATAATATTTGCATGATCCTTAAACAAGGCTCGTCACTCCTCACCAAAAATGTACCACTTCAATCCGATAGCTCCAAAAGCTCACGAATCTGTTTTTTTATATTTTTCTTCGTCGATTCATCACGCAATATATCTGCTGGATAGTACAGCTTATGATCCGTTCTTCTTTTGCCTGAAATGGCGTCGACGATTTCGGATTCACGCGATAACTCACGAATTTCGCCATTATTTTTCAGCAAGTGAATCGGCAGTCTTTCCTCTTCCTCACCAGGACGGTAAAAATCATACGGCAGATCTGAAGAAGAATCGACGACGAGATAATAATCCGGATCGATCCCTGCCTTTTTGAATAGCGTCCTTAATTCCATCAATCTGTTCATCTGATTGTTCGAAGGATGGAATTCCACATATTTAAATAGTTTCCGATTAACGAAGCGCGTGCATAAATCTTTTAAAATCGCATCGTTCTCCTCTTCCCAAGCCTCGAAGTAATAGAGCATCACCGCTTCATCCATTTTCAAGTAGTCAGCCAAGGTCACTTCCCCCTTGAACAATGAATAAAAATGATGCGGTTCCTGAGCAAATTCATAATCCGCTTCGTATAAATGCTTTGCTCTATGTAAGATCTTAGTGAGAATGACCTCTGCACTTCTCGTGACTGGATGGAAATAAACCTGCCAATACATTTGGTAGCGGCTCATGATATAATCTTCCACTGCATGCATCCCGCTTTGCTTGATCACGGCATGCTCTTCCCTCGGCCTCATGACCCGAAGCAGCCTTTCCATATCGAAGTGTCCATAGCTCACGCCGGTAAAGTATGCATCACGCTGTAAATAGTCCATTCTATCAGCATCGATTTGACTGGAAATCAGGCTGACTACTAATTTGCCTTTATAGGTTTTTGCGATGACCTCAGCCACTTTTTTAGGAAAATCACGGCCTACCCTAAGGAGGATCTTATTCACTTCCGTGTCGCCGACAATTATCTGCTGGGTGAATTGCTCATGGTCGAGGTCAAATACCTTTTCAAAAGAATGAGAGAAAGGTCCATGACCCAAATCATGCAGCAGGGCCGCGCACAATGACAGTAAACGTTCCTCCGGCTTCCATTCCGGCCTTCCCTCGAAGACATCATCGACGATCCTCCGGACAATCTCATAAACTCCAAGCGAATGGCTGAGCCGGCTATGCTCCGCACCATGAAAGGTCAAATACGTCGTTCCCAGCTGTTTGATCCTTCTAAGGCGCTGGAATTCCTTCGTTCCGATCAGATCCCATATAACCCGGTCACGAACATGTATATATCGGTGCACAGGGTCCTTGAATACTTTTTCTTCTTGTAATTTCTCGCGGGAATATTCCATGAACTACCCTCTTTTTTCATAGTCTCGATGCATCCATTATATCGCGTTTTGACAAAAAACCCTAACTATCCCCTTGCTAGCAAGCGGGGAGATTCTGTAAGAAAACGGAAGATTCCATTTGGTTTCGCCCCAAAAATAAGGAAATAAAAAATCACCGCAGTTTGTTTCAATCCGGGTGATGTCAGCCTGTTCCATTTTATTAAAAAAGCAATCCTGCATGGATACTACTTTAGTTTTTTATTGATTTTATCTAGTAACTCGTCTTCTGTCGGCGCAGCAACTGGACGGTTATTGACAAAGGCAAATGATTTCTTTCTGCCTGGACCGCAATAGGATTGGCAGCCCACTTCAATTTTCGCTTCGGGATCAAGCTTTTCAAGACGGGGGATCAACGTCTTAATATTCACCGCCAAGCAATCATCGCAAACCCTGAATTCATTGGACATCCTCCGGTCACCATCCTTCCCATGACAAACTATTTATTCATCCAATTATATGGCTAAAAGGTATTTTACCGCTTCTACCTATGAATATCAAGTGGACTTGATGAGCGAAAAGGATGGGAAAAGACGTAATCAGTCAAAAAACTAGTATCCTTTCAACCTTTTTGTATAAAAAATCCAGAATTTGTCCAAAATGCTAGTAGAACACAGCCTAAATCATGGCCACACGATATTTTATATAGTTATTCATTTGAAAAGTTACCAGAAAGGGAGTATGTAGAAATGAAGGTTCGTCAAGACGCATGGACAGAAGAAGATGATTTGCTTTTGGCAGAAACGGTATTGCGACATGTGCGGGAAGGAAGCACTCAGCTGAATGCTTTTGAAGAAGTAGGAGATAAGCTGAATCGCACCTCTGCCGCCTGCGGATTCCGCTGGAATGCGGTGGTCCGCCATAATTATGATAAAGCGCTATCCCTTGCCAAGAAACAGCGGAAGCAGCGGCAAAGGATCCTCGGAAAGGATCAAGCAGCGAAAAAACGGCTTCTTTATACACCGCCGACCCCTACCATATCCGACATAATGGTTCCCCAAGTGCAAGAAGAGGAGCTAGATTTGGAAATGGAAGCCGATGCTAGCAGTTATGAGGCGGCTGAAGAATTCGTGGTGGCCGAAGCCTTGGCGCCTAGGGTCCACAATGCGCCAGTATCCACGGAAAGGGTCCTGAACCTCGATACCGTCATCGCCTACCTTGAATCTATGAATGGGCGTACGCTTCAGGCAGAAGTATTAAAAACCGAAAATGAAAGATTGAAGCTTGAAATCAAGGGTCTGAAAAAACGAAATGAAGAGCTCGAGAATAAAGTCAGCCATCTCGAACAAAATAGTGGCTTGATGCAGGAAGATTATGAGACTTTGATGAATATCATGAATCGGGCAAGAAAGCTCGTCTTGTTAGAGGAAGAGGAGCGCCCGGCAACGAAATTCAAAATGGATCGGAATGGAAATTTGGAAAAAATGGCTGAGTGATGAAATAATGTGGAGCGCATGTTTGCCCGACCACATGAGGATGGCCGCTACTAAATAGATAGATCGGGAATAAGGAATCTGGAGTAAGGCTCTTTTTTTCCTTATCAAAGTTTCAGTGAATGATAAAATCGTATGAAAGTGAACAAAGCCGTTCCTGAACTTACAGGGACGGCTTTCCACATTCAAACATTTAATGAAGCAAATACTTTGTCATTCCGCTCCAACACTCTTGTCAAATAGGCCTCATATAACGGCCATTCCCCTGGGGAAAGCGTGTCCGAGAATATCCTTCCGCTATGCTCCTTCAATACATTGAGGAACCTGAGCATCACATCCTGGACACTCAATTGTACATCCAACAATTCCGAAAGGGACGCCATTACAGAAGGGATGATAGCCGGATAAGCGAATTTCGTTTCCGCATTGCCTTTCGCTGCCTCATAAAAACCTTTCACGAGACTGGCGCGCTCGGCCCCGCTTCCATTGACGCACAAATAGATTTGCACCGCTACCCCATTGCGGATCCTGCGTTGGGATATGCCAGCAAACTTTTGTCCATTTATGCTTAAATCATAACTTCCCGGACAGTAGGAGCCGACGATTTCCCTTGCCTCCATCTTGACCGGGAAATCGGCGAACATCAATTGAACAAGCTCCCACATCGCATCGTAGCCA
>NZ_PHNG01000771.1:0-5598 GCF_002803435.1 Bacillus sp. mrc49 | reverse complement strand
GGTACCGTCAAGGTACCAGCAGTTACTCTGGTACTTGTTCTTCCCTAACAACAGAACTTTACGACCCGAAGGCCTTCTTCGTTCACGCGGCGTTGCTCCGTCAGACTTTCGTCCATTGCGGAAGATTCCCTACTGCTGCCTCCCGTAGGAGTCTGGGCCGTGTCTCAGTCCCAGTGTGGCCGATCACCCTCTCAGGTCGGCTACGCATCGTCGCCTTGGTGAGCCATTACCTCACCAACTAGCTAATGCGCCGCGGGCCCATCTATAAGTGACAGCGTAAACCGTCTTTCCATCTTCTCTCATGCGAGAAAAGAACGTATCCGGTATTAGCTCCGGTTTCCCGAAGTTATCCCAGTCTTATAGGCAGGTTGCCCACGTGTTACTCACCCGTCCGCCGCTAATCTCAAGGAGCAAGCTCCCGTCGATTCGCTCGACTTGCATGTATTAGGCACGCCGCCAGCGTTCGTCCTGAGCCAGGATCAAACTCTCCGAAGAAATGTTTGACTTGCTCATTTGCTTTTTTAATAGTGTGTGCTCACTTAAAATTTAACGTTGGCGCTTTGTTTTGTTCAGTTTTCAAAGAGCAATGTCTTTCGAAACAGCTTATTTATAATAACATTTTTCATTACTACAAGTCAACAACTTTTTAAAACTTTTTTAAAGTTTGTCATTTGTTTGTAACTCGTTCGTAAGGACAGATATAAATATAACACCATTACGTTAACTGCGCAATACCTTTTATTAAGTTTTTTCGAAATAATAATGTTTTTCTTTTCACCCTGGAAATCGAATCAATTAAATGATACGAAACTATAATTAAAAAACAAAAACCGAACTCGTTTGCTGGAATCCATGGGCTGCACCCAATCGATTCCAGCATTCCGAATCCGGTCCTGTAATCATCGCTTCATCTTGCTTATTAGCGGTGTCTCATTAATGGGAATAACAGAACATCACGTATGGAAGGTGAATTGGTCAATAACATAACCAGACGGTCAACACCAATTCCCAATCCGCCAGTTGGCGGCATTCCGTATTCTAATGCTTCCAAGAAATCCTCGTCCATTTCATGAGCTTCGTCATTGCCTTGCTCGCGTTCTTTCAATTGAGATTCAAAGCGTTGACGTTGATCGATTGGGTCATTAAGTTCCGTGAAGGCATTTGCATGCTCCCTGCCCACTATGAATAGCTCAAACCGATCGGTGAAACGGGCATCTTCCGGATTTTTCTTTGCCAATGGCGAAATTTCCACCGGATGTCCGTAAATGAAAGTAGGCTGAATCAACTTATCTTCCACTTTCTGCTCGAAGAACTCATTCACGATATGACCAAACTCCATGGAGTCCTTAATTTCGATTCCGTTCTCTTTGGCAAGCCGTTGCGCTTCTTCTTTACTCATGTGAGCCCAGAAGTCCACACCCGTATATTCCTTTACAGCGTCGACCATGTGGAGTCGTTTCCACTCCGGCTTTAACTCGATCTCATATTCCCCGTATTGAATGGTAGTCGTCCCCAAAACCTCTTGAGCTATATGTGCGATCAAGTTTTCAGTTAAACTCATGATATCCTTATAATCGGCATAGGCCTCGTATAACTCAATCAAGGTGAATTCCGGATTATGTCTTGTTGATACTCCTTCATTGCGGAAAACCCGGCCAATCTCATAAACCTTTTCTAATCCGCCGACGATCAGTCGTTTCAGATGAAGCTCGATGGCTATCCTTAAATTCAAAGGCATATCCAAAGCGTTATGGTGAGTAAGGAAAGGACGTGCGGCAGCTCCGCCAGCAACGGAGTGCAATAGCGGCGTTTCCACTTCCAGGTACCCTTGATCATCCAAATATCGTCTCATCGCTTGCACAATACGGCTGCGCATGATCAAAGTGTTCTTACTTTCCTCATTCGTGATCAGGTCAACATAACGTTTCCGATAGCGTTCTTCCACATCCTTAAGACCATGGAATTTATCAGGTAGCGGACGAAGCGCTTTAGAAAGAAATACATAGTCATTCGCTTTAATGGAAAGCTCTCCAACCTTCGTCTTGAAAATCACGCCAGTGACCCCTACGATATCGCCAAGGTCCGTTTGGTTAAAAATCTGGTAGGATTCTTCACCTATATTATCTAAACGAACGTAGATTTGGATTTGGCCGCTAATATCCTGGATATGGGCAAATCCCGCTTTCCCTTTCCCACGCTTGGTCATGACGCGACCGGCGATGGTAACCTCGATTTCTTTTTGCTCAAGATCTTCTTTTTCCAATTCTCCATAAGCACGAACTAAATCCTGGGCGCTATGAGTGCGCTCGAATCTGCTCCCGAAAGGATCCTGTCCGTTATCAATCATTGCCTGCATTTTATCGCGCCTTACTTGCAATTGATCATTCAATTCTTCATGACTCACGAAAATCATCTCCATCTTTATTAATAAAAGCTTTATATAATTAATCAAAATTTATTTTGCATACGTATTTATTCTTACATAAAGTCCAGGAATTCAACAGCTTTTTATCTTAAAAAATTCTTTATGTATATATAAAAACTGCCAGATTTACTGGCAGTTTAAGATATGCGTATTATAGGAAAACAGGAAGGCGAAGTCAACATCAGACCATTTGGATGTTCATTTCCTTCGCTTCGATCTCATCGACCATCCCATAAAGGAGTCTCACGACATCTTCTCTCGTTTCACAATCGTTAATCCCTTTACGCGCCTTGGCATTCCCCTTCACACCTTTTAGGTACCAAGAAGCATGCTTGCGCATTTCACGAACGGCGACGTACTCATTTTTCAATGCAATCAGACGATCCATGTGAAGGACACACACATCCATCTTTTCTCGAACTGTAGGTTCTTCCATCAATTGTCCCGATTCCAAATACTTAACGGTCCGGTATATCATCCATGGGTTGCCTAGAGCTGCACGGCCGATCATGACCCCGTCGACTCCGGTTTCCTTCAACATGCGTTCGGCATCCTGTGGCGTTTCCACATCTCCATTCCCGATAAGGGGAATATTGATGGATTTCTTCACTTCACGAATGATGTCCCAGTTAGCTTTACCTTCATACATTTGAACCCGGGTTCTCCCATGCATGGAAACGGCTTTACCGCCCGCCCGTTCAACTGCCTGAGCATTTTCAATCGCAAATACATGCTCTTCATCCCAGCCAATGCGCATTTTCACGGTTACCGGCTTGTCGACAGCATCAACAACTGCGGAAACCATCTCATAAATTTTATTCGGATCAAGAAGCCATTTCGCCCCTGCATCACATTTCGTGATTTTCGGGACAGGGCAGCCCATATTGATATCAATGATGTCGGCATTTGTATTCTTATCTACGAATTGAGCAGCTTCGACCAAGGATTTCTTTTCACCGCCAAAGATTTGCAAGCTTAACGGCTTCTCCCTTTCATCTATATAAAGCATATTCATCGTTTTGGCATTTTGAAGCACGATGCCTTTGTCACTGACCATCTCCGCACAAACCAGACCAGCGCCAAACTCCTTGACGGTCAAGCGGAATGCCGAGTTGCAGACTCCTGCCATCGGTGCCAGCACTACCGGATTCTTCATTTCTATATCGCCTATTTTTAACACGTGTGACCTCCTATAACAACCGTTCATTTATCCTCAGGTGGTTGAAGCTCCTCAATGGACACATGAAGGATATCAGCCACTTCCATTAAAAATGCTTCTGAAGGGTTGCGATTCCCTCTTTCAACTTCACCAAGCAAGGAAACGGAAACTCCTACTTCTTTCGCAAAGCCTTCCTGTGTATAACCCTTTAACTTTCGAAAAGCGCGAATGCGCCTTCCCCATTTTTCACCTTCCATAATCGAACTCCTTCTTTATCCGGAATCTGTTCAAGCAAGTCACTCAAAGGTGCGTGCATGTGCGGAAGCCTTATATCAGGGTCCACTTCCATTAAAGGCACGATAACAAACGCCCTCTCGTGCATACGAGGGTGCGGGACCGAAAGAATCTCTGTCTCAATATTTTCATGATTATATAACAAAATGTCAAGGTCCAAAGTACGGGGACCCCACCTTATTTCCCTTTTTCTTCCTAACGCTTGCTCGATTTGCATACAAACGTGAAGCAATTCCTCGGGATGCAAGTCGGTTTCCACCTTTAGCACAGCATTTAAAAAACAGTCCTGATCGGCATATCCTACCGGATCCGTTTCATAAAATGAAGAAGTTGCAACCAACATGATATGCGGATTCTCAGTCAGTAATTGGAAGGCCTTGCGGAAAATATCGAGTCGGTCGCCCAAGTTCGATCCAATTGAAAGGTAAGCAATATTCACCATAATTAGCGTCCTCTTACAATCTCTATAGCTACCGAGTCATAATGCCCCGCTATAGGAGGATCAGGTTTATATACCTTGACCGTGCAGCTATCAATTGAAGGATATCCGCGAAGAAGTTCGGAAGCGATCTTTTCAGCAACCGCCTCCACTAACTTATAAGGTTTCCCTTCTACAACGCCTTTACACAATTCATATAATTCGCCGTAGTTAATCGAGTCCTTTAGGTCGTCACTCTTCCCCGCCTTGGCTAAATCGGTTTCGACTGTAAGGTCGACTTTAAACCGCTGACCAAGCTTCGTTTCTTCTGGAAATACTCCGTGATACCCATAAAACTCCATTTTATTCACAAATATCTTATCCATTTCATTCACCTTTTCCTAAAAGCGCATCCATCATCTTTGCAGTTCGCGCCATTTCCTTTACATCATGCACCCGAACCATTTGGCAGCCCTGCTGAATTCCATGGCAGATTGTAGCGGCGGTTCCTTCCATTCGCTCACCTGGAGGCAAATCCAGAACATGCCCGATCATGGACTTTCTCGATGTTGCAAGCAAGACTGGGTAGCCTATTGCTACAAGCTTATCAAGATTCCGCATCATTTCCAAATTAAACTTCAAGTCTTTTGCAAAGCCTATGCCTGGATCGAGGATGATGTTTTCTTCCTTGACGCCAGCCTGCTTTACGATCATGACGCTTTCGAATAAGTCCTCAAAGACATCGCGAATGAAATGACCATAATCCATATTATCCCTATTATGCATCAAAATAATCGGCACACCAAATTCCGCTGCAACTTTTGCCATCAAGGAATCGGCTTTGCCTCCCCAAATGTCGTTTAATATATGGGCCCCTGCCTTAACAGCTTCCTTGGCCACCTTTGATTTATAGGTATCAATCGATATCGGAATTTCTATGTTCCGGGAAATCGCCTCGATGATCGGAGCGACCCTTTCTATCTCCTGATCATCCGATATCCTCTCATAATTAGGGCGGGTCGACTCACCGCCTATGTCGAGAATATCCGCACCGTCTTTCACCATCCGTTCCGCATGCTTCAAAGCAGCATCTACCCGATTATATTTCCCGCCATCCGAGAAAGAGTCAGGCGTAACATTCAAAATCCCCATAATTAAGGTTTTCTTGCTGTAATCCAATTCATATGAGCCGCATGTAAGTTTAGTCGCTCCTGCTAATGACATCCAACGTTCTCCTCCGCCTAAAGAAATCTATATTAAGAGTTTACCCATTTACACACGCATAGTGCAAGCCATCGGCGA
>NZ_PHNG01000770.1:0-15248 GCF_002803435.1 Bacillus sp. mrc49 | reverse complement strand
ATCTGAAGCGGTGTATCACTCCAATCCATTGGACAAAGAAATTGTCATACAATCTGCCATTGAAGGAATTCTTGATTATCTCGCTGTTTCCTATCAAACAAAATCTGAAAAAGAAATGATGATTTTAAAACAAATCATACTGGAAGAAGGAGGAAACGCGACGGGTTACTTGATTGGCAGCCACCTACATGCAACAAGGTCACAAGCGGCACTATTTAATGGCCTTCAAGCTCATTTACTGGATTATGATGATGTACATTCAGATGTTCGAGGTCATCCGAGCGCTGTTATTTTATCTGCTTTATTTGCGGTTGGGGAACGGGAAATGCATGGGAAACGGTTTTTAGCTTCCTATGTGATTGGTGTCGAAATCATGGCTCGCCTCGGCGAAGCCATGAACCCTTATCATTATACAAAAGGGTGGCATAGTACAGCTACACTTGGCGTGATAGCAGCAGCTGGGGCGGTTGCTTATTTACGGGAATATTCACCACGCTTAATAGCTGAAACAATGAGTCTAGCCGCTACTCAATCAGCGGGTCTGCGACTCCAATTTGGCACGGTGATAAAACCGCTCCATGTAGGGATTGCCGCTAAAAACGCAGTGGATTCCGCTGATTGGGTCCGCATGGGATTACATAGCAACCCCGACTTTTTAAATGGTTTCTTTGAGGTATATGCAGAAAAAGGTGTTCGCGATTTTACGGAGAATTGGGGAAAGACATGGCGGATCGTAACTCCAGGATTATGGTTTAAACAATATCCATTTTGTTCTGCTGCGGCACATGGCGTCGATGCCGCTACCTTTTTACATCGGACATACGGTTTGTCCGATGAAGATATCGAATCGGTGCAGGTCAGCTTTCCTCCCAACGGTGATGCAGCATTAATACACCATAACCCTGAGACTGGTGAAGAAGGAAGATTTTCAATAGAGTATATCGTATGGCTTGCCCTTACAGGCAAGCCCCTATCATTTGCCTCTTTTGGAACCAACCCCATCCCCTCTTCATGGAGAGCATCCTTTCAAAAAGTAAATAGAATCATTGATTCAACGATCGAGCCAAACAAAGAGGCACTCCCTAAGGGACGGTTCACAATCGTGACCGTGACTACAACAAGCGGGATGGCCCTATCGAAACGAATCGATACACCTAAAGGAAGTCCTGCAAACCCTCTAACAAAATTGCAATTAAATGAAAAATTGCTTCAAGCCATAGGCGGAGATGAAGTACGATCAGCGAAAATAATTAAAGCTGTCCACTCTCTCACTGCCAGCACACTTGGCCATTTTCAAGAAGCTGATTACAGAAGCTAATGTTGTTCACAAGGCGAACAGGAATCTTATCCTGTTCGCCTTGTGAACGTATACCGAAAACCTAAACCTAATATCCGTCTCCTTATTTTGCGAGTTTCCGCTTTTTTCAGCCAATTTTCCGATCCATCCTCCAATTCGGCTGCTTTACTCGCCAATTCCGATCATATTCGCCCGCAGGAAAAAGCAAAAGAAGCACCATAACCATTATGGTGCTTCTTTATATTCAGGGCAGGACGGAGGCGCCCATCAGGTAGCGGTCGACTTCACGTGCTGCTTCACGGCCTTCATTGATTGCCCAAACGATGAGACTTTGGCCTCTTCTTGCATCTCCGGCAGCGAATACGCCTTCGACATTCGTTTTGTAATTGCCGTAGACGGCGTCTATTTTTTGATTGACCGTTTCTACGCCGAATTGGGTCAATAGCGGTTGTTCCGTTCCTTCGAATCCGATTGCGATGAATACGAATTGTGCCGGCCATACTTTTTCCGTTCCCGGGATTTCCTTGAAAATGTAGATTCCATCTTCGTCTTTGATTTTTTCCATGGAGATGGTATGAAGTTCTTTAACGTTTCCATTTTCATCGGCTACGATTTTCGTTGTTTGGATTGAATATTGACGCGGGTCTGCTCCAAATTTCGCTTCCGCTTCTTCATAGGCATATTCAAGTGAAAAGACATTAGGATAAGCCGGCCACATATTATCGGAGGTACGGTTTGCCGGCAAGATCGGATGCTTCCCGAATTGGACGACGCTTCTGCATTCTTGGCGAAGGGCAGTTGCGACACAGTCAGCTCCTGTATCTCCTCCGCCGATGACGATGACATCCTTACCCTTTGTATCTAAAAATTGACCGTCTTCAAAATTGGAGTCGAGCAGGCTTTTGGTCGACGTCGTCAAGTAATCCATTGCAAGGTGAATGCCAGCAGCCCTGCGGCCTTCGATTTCCAGGTCCCGTTGTTTTTGGGCACCTGTGCAGAGGATGACCGCATCATATTGCTCCTGCAGTTCCTCGGCTGAAATATCTTTTCCGACTTCTGTGTTCGTGACGAAATCGATGCCTTCCTGCGTCAATAATTTGATTCGGCGGGCAACGACATCTTTTTCCAGCTTCATGTTCGGGATGCCGTATGTCAAAAGGCCGCCTGCACGGTCAGCACGTTCGTAAACGGTGACGGAATGACCGGCTTGATTCAACTGATCGGCGCTCGCCAATCCTGCCGGGCCGGAACCGATGATGGCAATTTTCTTGCCGGTCCTGCTTTCGGGAATGCGTGGCGTGATCCAGCCATTTTCAAACCCTTTATCGATGATCGTCCGTTCAATGTTTTTAATGGAAACCGCAGGATCACTGATCGCCACCGTACAAGACCCTTCACATGGGGCCGGGCAGACGCGCCCGGTGAATTCAGGGAAATTATTCGTTTTCGATAAACGGTCCAGCGCTTCCTTCCATCTGCCACGGAATACCAAGTCATTCCATTCAGGGATCAGATTATTGATCGGGCAGCCTGTCGTGACACGGTTCAATTCCATGCCCATATGGCAGAATGGGGTAGCGCAGTCCATACACCGCGCTCCCTGTATGCTTAATTTTTCATCAGAGAAAGGAGTTGAATATTCTCTCCAATCGCTTAAACGAGTGAGAGGATTCCGGTCTTTTGGCTTTTCTCGCGGATAATCCATAAATCCTGTTGCTTTTCCCATCTTTCTCTCCCCTTTCTTACAGCATCACTGCTTGTTTCGTGATTTTTTTATCTTGAACGGCATTAGCTTGAAAGGCGCTCATGACCGCTTCTTCATCCGTTAATCCTGCTTGCTTCTGCTCTTCGATGCTTCTCATCATCCGTTTGTAATCCTTAGGAATGACTTTCACGAATTTCTTTGCAAAATCGTCCCAGTTCTCCAGTACATAGGAAGCTTTGGCACTCTCCGTATAATGAAGGTGGCTGTGAATCATTTCTTTAACCTCGCTGGCCTCATCGCCAAGCGTCTCGAACTCGATCATTTCAGCATTGCATAATGCCTTGAATTCCTCTGCATCATCAGCAAGGACATAGGCGATGCCGCCTGACATGCCCGCCGCAAAGTTCTTGCCGACATTGCCCAGGATGACTACACGTCCTCCGGTCATATACTCACAGCCATGGTCACCGATTCCTTCAACGACGACATTGACTCCGCTGTTCCGTACCGCAAAGCGTTCCCCGGCACGTCCATTGATGTACGCCTCACCGCTTGTTGCACCATATAAGGCGATATTCCCGGCAATGACATTGTCCCCGGCCTCGATCTGATTGCCAGCAGGTGCCGAAACAATGATTTTACCGCCGGACAGCCCTTTCCCCACATAATCATTGGCATCGCCTGTCAAATATAACGACATTCCTTTTGGAATGAAGGCGCCGAAGCTTTGGCCCGCAGAGCCGGTAAACCGCAATGTGATCGTATCTTCAGGCAGGCCGATTTCGCCATATCGCTTGGATACTTCACTTCCGACAATCGTCCCGACAACACGGTTCACGTTTGTAATGGGGAAGCTGACATCCACCGGGGCTTGATCAATCAATGCCGGCTGTACCATCGGTAAAATTTTTCGGATATCCAATGCTTCTTCGATTTTATGGTTTTGAGGAAGCTGATACGTACGTATCCCCTCCGGTTGGAAAAGAAGTGTCGTCAAGTCCAGATGCTTCGCTTTCCAATGGTTTTGTGCCCGCTCGCTCACTTGCAAAACATCCGTGCGGCCGACCATCTCCTCCAGTGTTCTAAAACCAAGCTCTGCCATCGTTTCCCGCACTTCCTCAGCGATGAAACGCATGAAATTGACGACATGATCCGGATCTCCAGTGAACTTGCTGCGAAGCTCAGGGTTTTGGGTAGCTACCCCGACTGGGCATGTGTCCAGATGGCACGCACGCATCATGACACAGCCAAGGACTACAAGAGGGGCCGTGGCAAACCCGAATTCTTCCGCTCCAAGGATCGCCGCCATGACCACATCGCGTCCCGTCATCAGCTTTCCATCCGTTTCGAGGACCACCCTGCTGCGCAGTCCATTCAGCATCAAGGTTTGGTGCGCTTCAGCAAGGCCCAGCTCCCAAGGAAGCCCAGTATGTTTAATGCTTGTTTTAGGTGATGCACCCGTGCCGCCATCATAGCCACTAATGACGATGACATCCGCGGCACCTTTGGCAACACCGGCCGCAATCGTGCCGACACCTGCTTTTGACACAAGCTTGACACTGATCCTGGCATCACGATTGGCATTTTTCAAATCGTGAATCAGCTGCGCCAGGTCTTCAATCGAATAAATATCATGATGCGGAGGCGGTGAAATCAAGCCCACACCAGGGGTGGAACCACGTACCTCTGCGACCCAAGGATATACTTTATTCCCTGGAAGCTGGCCGCCTTCACCAGGCTTTGCGCCTTGTGCCATCTTGATTTGGAGCTCGTCGGCATTGATGAGGTAATGACTTTTTACACCGAAACGTCCGGATGCGATCTGCTTGATCCCGCTGCGGCGGTCATCACCGTTTTCATCCAAATGGTAACGGCTTGGATGCTCCCCGCCTTCACCGCTATTGCTTTTTCCGCCGAGACGGTTCATGGCAATCGCCAATGTTTCATGCGCTTCCTGGCTCAAAGAACCGAATGACATCGCGCCCGTTTTAAAACGGGTGACAATCGATTCAACGGATTCCACTTCATCGATGGAAATGCTTTGGCGCTTTTGGTCGAACGAGAATAAATTCCGTAAAAACCCGAGTCTTTCTTCATTCGCCAAGTTTGAATATTGCTTGAATAATTGATAATCGCCTTTGCGGCAAGCCCATTGCAGGGTATGGATCGTTTTCGGATTGAAGGCATGATGTTCGCCCGTTTTTCTCCATTGAAAATCGCTTCCGCTTTCAAGGGTTTGGTCATAGGAGCCAGCAGCAGCTTTTCTATGGCGTATCAACGCTTCATCCGCGATCGTATCCAAATCGATCCCGCTAAGCTGCGAGGCCGTCCCGCTGAAATAGCGTTCGATGACTTCCGCGCCGATTCCGACCGCTTCGAAAATTTGTGCTCCGCGATAGCTTTGGATCGTGGAAATCCCCATTTTCGACATCACTTTTACGATGCCTTCCGTCACCGAGCGTACATACTTCCTTACGGTTTCCTCGTAGCTGACGGTCAGGCTGCCTTCCAATATCGCCTGCTTATACGTTTCATAGGCAAGATACGGGTGAATCGCATCCACGCCATATCCGATCAGTGATGCAAAATGATGGACTTCCCTTGCTTCCCCCGATTCAACGATGATGCTCACTTTCGTACGGTTCCCATGGCGGATAAGCTCCTGATGAAGGGCACTCGCAGCCAATAAGGATGGGATTGCGGCATTTTCCTCGGTCAACCCGTGATCGGATAAGATCAAAAGGCTGATGCCTTCGGAGATCGCCTGCTCCGCTTCACGGCAAATGCGCTCGAGCTCGCTCTCCAAATCTTCTGAAAATAGCGTGTGTATGACCTTGCTTTGAAATTCAGGAAACGCATTCTCTTTTATCTGCTGCATCTGAGCTGGCGTCAATACAGGTGTATCCAATTGAATGCGGCGGCTGTTCGTTTTATCCGGTTTCAGCAAATCCCCTTCCGCTCCAAGGAATGTCATCGTGGACGTGACGATTTGTTCACGAAGCGAATCGATTGGCGGGTTGGTCACCTGTGCGAAGGATTGCTTGAAATAGTTGAATAATGATTGGGGGCGATCGGATAACACCGCTAACGGAATGTCATTCCCCATGCTTCCCAATGGATCTTTGCCCTCGTTGATGATAGGCAATAAATATTTTTGGACATCTTCATAGGTGTATCCGAACGCTTTTTGCCTAAATAGCAAATCACCAATTGGCTGATCCCCTGACACCGATTCTTCGTCGCTTAGTTGTACAAGCTGTTCGTCCAGCCACTGCTGATATGGATTTTCCTGGGCCATCTCGGATTTGATTTCATCATCGGATACAATGCGCCCTTCCTCCAAATCTATTAACAGCATTCTTCCTGGGCTTAAACGATCTTTATATAGTACATTTTCAGGCTCTACATCGATCACGCCGACCTCTGAGGAGAAAATGATGTAATCATCTTTTGTCACATAATACCGTGCCGGCCTAAGACCATTTCGATCCAGGATGGCCCCGATTTGCTTGCCGTTCGTAAAGGAAATGGCGGTTGGACCATCCCACGGCTCCATGAGCATGCTATGATATTCGTAAAATGCCTTCTTCTCTTTCGTCATATGCGGATTCTCCGTCCACGGCTCAGGAATGAGCATCATCGCCGCATGGGCCGGTTTACGCCCCGCAAGCACGAAAAATTCAAGGGCATTATCAAGGATGGAGGAATCACTGCCGTCTATATCCAAAATTGGCAGCACCTTTTGCAGGTCCTCTCCGAATGCTTCCGAAACAAACTGCTGTTCACGCGCCTTCATCCAATTCACATTACCTCTAAGCGTATTGATTTCGCCATTATGGATCAGATAACGGTTTGGATGCGCCCTCTCCCAGCTCGGAAAGGTATTCGTACTGAAGCGGGAATGCACTAAAGCAAAAGCCGAAACAAAAGCTTCCTGTTGAAGGTCAAGATAAAAAGCATCCACCTGCTCCGGTGTCAACAATCCTTTGTAAACGATCGTGGCACTCGAAAGGCTGGCAAAATAAAAACGGTTTCCACGTTCACGCGCCCAGTTTTCCGCTTGCTTTCTTATAATGAACAATTTACGCTCAAACGCTAAATCATCGGATATGGTTTCACTGGCCCCGATGAATACTTGGCGGATCGTCGGACATGTCTCCTTGCCGACTTCCCCGATTTTCCCTGCATCTACAGGAACCGTTCTCCAGCCTAACAGCGTTTGGCCCTCTTGCTCGATAAATTCATTCAAGCGAGCTTCGATTTCATTCCGTTCGTCATCATCGTTTGAGAAAAAGAGCATACCTACACCATAGCGCCCTTTTGCTGGCAAATTCATTTCCGGGCATGCCAGCCTAAAAAATGCATCAGGAATCTGCACCATCAGTCCTGCGCCATCTCCCGTCAGGGGATCACTGCCTTGTCCGCCGCGATGATCCAATTGACACAGCATCTTCAGTCCTTGTTTGACGATGTCATGTGTAGCAAGCCCTTTTAAATGAGCGTATAAACCGATACCACATGCATCATGTTCAAATTCAGGATGGTAGAGCCCTTGTGCTTTTGGTATTTGATTGTATGTCATATTAATCGCCCCCATCGTATTCTTACACCGTTATGTCACTTACATTTTATTCTAGGTTTTCAAATCGATATAAACAATATATAATTCATGTATAATCTATCTCAAATTGAGATGAATGCTCGGGGGATGAATAAATGGAACTACGTCAATTACGTTATTTTGTTGAAGTGGCCGAAAGAGAACATGTCTCTGAGGCCGCGGAGCACCTGCATATCGCACAATCTGCCATCAGCCGGCAAATTTCCAGGCTGGAAGATGAGCTGGGCGTTCTTTTATTTGAAAAAGTCGGCCGAAATATTCAATTAACCCCAATTGGCAAAATATTTATGATCCATGCGAAAACGGCGATAAAGGCGATTGAATATGCTAAAGACCAAATTGAAGAATTTTTGGATCCTGAACACGGAACCATTAAAATCGGGTTCCCATCAAGCCTCTCGACCCATTTGCTGCCTACCGTCATTTCCGCCTTTAAGGATGAACAGCCCAATATCGCGTTCCACTTAAGGCAAGGGTCATACTCCGCCCTGAAGGAAGCTGTCAAGAACCGTGAAATCGGATTAGCCTTTCTCGGCCCGATTCCGACGAACGACCCTGATATCGAAGGCCATATCTTATTCACCGAAAATATTTCTGCATTACTGCCGATCACGCATCCACTCGCTGAACGGAAAAGCCTGCGTCTAAGTGATTTAAGAAATGATCCATTCGTCTTATACCCAAAAGGATACATCCTTCATAGCATCGCGATCGAAGCATGCAAGGCCGCGGGCTTTACACCGAACATTGCCTCGGAAGGTGAAGACATGGATTCGATAAAGGGTCTTGTATCGGCCGGAATCGGCGTCAGCCTGCTGCCTGACAGCACCTTTTATGAAGTCATTCCCAGACTGACCGTCAAGATTCCGATCGATACGCCGGAAGTCAAACGGACTGTCGGCATCATCACGCCGAAAAACAGGGACTTGGCCCCTTCCGAGAAGGTTTTTTACCAATTCGCCAAAAAGTTCTTCTCTGTTCTCGAGCAATATCAATGATCACGTCTTTTAGTCAACAAGTCCCTCCTGTAACGGGGCGGTGCTCATTCCGGATGTCCAACGGTTACCCGAGACAACTTCCCAATCGCCCACTGTTTGAATAACGTATCAAGATTATTTGTTCAGGAGGAATTTGCATGACACCCAATCATTCACATCTTGCATGGCATGAAACGCTTGAACTTCATGAACTGGTCGCTTCCCAGTCCAATGCCCTTATGAAATTGAAAAAAGCCTACCCGGAAATAACAGACCCCATTCTAAAAACGATATTCAAGCAAATGATCGAGACACTTTCCCAGAACATCATCGATTTGCTCCAATTTTACCCGCTGACCCCTAAGTTGAGCAGCACCGATGCGGCATTAAGAGACGATGCATCCGCCACAGCCGCAGGGGATTTGCTTGGACTTGCGAAATCTTTGATCAAAAATTATGCAGGGGCCATCACGGAAACGGCAACCCCCTCCTTGCGAAAAGTTTTCACGAAGCACTTAAATGCAGCCATCGATAACCATGCGAAAATCTTCAACTACTTATATGAACGGAATCTTTACCCTGCTTATGACTTAAACCAATTGCTCCAAAATGACGTCGACTCAGCCAACAATGCCCTTTCCCAGCCATACTAAATGCAAAAAGAAGGCACAGCATCAGGAATGCTTGCCTTCTTTTTGCTTAGGGATAAGTGGGGCGGTTTTCGTATAAATTGCGCTTTCCGCGCGCAATTGGAGGGGGCGTTTCTCGGCTATTTCTTGCGTTACTCGCCAATTTCGTGCTTTTACTCGCGAGTTTGGGCTTTGCATCGGATTTGAGGACGGTTCTCGGATAAATTGCGCTTTCCACACGCGATTGGGAGGGCCGATTCTCGGATATTTCTTGCGTTACTCGTGAGTTTATCCACTTTACTCGCGAATTCGGCACTTTTACTCGCAAGTTTAACGACTTTACTCGTCAATTTCGTGCTTTTATTCGCGAGTTTGGGCTTTGCATCGGATTTGAGGCCGATTTTCGTATAAATTGCGTTTTCCACACGCAATTGGGATTCTCTCCAGCTACAATGTAGGCAATCGGGATGTCGGGAATGGAAACGGAAGGCGCGAGAGTCTGAGTGGAAAGGAACGTTCATTGTACAAATCAGGACGTTTTCTTTTAATCCTATTGCTAATGTTATAATATATAAGAATTGGATTTAATTAGAATTTCAGACTTCGGAGGTGAACAACATTAAGAAAATCCTTTTATCGCTCGCCTTATGCCTAGTCTCCTTAACTCTCGTTGCATGCAAGGAGGATCAGCCAAAAGCGGACAATACTCTTTCCGTCCCTAAGCTGACAGCAAGGGAGCAGGCCATACTCGCCAATACAAGTGAAAATGCCATGCTTATCGATTTCAATGTTGATGATACATACAAGGAATTGTCTGTCTGGGTCGAAAAATATGAAGCTGGTAAACTTGTCGAAGCTGAAAAAGGCCGCCTGACGGCAGAGATTGAAAAGAATGGGACAATCATATTTACAACATCAAAAACGGATGACGAACAAAATCTTTCCATGTTCAATATCACGATTCAAAACGGCGGCGGCACAAGTACAGCCACTTTCCCTGAAAAAATCGAAAAGAAGGCTGCCAGCGTATCGGGCAGTATAGATAAAATTGACCTGAAAAATACGAGCAAGCCTGTATTTGCGAGCATTGGTTATTCAAGCAATCATGATGGCATGAGTTCTCTTTCCACTGATTTTTATCATGATATGGATAGCCATATTGACGCATTAAAAGCATATGATGTCATCTATCTTTTGAGGAGTGAATTTACAAAATAGCTGCCGATGAAATCCCGGCCGAAAAAAGCAGCCATCGCTTGGATGGCTGCTGCTCTTCCTTGGCTCCCCTGTTACGGTATCTTCTGTTTTTCTTTTCCCATCCAGATTAAGGTTTTCAATGCTCGCCTGACTTACCAGTATTTTGATGGTAACCGGGGCACTTCTCGATTCGGTACAGATTGTCGTGACCGACTTGCCGTTCTCCATGGTTCCTTCCAATGTAACTCCAGATCGCATCACAATAAAGCACTCGCCGTGAAATTCCCTTTCGAGAGGAGAACGGTCCCTCGGTTTCCGTTTGCTCCATTCCTTTGATATTTTGAAACGCTTAGAATCGCACTATTAACAGCAGCTCTCACTGATGACGATGTAGAGTTCGGTGCTAACGTTAACGTTGCCATGGCTTTTTCTTGCATAGTCCTTCTCTCCTCTCATTTTTTCCGTTACCAGCTATATTACTAGAAAAGAGGTGATGGGAAGTTTCATAATTAAAACGCGAAAGACCCAATCTGACATTATGAAAATGAACATGCATGCTTTAAGATCGAAGAGGCGACATTGCGGGGGTAGATGTTCATGTTAATGAAGAAACAGCTTAAAGGAAAAAGGAGTCATCTGTTCCATGTTGGTTGGTTACACTAATTTAATTTTTGCTCCTGAAAACACAAAGGAGATACTACTATTTGTCGTAGTATCACCTTATAAAATTCTCGGATCATGCAGCTGTAACCCCAATCCCCTATCTTTTAATCAGTCCACGCCATTCGTTTTCTAGAACACCCATTTCAATCAAATTCCAGTATTCATCACCATTTTTACGAGCATCCCTTAAAAATCCTTCTCTAACAAATCCAGCGTTTTCATAACAACGAATCGCAGATGTATTAAAATCAAAAACACCTAAGGTTACTTTATGTAGTTTTAGTTCTTCAAAAGCAATTGTCAAAATGGCTTTCATCATTTCAAAACCAATCCCTTTTCCTCTTACTTCCGGTGAACCGACCAATACCTTTCCTACTCTCGCTGATCTATGAACTCGGTCGACTTTCCCTAAAGAAATGTGTCCAATCACTTTCTGTAAGTCTTGGTCTATTACTTTGTAAATATATGTATCAGAATCTTCTTTGTTCGCTTGTTCAAGGTATTTTTCTAGTTGCTCTTCCGTTAACGGATATTGGAATGCAGGACCACCCCATTGCAATGCAAATTCAGCTGAAGGTATCCAGTTTATTAATTGTTCTATATCTGAACGCTCGAAATATTGTAGATCAATCATCATCCATCCTCCTTTTATTTGAACGGAAATTCTTACCCTTATTGTACATGTATTGGAATTAGCAAGCACCCTATTTAATTTAAAATGGGATCGGCCTTCGCTTTTTAACAACTCATTACTCGTGAACAACTAAAATGCAGTAAGGGACCCAATTAGGGTCCCTTACCTTGTAGATTATATTGACCAGTGCACTACTCGTTTTCCTGCTCATTTACCTCCAATATCAAATCACCTGCATTTGAGATATAGCCATCTTTTCCCCTTTTATCAAAATAGACGTTATAGCCCTTTTTCAGGTTAAGCACGATTGGCTTTTTCACTTTTTTACCGATTTCCCATTGAATCGTTTGCAAACTTTCGGTTTGCGTTTCATCTTTTATATCGACAAACACTCGGATTTTATCGCTTGTTCTTGCTAGTACATAATTCCCCGCCGGGATTTCCGTACCGACCACATAATATCCAGGATCTTTCATGATGATTTGTTGATTTTTTTTCACGACTTTTTTAAATTCTGAAGGCTTGAAATCAAATTTCCCGTTAATTGACATTTTCGAATTCCCATAAAAAGGTATTGCATGTATAACAGCATTTTTGTGCATTTTATCGCCAAAAAACTCCGCTTCACTATCGAGGGCTTTAATGTCATAATAGCCCGGATCGATATCCTTCCCGACGATGATGTTTTGTGACTCCAACACCTTATAGGAAGCTGTGTTATTTTCCGTATTTCTATGATCGGCACTCATCTCTGATGGAACAATGTGCACTTTATAAATAAGGAATCCGCTTATTGATACGAGTAAAGATAACGCGGCTATGGTTTTATTTAGAGTCAAGGACGATTCCTCCATTATCCATCTTTATATATTCATCGGCTAAATCTTCCAGGTCTTGTTTATAATGGCTTGTCAACAGAATGAGTGCGCCGCGCTCTTTTTCTTCCTTCAAAATCCTATAGACTAGCGTAACACCTTCTTCGTCAATCGCATTGGTGGGTTCATCCAATAACAAGATGTCCGGTTTTTCAAATATCGCTTGAGCGACACTTAGACGCTGCTTCATTCCTAACGAAAATTTTCCTACCTTCATTTTTGATTCCGGATCAAGGCCGACTCTTTTTATATTCACTTTAATATCTTCATCCGTGGCGATGTTCCTGATTTTCGCTAAAATTTTCAGATTTGTATAAGCGTCATATTGGTGCAGCAGCGAAGTGTTTTCAATAATGACGCTAATATTGGCAGGAAAGGAAATATCCCTATGAAGAATTTTTTCGTCTATGGCAATTTCTCCTGAGCTTGGCATGATTAATCCTGCCATCGCTCTAAGCAGCATCGTTTTACCGGAGCCATTCCTTCCATACAAACCATAAATGTTCCCACTGTTAAACTCATAATTGATATCATGCAAAAGTGTTTTCTTCCTTATCTTCTTATGTAAAGAGTTAATTCGTATTGTCGTCATTGTGCACCTCGTTAAATTAAATCGATTTTCTTTAATCGTCCATATCTTAAAACAGTTAAAATGAGCGTCATTACGGTTAGTACAATATAAGCATGTACTGCTGATATTCCGCCCCTTTCAAGGACATCACTTCTTACATACATCCCGAAATTGGGAACAAAAAAATAGAGTAACCACGTCAGCTTTTGCGCAGATAAAAGAACTCCGCCCAAAGTGACCGAAACAAGCAGATAAACATTCGTCAGCAATAAAGCTACTTCCTCCGTAACATGCAGTTCGAGTGACATTTGGATGAAAATCAAGACAAAATTGGACATCAAATAAAGACCTGTTATCCAAATCAATGAATGGACTTCATCATAAAAAAAGCCTGTTCCTCATTAGTTATAAAAGCGAATACGATCGAAAAAAGAAATCGAATGAAAGATAACCCAAATATAAGGATCATTAAGCTCCCGATTCTACTAAATCCAAGCTTCACCCTGCTTTTTTCCCTGATCATCAGGTAGACCCCATAACCGGAAATATATTGCCGCAAATAACCCATCGACCAAAAACTCAATCCAGAAAAAAACATATACCATTTCCCAATACAACAAACTTATTACTGACCGGAACTCCGCTAACGATCATATAGCCCGTAAGATCGGCTTTAGAGCCATCGAAATAATCAAATAAAAATCTGCAACAACATGACGCTCAACATCGTTAAGAAGATTCGTTTAGTCATCAGAAGCACCTAGCGTGAAATCTTTTTTCTCGATCGCAAATAGCCCGAGTAAAACCATCAAGAGAGATAGAAAAAATTCTTTTCCAATCATGATTAGCGAATAATATCCTGTAATGCCGCTGCTTAACAATGGATCGATAACATTTGCGGAGCTGGCAGGGCCCCAAGCCAAATTCAGTTGACTCTTCATCACATATAAGAGGAAACAAATACAAAAGGTCGCTCCCATCGCAATGATTGTATTGGAATAATCAAAAATGAAATAATAAAGCAGGCCAATCGTGAAATAAATGCTCGTCAATAATGCTAGATTAAGAAGTGATAGTTTCCATAAATCAGAAGATATAAAAAGAAATCTATCGAATAAGAAAACAGCTGCGAAATGAATCCATAAAATGATGAACGCAAAGATAAACGAACTGATAAAAACTTGGATGGTCCTTCTCCGATACATATCTATTCTTGATGTTAAGCGAACGATAATATGCGGATGTTCATCTTCAATAAAAAAACGATAAAATAATAACAAAGGAATCATATATGTGATCAGTAAATTTTTAACCGAGAGGTAGCCTTCTACACTTCCACTTATATCAATGATCAACGGATACGATGGGTCCAGCAGCTTGATTTTTAAATAATGAATATTATAGGTCATCCATAAACATCCAAATAACAGAACAAGCAGCAGTGATACATATACTTTTTTTTGCTTAGACTTCATCACTTTTCACCTTATACAGAAACCCGACCGCGATGATCGCTAAAAAAAGGATCGTCGCTCTTAAGAAAATAAAAACGAAAGCTCCAAAGGTCACTTCATTAAAAGGCTGGATGATCATGGCCTTGTTATTTTCATTTCCAGCCTCAACTGATAGTGTTCCTAACCCAATCGAGCAAGCTAAAATAGTCCCTAATACTATTACTCTTACTTTTTTCATGTTATTTCCTCCTGGTATGAAATAAGTGCATTTTCTTGGCGCTTGCCATTGTAGTCACTGCAACAATTTTTTGATGTTTTTTCATCCATGTTCTTTCTCTCATCTCCTTTGATCCAGTAAAGATTCATCATACTGGAAAAGAGAGTATATGAAGTTCCAATATTAAAACGGGAAATACCATATTTGAAATTTCACTCCATGCTCATAGCATCGCTGATGGAACGGAGCCTCCCTTTTTTCCCACAACAAAAAGGCCGTTTAACATATTCGTTAAACGGCCTTCGCGTTTTGCTATTTGGATTTTTTCACTGTTACTTTTGTTGCTTTTCCTGTATTGCCTGCTTTGTCTTTTGCTGAGACATATAACACGGATCCTGCTTTTTGCTT
>NZ_PHNG01000769.1:0-989 GCF_002803435.1 Bacillus sp. mrc49 | reverse complement strand
CTAAAAAAAGGATCGTCGCTCTTAAGAAAATAAAAACGAAAGCTCCAAAGGTCACTTCATTAAAAGGCTGGATGATCATGGCCTTGTTATTTTCATTTCCAGCCTCAACTGATAGTGTTCCTAACCCAATCGAGCAAGCTAAAATAGTCCCTAATACTATTACTCTTACTTTTTTCATGTTATTTCCTCCTGGTATGAAATAAGTGCATTTTCTTGGCGCTTGCCATTGTAGTCACTGCAACAATTTTTTGATGTTTTTTCATCCATGTTCTTTCTCTCATCTCCTTTGATCCAGTAAAGATTCATCATACTGGAAAAGAGAGTATATGAAGTTCCAATATTAAAACGGGAAATACCATATTTGAAATTTCACTCCATGCTCATAGCATCGCTGATGGAACGGAGCCTCCCTTTTTTCCCACAACAAAAAGGCCGTTTAACATATTCGTTAAACGGCCTTCGCGTTTTGCTATTTGGATTTTTTCACTGTTACTTTTGTTGCTTTTCCTGTATTGCCTGCTTTGTCTTTTGCTGAGACATATAACACGGATCCTGCTTTTTGCTTGCTGATTTTGACGGAGTAATTCCCCTTCTTATCAACGGTTGCCGTTCCGATGCTTTTATTGTTGTACTTCACGGTAACGGTTGAGCTCGCTTCGGCTTTACCTGTTACTTTGGTGGCGCTGTCGCTTACTTCATTCACTTTCGGTGCATCCGGGGCGGTTTTATCGAGAACCGTCACGGCTGCTGCCTTGCTTTCGCGTTTTGCTAGATCAGTTGCTGTGACCGACAGTTTGGAGCCGGCCTTTTGTTTGCTGATTTTGACTTTGAAATTTCCTTTGCTGTCCGTGTTTGCTGAGCCGATCACTTTTTTCGCACTGTTTTTGACCGTGACTTTCACCTCGGCTTGCGATTGTCCCGTAACATACACATCTTTGTCGCTGACAGGCTTAATAGTTGGCTTAGCAGGGGTTGCACCCTTGTTCACG
>NZ_PHNG01000768.1:0-1486 GCF_002803435.1 Bacillus sp. mrc49 | reverse complement strand
GCCTCGATTTCACCCAATTCGATACGGAAGCCGCGGATTTTGATCTGATGATCGGCACGCCCCATATAATCCAAAGATCCATCCTCACGCCAGCGGGCCAAATCCCCGGTACGGTACATCCTCTCACCTGATGAACTGAATGGGTTGGCGACAAAACGGTCCGCCGTCAAGCCAGGGCGACCTAGATACCCACGGGCAAGACCAGGTCCGGAAACATAGAGTTCCCCCACTACCCCTGGCGGAACCGGCTGTAAGACGGCATCCAACACATACACCCCAAGATCGGGTATCGCACGGCCAATGAGGCTATTGGCTTTTATGGATGTAATATCACGATTAAGCTCTAGATAGCTGACATGTACGGTCGTTTCCGTAATGCCATACATGTTGATGAGATATGGTGCATTTTCCGGATGACGGCCATACCAATCCTCCAAACGGCTTAGTTCTAGTGCCTCCCCGCCATAAATCACATAGCGTAAAGCAAGCTGCTGCCCAATTTCCGGCATTTCCCGATCGGCCTGCATCAATTGATAAAATGCCGATGGGGTCTGATTCAGTACCGTCACTCCTTCTTTAACCAATAGCCCTAAAAATTCCATAGGTGATCGGCTGATCGAGTGCGGCACGACGACAAGCTTGCCTCCGTGGAGTAATGCTCCCCAAATTTCCCACACCGAAAAGTCAAAAGCATAGGAGTGGAACATCGTCCACACATCATTGGAATTGAAATCGTACCAATGCTGCGTCGATCCAAATAGTCTGATTACATTCTGGTGCGGAACGACAACCCCTTTTGGTACACCGGTTGAACCGGAAGTATAGATAATATACGCCGAATTCAAAGGCGATAACGGTCGGATGCGGTCAACATCCGTTGGATTGATCGGCGAATGATGCTCTAATTCTTCAATGGTACTCGCTTCATCCAGGATGATTTGCCTAATATCAGCCATCTCAGGCAGCTTCGATGCTACACTCGAATCGGTCAGAACACATGCAGGCTGGGCATCAGAGAGCATGAACGATAACCGGTCCGCTGGATACTCTGGATCCAGAGGCAGGTATGCGGCCCCTGCCTTGAGTACAGCCAGCAGGCCGATAACCATTTCCAATGATCTAGGCAAGGCCAAAGCGACGAATTGCTCCGGTCCTATCCCTTTCGCAATGAGCAGGCGGGCAAGCTGGTTCGCCCTTTTGTTCACCTCTTCATATGTCAATGAAGTCTCCCCATATACCAAGGCAATATGGTGAGGATACTTTTTCACCTGTTCTTCAAGCAGTGAAGGTATGCTCGCTTGCTCTTTTTCATCGGAATTTCCATTCCAGTCCACAAGGATTTTTTGACGCTCTTCAGGTGCCAGTATATCCAAAAGCCCTATATGCTGATCGGGTTCCGAAAGGGCGCCGTCCAATAGCCTTAATAAACGATAGATTAGCATTTCGGCAGTCTCCCGCTTAAAGAGATCTGTACTATATTCAAGGA
>NZ_PHNG01000767.1:0-43000 GCF_002803435.1 Bacillus sp. mrc49 | reverse complement strand
GACCTTCAATCCGATTACCGGAAGAAGGAACATCGACAATAATCCAGCTATAAAGCTGAATAGGAACCCAATGATCACGGCATTCGGTGCGAATGGAAAGATGGTCGGACAATCCAGCGCAGGCTTTGTATTTGGCGCGACTTTATCCGCGATTCCCTTGAAGGCTGGGACGATCTCGGCAATCAGCATCCGTACCCCTGCAAGAATGATGTAGACACCGGCTGCAAATGTGATTGCCTGGATGAAAGAAAATACGATGAAGTTCGAGCCGCCGGATAATTTTGTTTCGATATAATCCTGCCCGGCAAACAATGCGACGATCACGAAGAAAATCGTCATGGTTAGGGAGACAGCGACCGATGTGTCCCTCAAGAATCCTAACGATTTAGGCACCTTGATTTGCTCCGTCGTCTTTTCCTTGTTGCCAAACCATTTTCCGACGGTTGCAGAAACGAAATATCCAATCGTCCCGAAGTGGCCGATGGCAAAATCATCGCTTCCGGTGATTTTCCGCACGTATGGCTGAAGGAGCGCAGGGAACAACACCATGCATGCCCCCAACAGAATGGAACCGACCAAGATGAGCGCAACGCCGTCAAGCCCGCCGACCGATAGGGTGACAGCAAGTAAACAAGCCATGAATAAGGTATGGTGTCCCGTCAAGAATATATATTTAAATGGCGTGAAGCGTGCTAGTAAAACATTGACGACCATCCCAAAAACCATGATCAAGGCAGTCGAAGTCCCAAAATCACTTTGTGCCGCTGCAACAATGGCTTCGTTATTCGGGATGACGCCTTGAACATTAAAGGCATGATCGAACATTTGGCTGAATATATCAAGGGCGCCAATGAGTACGGCCGCACCCGCTCCAATGATGATGAAGCCCATAACGGTTTTTAGCGTTCCAGATACAACATCCGCAGCAGCTTTCCGTTGTAACAGCAAGCCGACTAGCGCAAACAGCCCGACCAGTATCGATGGTGTACCCAAGATGTCATTCATGATAAGCTCCAGCATTGCCTCTCCCCCTCTTCTTTATCTTTTCTTCTTATAGATGTGAAGCTAATTTCGATGTAATTTCAGGAATGCTCATCATGTTTTCCAGGGTGACGATCGTACGCGTCCCATCATCCAGCTGACCGACAATATCCGCGGCACCGAGGAATATATCCGCCTGAACCGTTTTGGCCGATGCCAGATCCGTATGATCCACTTCAGCCGTCTTCCCCATTTCCGTCAACGCCTTTTTCACATTCATCTCCATGATGAAGCTGCTGCCCAATCCGTTCCCGCATACTACCATGATTTTTTTCATATCAATCTCTCCTTTTATCCGATATGGACTTCCAATTTAGATTTGATTTCCGGAATGCTCATCATGTTTTCCAATGTGACGATCGTACGCGTCCCATCATCCAGCTGACCGACAATATCCGCGGCACCGAGGAATATATCCGCCTGAACCGTTTTGGCCGATGCCAGATCCGTATGATCCACCTCCGCCGTCTTCCCCATTTCCGTCAATGCTTTCTTCACATTCATCTCCATGATGAAGCTGCTGCCCAATCCGTTCCCGCATACTACCATGATTTTTTTCATTCCGTTTCCTCCTTTGAATATTTATGAACGTACTCCATAAGGACCTCTTTGTCTGAAGTTCGCAGCAGTTCTTCAATATTGGCTGGTTCATTCAATAATTGAGTGAGCTGGATCAATGCGCGCAAATGGGAATCGTTATCCACCGCAGCCAAAATGATGATCAAGCGTACCGGCTTATCCGGCGCAAAGTCGACGGCTTCATCCAGCTTCAATAAGCTCATCGATAAGGACCGGACTCCCTGCTCCGGCCGTGCATGGGGGATTGCCACCCCGGGAGTGATGACTACATAAGGACCATTCGTTTCTATCGCCTCGATCATGGCATCCACATATCGCTCTTCGACGGTTCCCAGGTCCACGAGAGGCTTAGCCGCTACCTGAATGCCTTCCTTCCAATCGGAAACGTGCGGCTGTAATTGAATGGTTTGCATATTGAGCAGTTCTTCTAACACAGGCTTCTCTGCCTCCTTTAATGAAAATTGAGTAATTTTTGGTGTACGATCATACATCTTCGACTGCAGTGCCTTTTCAAGCTGATCCTGTTCATGGATGGTGGCATACTTGGAGATGAGCTTCAATAATGCTGCAACATCGACACTTTCGGCCGTATATCCGTACAGCTGCTGCATCACCTGCTGGCGCAGTGTATGCTTATCCTGCATTTCCAGTATGGGCGGCACGACGAATAATGTCGCGTTCGTCCGCATATGGACGGTTGAAAAGACAAGGTCATATGAGAGTGTGTAATCGGACGCAGCTCGAACGGACAGAACATCCAGGAACAAAATGTCGGGAAACAGCTCCCTCAATGTATAAATGAGGATATTGCTGATACCGATACCATTCGGACAAACGACTATCGCTCTTTTTCGATCATCCAATGTCGTTCCTTGCCTGCGCAGCCAGCCGCCAAAATAGATCGTGAAGTAGGCCACTTCCTCTTCCGATACCGGACAATCCAGCTCCTTCTCCAGCACCCACATCGACTTCTTTGTCAAATGATGCAGCTCAGGATATACCTTCTGGACCCGGCCGGTCATCGGATTCATTTGCGGGAGACCGTACCGCAGGCGATGATATGCCGGTTTAAAATGAACATATAGTTGTTGGCATAGCTGCTCTTTGTCTTTCAGGTGAACAAAAGCCAACCTTTCAAACTCTTCCACGATTTCCTCCAATAGCTGTTGAATGATCTCATCATCCTTTAGAGGCGAAAGGTCCTTCGTACGATTCATGCTTAATAAATGTAAAGTTGCATACAGGTTTTCCGTTTCACTCCATGCCGATTGAAAGGCATCCGTTTTGGTCATTTCCTCGACCATTTTGTACTCGTCAGTCGTAACAAATGGCTCCCAGCTCGGGTCTGCCAATAACGCTTCCCCTTTTCCAATGAGCTGATCGGTGCATAAAAACAAATAAGTCAGTTCATGGAGCCGTTCATCGGTGAAGGTGATGCCCAATTCACGCTCGATCCTTTCAAGCTGTGAGCGAATCGCAAAGATTCTACTTTCGTATCTCCCCCAGATGCACTCCATGATCGGCTCGCGATTCGGGCTGTTCAGCACATCATGCACCAGATGTTCGATGACATATCGTTTAACCCGGCTTTCTCCCTTCACCACATATCCTTCTTGCTTCGAATACTGGATTTTAAGCGCCTTGTCTCTATGTATTTCCTTTAACCGCTTTAAATCCTTCAACACCGTATTGCGTGATATTCCGGTAAGTGACTGGAAATGGTAGACGGACAGTTCCTCCTCGCTTAACAAAATCAGCAGGTAAAAAACTCTTTCTCTATCCATCTCTGAAAATATATAATTGCGTTTTGTCAGCTTAACATTCAATTCTTCATCCTTGATTGTTCCAGAAAAGGAATAACCCGTTTCACGGCTGAATTGAATCGGCTTATAACCTTGAAATTGCAGCCAATCATTCGCTTTAGTCAGGGCATATTGAATTTGCCTTCTCGTCAAACCGGTTTGTGCTTCAAGCTCTTTCATTTTCGAAATCGGCGAATGCTGCAATAGCCTTAATAAATTGGCGCTTCTTTCATCTAAAAACATGCTCATTCCCTCTCCCTTCCTCTACAATATCCCACTTCTCATTAGAAATGAACGGTTTCTGAGTTCGTTTGTTGTCACATCGACTGCACAATATTATACTCTACATTTTTTTGTGCACAATCCTGCAACCATGCTTAAGGCAACGAAGTCATCCGTTCGAGGGCTGAGTACATCCACTCAAAAATAAAAAAAAGTTTCGGAGTCACCGAAACCTTTTGTCTACTAGACAGTCATACTCTCATACTCCATGTCCAGACGGTTTTTTCATGAATAATGAAAGCACCACATTAACGCCGGCAAGCAGTAAACTGACTTTAAATACAAGTGATGATCCCGTAGCAGCAGCTGCTGGCAGGTCATTTGCGAAATCAGCCAGATAGCTGCTTTGCTTCGCAGAGAAAAGCGATATCATGACTGCAATGCCAATGGCCCCCGATACTTGCTGGGAGGTTTGCGTGATCGCGATACCATCTGGATAGAATTGTCTTGGCAAGGCATTCAATGTATTCGTTTGGACGGAAGCAAGGACCATGCCAATGCCAAGCATCATCACGATATGTGTGACTGCCACGATCCAAAGTGCCGTTTCCGTTCCGTACATGGCATATAGCCCATAGCCGATCGCAACCAATATCGTTCCAGGCATAATGATGGCACGAGGGCCATATTTATCGAATAGCCGCCCGATGATCGGCGCGAATACACAGTTTAACAAACTGCCTGGCAGCATGATCAAGCCAGTGGCGAACGCCGAGACGATTAACGCCATTTGCATATACATCGGCAGCACAACAAGCATCGATAACATGTTGAAGAACGTAATCATGTTCATCACAAGTCCCAGCACGAAGAGTGGATACTTGAATGCCTGTAAATTCAAAAGCGGGTTTTCCATCTTCGTTTGACGGAATGCAAACAAAACGAGTGCGATGATCCCAACGATGATTGTGCCCATGACCGTCGTATTCGCCCAGCCGAGATCGCCGCCTGCGCTTACCCCGTACACAATACCGCCAAAGCCTATCGTCGATAACACAACCGACAAGAAATCAATTGTAACCGTTCGGATTTCATTAACATTCGGAATGAAAATATAGCCAAAAATAAGCGAAAATAATAAAAACGGTAGCGTAAACCAGAATATAAAATGCCACGATAACGTATCCAAAATCATGCCAGCCAAGGTAGGACCGAAGGCTGGACCCGCTAAGATGACCAATCCCATGATCCCCATTGCCCCTCCACGTTTATGCGGCGGGAAAATCGTGAAGATGACATTTTGCGTCAACGGCAAAATGATCGCCAGTCCAGCTGCCTGAATCACACGTGCCGCCAATAGCACACTAAACTCTGGTGCGACAGCCGCGACAATCGTACCGATAATTGAAAAAAATAAAGACGCCATGAACATTTGGCGTGTTGTAAACTTTTGCATTAAAATTCCTGTTACCGGCACTAAAATGCCGAGTGTCAAAAAGTAGCCTGTTGCCAGCCACTGGATGGTCGTCGCACTTACATCAAAAATATCGCTTAATTCACCCAATGCGATGTTCAATGCGGTTTCACTGAATAGCCCGACAAACCCCGCGACTAAAAGAGCCGCCATTATCGGCCCTGTTTTTACCTGTTTATCCACTTGTTAAAAACTCCCTCATTATAGTTGATAGCCATCGCAAAGAGATGTCTCTGAACTCATCTGCAAAAGCTTCTTACATTTGCCGAAAAAAATCGTTGCATGACCTCAGCAACGATTAGTACCCATAGCCGAAAGCACCCTCCCTATTATACCAACCGGTCTATTTGATACTATACCAAAAAAAATTCTCAGGATGTAAGTACTTTTTAACGCTTCTATTCAACGAATTCACATTTTGGACACACTTTTATCAGTTACATGTTCTTTTTACCGGAAGAATAGTGCTCCCTTTCACTGGATTGGAGCTTTACTCGCGAATTTGGCTTTCACACATATTTTGGTGTGATTTCTTGCTCATTCATTGACATTTTGTATACATAAGTATACAGTTAGAAGAAGAAAAAACATGTATACGTTTGTATACAGAAAGAGGATGCTATGAGAGATGAAAAAATGAAGGATCTAAAAAACGATGGACATCACAAAGGAAAAGGACATGGTTCACACCATCGTGGCCCAAAAACGTTTCGCCGCGGACGGGCTCTCGCTTTTCTGGAGATGATGAAGCTTAAACGTTCAACCATTAAGGAACAGTTAGACAAACCAGAGTTTCAATCCATTAATCAAATTTTAGTCGGTGAATTAAAAGCCATCGATATGTTAATCAACGAATTTACACAATTATTTGAAATACAAGAAAGTGAAGAAAAGGAAGCTATCAATCATGATGAGGAAGGAATGGTACAGAATGAAACAAATTAACCACTATATCGATTCAGTGTTTCATACCCAAGATGAGCTTTTGGAAGAAGTCGCGTCTGCGATAAAAGAAAACGGGATGCCTTCCATATCGGTATCTCCTTCATCCGGGAAATTCCTAACCATGCTTGTATCGATTTCAGGTGCGAAACATGTACTGGAAATAGGTGCTCTTGGGGGCTATAGCGGGATTTGCCTGGCCAGGGGCTTCGGCAGTGAAGGGAAATTAACGTCCCTTGAATTAAAGGGAACTTACGCAGCCTTGGCACAAAGCCATCTATCAAAAGCTGGCTTTGGCGATCAAGTAACGTATATGACCGGAGAGGCACTGCAAAGCCTTGAACGACTCGTTCGTGATAACAGGAAATTTGATTTTTTCTTTATAGATGCTGACAAGGACAATTATGAAAATTACCTGCACTATTGCATAGAGCTGGCAGAACCGGGTGCTTTAATCGTCATGGATAATGTCCTTGTCGGAGGCAGTGTCGCAGATCAGGAAGCTGAACCTAAGCATTACACTGAATTCATGAAGAAATTCAATGAATCTGTCGCCAATCATCCTCGCTTGGAGTCATTGCTCATTCCACTTGGTGACGGGCTGGCCATTTCAAAAGTAAAGTAACGCTGCTTCGTTCACGATTATATCGATCAAGCCTCCCGATTTATCGCTCAATCTTACGAAGTGAGGAAGAAAAATAAAAGGAATTTCAATTTTCTTGAATGAAAATGATTTTTATTATCAATAATAAAAAAGAAGAAGGGCAACCAGTTGATGGTTACCCCCCGAGGTTTTAAACTCCTGGATCAAATGTTTTGCAATCCGTTTCTTTACTATTTGATGCATGATTCCCTTTATGACTCACTACATAAATAGCTTCAGCATTACATTTGTTTCCAGAATGCCAATGTACACAATTATTTACCTCACATAGAACATCTTTAGCCATCGTATTACACCTCCTCATTTGTTATCATTAACAAATTTGGGGGTATTGATACTTTCCTTTTTTAGGTTCCTCCATTTTAGGTGATACAACTCTTGTACTGAGGATTATTGCGATTTATCGATCAAACTAGATTTTATATCAATCAAGTGTATGATTTTTATTTTAGGCTGATTGTTTCAGTAGTTCGGCTTGCGGGATTTTCCAGAGCTCGCGCCACTTTTTCAAGGCCGAGATGAGAATGACCAAGCCAAGGCATAGCATGATAATCGACAATGCTCCATTCAGGATGCTGAAGCCTGCAGCGTCCGGGTTCAAGTATACGTTTTTCACCATCCAGTATCCTGCTACATTAACCGTTACATATAGGTAAGCGAGGGGCACGAGGCATGTCCACATATACCAGCGCTTGTCGGCGATTTTCAAGACGACGGTCGCCCCGATGATGAGGCCGATCGAGGCCATGAGCTGGTTGGATACGCCAAATAGTGCCCAGATCGAGCCGATGTCCCCGGAATAGAGCAGATAGCCCCAGATGAAGCAGGCTAACGCACTGGCGAAGATGTTGCCGGGCAGCCAATCGACTCGCTTCAATGGTTTATAGAACTCGCCGAAGAAGTCCTGGATCAAGTAACGGGCCACACGCGTCCCGGAGTCGATTGCGGTTAATATGAACACCGCCTCGAACATGATGACGAATTGGAAGAAAAATGACGCCAATTTATCAAAGAAGGGAATTTCCGTAAAGATATAAGTCATCCCGACAGCAAGGGTTACGGCCCCGCCTGTCCGTCCTTCAAGGTTAATGCCAATTTCTTCGCTTAGCTCATTAAGGTGCACTTTTTCCATTCCTAATGTTTGAAAGACCTCAGGTGAAGAGTTAATCGCAAAATAATCACCTGGCTGCAGGGAGACTGCCGCAATCAATGCCATGATGGCCACGACACATTCCACAAGCATCGCCCCGAAACCGACGGATTTGATATCACTCCAGCGGTTCAGCATTTTTGGCGTTGTGCCGGAGCCGACGAATGCATGAAATCCTGAAATCGCCCCACAGGCAATCGTGATTGAAATGAATGGCCACACAGGACCGGCGACAATCGGGCCTCCGCCATTGACGAATTCGGTGAATGCTGGAAATTGGATCTCTGGATTCACCACGAACACGCCGATGATCAATGCGGCAAATACACCAATTTTCATGAAGGTGCTTAAGTAATCACGCGGTGCAAGCAGCAGCCACACCGGCAATGCCGCTGCAAAGAAAGCATAAATCGGCAAAATGAGGGCCAGCGTGCTTGCTTCGAGTGTCAATAGTTCACCAAGGGCCGTTCCTTGAATGTTCGGACCAAGCAAGATCCCAGCCATGATGAGGGCGAAGCCGACGATGGTCGCGCCTTTTAGATTGCCTGTTTTTTTATGGTACAGGCCTACTCCCATGGCGATGGGAATCGTGATTCCGACGGCAAACGTCCCCCAGGGGTTATTTTCCAATGCATGCAGGACGACCATAGAAAGTCCTGCCATCGTAATGGTAATGATAAAAAGCATCGCAAGTCCTGTACAGAAGCCTGCGACCGGTCCAAGTTCTTCCTTGGCAACTTCCGATAGCGATTTTCCGTCTTTACGCATCGATGCGAACAGCACGACGGCATCATGGACGGCTCCGCCGATGACAGCCCCGATCAATAGCCATAGCAAACTTGGCAAATAGCCAAATTGTGCCGCAAGAATCGGACCGACGAGCGGGCCTGCCGCTGCGATGGCGGCAAAGTGGTGTCCGAATGCCACCCATTTATTTGTTGGAACATAATCTTTTCCATCTTCCAATGCATGAGCCGGTGTCGGCTTGGAATCATCCAGTTTTAAAACTTTCCTTGCTATGAATGTCCCGTATAAACGGTAGGCGATCATTAAAATACAAATCGAGCCAATGACGATTGAAACCGCATTCATTTTGGAACCCCCCTCTATTTCTTACATCGTAGACTGATGATATCATGATGTAAGCGGATGCAAAGGGTTTTCAAGCTACAATGCAGATAATGAGGGCTGGATTGCAATATAAAGAAGCTAAAATGCAGAATTATGAAAATTTTAGAAACCAATAAGCTGCTTTAGCTCCTTTACATATGTGCGGCTCACGGGTATGTTCGATCCGTCGCTCATGATGAGATTATACGTCGAATTGAACCAGGGCTGTATTTCGGCTATATGGGTGACATTGACGATAAACCCGCGATGCACCCGTAAAAAGGAGCGTTGATCAAGCTTCCTTTCAAACACGATGAGCGGGTCGCCCATTTTATATTCATTTTCTTCCGTTTTGATGATCGTCTTTCCATCGATGAGCCCGATGAATAATATCGAATCCCGGTCGATCAAAACGATCCGGTCATCGATTTCAACAGCCAGTTTCCCTGTCTGCTCCACCGCGCTGCGAAGCGGGGGATTCGACCTGATTTCACCCTCCCCTGCTTTAAGCACTTTGACGAGCTTGTCCAAGGTTTGGCGTATCCGCTTTTCATCAAAGGGCTTCAATAGATAATCAAATGCATACGATTCAAACGCCTGAAGGGCAAACTCGTCATAGGCCGTGGCAAAAATGAGGGTCGGGGCCGGCTCAAGCCCCGCCAATTGTTTCGCCAATTGCAACCCTGTGCCATCTGCCAGCTCAATATCCAAAAAGACAAGATCTGGCTTCAAGCGGGGAATATTCCTCATGGCATCTGCTATCCCTTCAGCCTCACCGATGACTTCTACGTGCCTGCTTCTCTTTAAAAGATATTTCAATTCATCCCTTGCCAGTGGTTCATCTTCTACGATAAATGCTTTCATCATCGTTGACATATGCTCCTTTTTTGTTTAGTGGTATTGATATTTTCACTTGTGTACCAACATTCGTTTCACTTTCTACCGAGAGGCTGGCCTGGCCCTTATAGATGCCCTCCAGCCGTTCACTGATATTATGAAGGGCCGTTCCTGTACCTTTCGGCGATTTGACAGTACGCTTCCCCAATTCAGCTAATTTCTCGCTTGGGATCCCTTTTCCGTTATCCTTCACGGTTATGCACATCGCCGCCTCTTGAAAAGATACATCGATGAGGATTTCACCTTTGTTTCTCATTTGCGAAAAGGCATGGTGGATGGCATTTTCAACGAGCGGCTGCAGCGTGAACGGAGGCAGTGGAACCTCCTTAAGACTTGGTTCTATGTTATGAACGATTTCATATTTATCCGGAAAGCGGGCCTGCTCCAGCGATAAGTATGCATGGACATGCTCCAATTCCTTTTCAAGCGGCACCAATATTTGCCTTGCGCCTTGCAGGTTGCTGCGAAAGAAAGCACTAAGCTCCAATAATAGGCTTCTTGCCTTCTCCACATCCGTCCGGCATAAAACGGAAATCGTATTGATTGCGTTGAACAGAAAATGCGGATGGACTTGTGCCTGCAAGGCCTTGATTTCTGCATCTTTCAATAACTCCGTCTGCATTTCCGCTTTAGCGAGCTCCAGCTGGGTGGAAAAAAGCTTTGCCAGCCCTTCAGCCAGCTCCTGTTCCACTTGGCTTAATTTATCGGGATGCTTGAAGTACATCTTCAACGTCCCGACCGTTTTCCGTTGGACCTGAAGGGGCAGCACGACCGCTGCTTGCAATGGACATTGATCTTGAAAGCAATAAATATCCTTTCTTGTTTTCGCGACGATGATCTTACCCTGCTCAAGAGCCTTTTTCGTTAAGCCCGTGGCGATTCCTTCCTTCGGGACATGATGATCGGAAGCTGCCCCCACATGAGCAAGTACGCTATTCCGATTGGTTATGGCCACGGCATCCGCTTCTGTCAGCCCAAGGATGATCTCGGCAATTTTCTTACAGGAGCTTTGATTCAAGCCCTGGCGGAAATAAGGCAATGTCTGATCCGCAATCAGGAACGCCAAATTCGTCTGCACCGCCCGCGTCCGGGCCTCATCCCTCGTAATCGATTGAATGATGAGCATGAACAGTAACGTGCCAAAGCCATTGATGAATATCATCGGAAGTCCGATTACCTGAACGAGCTCCCAGGCCCGTTCAAATGGCTTGGCCGTTGCCAGGATGATGACCATTTGGATCGCTTCCAGTGCCATGCAAATCGGGAGGGCAAACCAAGGGGTGATCCTTCCATGCTTTTGACGCCTTTTCCCTAAATACCCGGATAAGACTCCGGCCAAAATTGCCGCCACGGCACAAGCCCCTGCTGTAAATCCCCCGAGCGAATAACGATGAATCCCTGCAATCAAACCGACCCCCAAACCAACGAATGGCCCCCCAAGCAAGCCGCCGATGGCCACACCCATGATCCTGGTGTTGGCAATCGCGTTATCTGGCGCGATTTCGGTATGCCAATCACCGACGGGCATGGCATGATTTCCGATTTCAATCCCGGTATAATTACTAATGATGCCGAATGTTCCAAAAAGGATGATGAGCATGATTTTCTTTGACATTCGATGTTCATGGCCGATCATTTGCCGAAATGGCTTCATATAAGAAAGCAGGAACGCAGCAATCACGATGATTCCCACTTTTTCAAACAGCGACGGTAATAAATGAACCAACTCATCCACCCTTTTCTGGCTTTTTCATTCATCTTACAACAGCTTTGAAATCTTTGTCGAATTTTGTTTTTTCATTTCAGCCCGCCACATCATTGGCGCGGGTATACCGTTTCTGAATCTGAATAAGTCATTTTTGAAACCAAGCTAATTAAAGAAAATACTTATAATGGGAACTTAGGAGGAATTATGATTAGTAGAGACAGAATTTTTTATACTTTAGGGGCATTATCATTAATTGGTGCAGCATTGTTCCCGATTGGATATATAACATCTTTCAATATATTTATCTCTTTGTTTATTATAGGTATATTACTTATCTTAATAGCTCAAAAAAGAAAAATGGATTATTCATTACCGTTTGGAAGTTTTTGGTTACAGCAAGAGCGATTGGAAAATCCTAACGGAACATAGCAAAGTGTTTTTCTTCACCTGGTTTTTTATAGATATTTTACTCGGATTAATCTCGGTGCTTACTCCTATTCATACCTATATATCAAGGTCATAATGCATTAAACAATCCTTCTCATCCATACGTTTTCGCCACCCTACTATATCACTCACGTTCATGTTAATTGAATTGGGCAAAATCTCTTAAACTTCGCCGTCCCTCCTTCATGATATAAGCTATTCAGCCAAACAAGCAACCAGCAAAGCTAAGTTAACGGGAAAAACCGGGGCAGGAATTTGCCCCGGTTGCTTCGTACTTAAATGATTTCGCTTTTTTTCTCAAGGTCAATTAATCCATGATTCTCTTCGATTTCGTTTTGGTCTGTAACATCATATTTTGCCGGAGATTTGGCGATTTTGTAGAGGGCAATCAATACACCGAGCTCTAATATTAGCGCTGGTACCCCGCCAAGATTGGAGAGCATTTTAATTCCGTCAATTTGTGCAAAACTGATCATCACCCAGGAAACAAAGCTTACGGTTATTCCCCAGGTGGCTTTAATTAAAATTCCTGGTTCGGGACTTTTTGGAGAGATGCCAGTCGAGCTGATGCCACCCATCGCTGCCGTATTTGCATCCGCTCCCGAAACAAAGGAAAGGAAAACGATGAATAAATAAAAAGGAATGACGACCTGAGCGAAAGGCAGCGCCTCGAATACGGCATATAAAACGGATTCAGGACCACTGTCATTCAAAACTTTTGCGAGTGCCCCTCCTTCCATTTGCATCTTAATCGATGTACCACTGAAGATCGTCATCCAGATGCCGCCGAAGATCGCCGGCAAAATAAAGTTGACGAAGATCACTGTTTTTACCGTATATCCATAAGCGATTCTCCCAAGAAATAAAGCGGTAATCGCTGCCCATGAAAACCAGTTAGCCCAATAAAACGTTGTCCACCATTGAGGCCATTGATCTCCAGCGGCAGCTCCTGTAAATAAACTCTTCTCAAAAAAGTGACTGATATAATAGCCGAGTGATTCCGTACCTAAATTCAACATATAAGAAGTCGGTCCTGCAATAAGCAGGAATAAGGCGACGGCATAGAAAGCTTTTACGTTGATATTGGACAAAATCCGGATTCCCTTCGTCAATCCACTTGATGCGGAAACAATGAAAATGGCTGTTCCGACAAGAGTGATGATTCCCCAAACAACAGGCGTGCTTTGTATTCCAGTCAAGCTTTTGATTCCGCCAGCAAGGCTCATCGTGCTCGTCCCCATTGAAGCAGCCATTCCCAAAGCCAATGTATATAAGCAGACGGCATCAATCACTTGCCCGCCTTTCCCTTCCAATTTCTTGCCGAGGATAGGCGATAATGTAGATGATAAGCTGTATGGCTTACGCATATTATAATAAGTAAAAGCAAAAACAATAATAGGTACACAATAAATGGCATAAGGTGTAATGGTCCAATGAAGGTACATCGTTGACATCGCAAAGATGGCCGCAGCCGGACTATTGGGGTCAATCCCCAAAGATTCAGGCGGTGCTGATACATGATATACAGGCTCAACGATTCCCCAGAATGTTAAACCAGAGGCAATGGTTGTCGTTAATGTGATGGCAAACCAGTTTTTGAAACTCAAGATGGGTTTTGCTTTAGCACCACCAATTTTCACTTTCCCTAGTGGAGAAAAGTACGTGGCGATACACGCTATCACCATTAGTAATCCACTTACACTGAACACGCCTCCCAAGTTTACAATCACCCAATCGTTGGCATCGGTCGTTATCTTTATAAAAGCCTCTTTGTTGGTAAAGCTAAGGATGACGGCACCCAATAATAATAAAAACGGTGGCCAAAACACTAAGTGTCGGATATTTTTCATGATTCCCCTCCTAATCCCACTGTAGAGAAAACGGTTAAGACACTTTCAACTACCCGTGTTTCTATAATTATTCATTTTTCCTTTTTAAGCATTAACCGGTGCAGGTGTTAAGATCTTGCTGGCAAACCGTACTAACTCTTCCCTGGTCGCGACGCGGCAATTATTTAAGCGCATTGGCGCATTTTCTTCCGATAATGCGATTTCCACCAGTCGATCCACGTCAGCAAGGCTTAAACCATCCTCTTGAAGCGAGGTTTTCAAGCCGCTTGTTTCTACTAATCTGTTAAACTCGCTTGCCCCCGCAAGAGCAAGTCCTTCTTCTGTCAATCCTTCCTCTTTTACACCAAGAGCACGCGCTACTTCGGCATGGATTTGCGTCGCTTCTTCGGCATTCCAAGCATATGTAGCAGCTAATGCAATCGAGACGGCACGTCCATGATGGATCCTTCCCAGTGTTCCAAGCGCATGACCGAGGCAATGGGCAATTCCGGTGCCTCCTTGCTCGATGGCCATTCCTGCAAGTGTGGCTGCTAGTGCAAGATTTCCTCGCGCCTCTAAGTTTGCAGGGTTTTGCAGTGCGGTTTCAAAATGCTTCGCAATCAACCGAATCGATTGCAGGCTCAATGCTTCTATAAATGGATTCGATTTTTTTCCGGCGCACGCTTCAATTGAATGAACGAGGGCATCCAAGGTTGTAGCCGCTGTTAAAAAGTCAGGCAAGGCCACCGTGAATTTCGGTTCTAAAATGGCAAGATCAGGTGCCATATCCGCATCCCATCCCCAAACCTTTCTTTTTTCATCGGTAGAGAAGACAACCGTGCTCGTTACCTCCGCTCCTGTTCCCGATGTAGTGGGAATCATGATCGATTTAATGGTCTTTGGTGCAAACGGGCGTGCCATTAACGCATAATGTACTGCCGGATGTTCTGCACCTGCAACAAGAGCTGCCATTTTTGCTACATCCATCGCTGAACCACCGCCCAACCCGATTACACATTTAGCATCGAACTGGCGAATGATTTCTGCCGCTTCATCAATGGAGGCTGCCGTTGGATCACTTTGCACATTGCTAAAGACGAAGGCTTCTACACCATCCATTTCGAGAGCCTTCAAGATAATATCGGAAAGACCGACCTTCATGACACCTGGATCTGTAATCAGTACCACTTTATTCTGACCGCTTATTCCCTTAACATCCGTTCCGATTTGCAAAGAGCGGTCAATTCCGAAGGCAATTTGTGTTTTAGGCATGAAATCAAAAGAATTACTCAATTTATATCCTCCTACTTTCATCTTTGATGGATCCATCTGATCACTTTGCGTTATCAATTAAAACGTAAGATAAACCGTTTTGATTTGTAAAAATTCTTCAAATCCATGTTTTCCATCGTCACCGCCGATACCTGATTGCTTCCATCCTGCATGATACCCTTGGTAAGCTTCACCTTGTTGACGATTTACATAGACTTCGCCACATTCCAGCTTCGTTGTCAGCTCCATCACATATCGGTAGTTGTTTGAGTACACATTTGCCGTTAAGCCATACTGGGAGTCGTTAGCCATTTCAATGACTTCTTCCAACGAATCAAATGTAATGATCGGCAGCACAGGGCCAAAAATTTCATCATGAACGATTTTCATTTTTTGCGTACATTGATCTAAAAGCGTTGGAGGATAAAAACTATCCGTCATTCCTTCGACCAAGCTGCCACCGCATAAAATTTTGGCTCCTTCATCAACGGCTCCAAGCACCATGCTGTGTACACGTGAAACATCCTGAGCGCTTATCAAACAGCCCATTTCTACATCTGGATCGATCAGCCCATCACCCATCCGAACGGATTGAAAAGCTTCGACCAGTTTTTTCGTGAACGTCTCTTTAATGTCACGATGAACATAAACACGCTCCGTGTTATTACAAACTTGCCCAGAGTTGGCTAGCCTTCCGCCCTTTATGGCTTGGACAGCTAGATCAATATCTGCATCCTCCATTACAATGGCAGGCGCTTTGCCCCCAAGCTCCAGCGACGTACGAACCATTTGACGTGATGCTTTTTCCATGATTTTTTTACCGACTTTCGTGCTTCCGGTGAAGGTCACCATATTGATTTGATCTGAAGAACTTAATGTTTCACCTACAACATCATCAGTCCCTGTCACGATATTGATCACCCCTTGTGGGAAGCCGGCTTGATGAATGCATCGTGCAAGTTCCAAGGCAGATAGTGGTGACTTCACGCTTGGTTTGACGACAACCGTATTCCCGCTAATAAGTGCTGGAATGATTTTTCTCATCAATACGTAAATAGGGAAATTCCAAGGAACGATCACTAAAACAACTCCTAGCGGTTCCTTATAGGAAATGATTTTTTCATTGGGATTATCGCTATCCACTACATCCCCCTCGATGCGCCGGGCCCACTGTGCCTGGTATTCACCCAAATCCGCCGCATAAAAGACTTCCGACTTCGCAGCGGCCAGCGGTTTTCCCATCTCTTCGGTAATGGCTGTGGCAATAGCTGTCAATGATTCTTCTTTTCGCATTTCGTTTAATAAATTCATGACGGTTTCTGCTCTTTTGTATGAGGGCACCATTCTCCAAGAAGCGAAAGCCTGTTTCGCCGCGTGAACGGCTCGTTCGGCTTCTTGCTTTGTACAAGATGACACTTGAGCAACTACTTGTCCTGTTGCTGGGTACGTGACATCCATATAGTTTTCACTATCGGTAAATTTTCCATTTATATATGCTTCGTATCGTTTCACGTGTATGATTCACCCTTCTCTAGTAGTTTCATAGTTAGAAAGCGAATTTGAGTGTTAACTGGTGACGGTTTGGCTTTCTCCTACATAAAAATGATTCACTTCATATTTTTTCAATGCTTCTTCGTCCAATTCAATTCCTAAACCTGGTTTCTCAGGTGCGACTAAATATCCTTCCCCGTCTATCATCAAGCGATCCTTTTGAATGAAATCACGGCGGTCATTCGACCAAGCTGGCGGATCATATGGAAACTCCAAATATGGACAATGGCTAATGGCCGCAGCGAGATGCAGGTTAGCTAGAAGACCGACACCATTTGTCCACGTATGGGGACTGAACCAGCCACCGCTTGCTTGTATGAGTTCAGCGATCTTTTTCGTTCGGGTAATTCCTCCCGATAGCGCCACATCCGGTTGATACACATCAAGTGATTGATGCTTATTCATTTCTCGAAAATCATGCCAATTCCGATTCATTTCCCCGCCTGCAATCCGAATACCGACACTGTCACGCAATTTTGCCATTAATTCAAATTGGTGTGCTGGAAGCGGTTCCTCTAACCAGAAGACTTGTAACTGTTCAAGCTCTTTTGCGACTTGATAAGCCATTTTCAAATCCCAAGTGCGTTCTACATCCCAAGGCATTTTCCAGCCTTGATTGGCATCTACCATAATTTCCAGCTTGTCCCCAACTGCTTTTCGTACAGCTTCCACGACTTTAATATCATCTTTAACATCTTTATGATGAAAGCGAATTTTCATCGCTTTGAAACCTTGCTCCACGAAAGAAACGGCACGTTCTGCACGCTCCTTCGGGGTGACCATTTCACCTGTCGAAGCATAAGCGAGCAATTTATTCGAACGACCGCCAAGCAATTTATAAACGGGCTGTCCGCTCGCTTTTCCAATCAAATCCCAAAGTGCTAAATCCAGAGGCCAGCACCGGCCATAATGAAAGTCAATATTCTCGATGATTTGTGAATGGCGCTCCATTGCAAAAGGATCTTGACCGATGAATAAATGCTCATGACCTTCAAACCCCATCATGAGATCTCCAGAGCCGACGCCGGTAATGCCCTCATCCGTATGAACGTACACCACGGTCGATGCGAATTTCCTTCTCGGTTCCGGATCCCATGCCGCCTTGAATGGCGGATCCAATGGCAATAAATAGTGCTTGATTTCAATGCCGGTAATTTTCATGTTTTTGCCTCCAATACCCTTCTATTTTTCTTCTTCTTAAAACTTTTGCAAGTTCCATGCCAACATGATGAAGCTTGTCCTATCGGCATTTTCGTTTGAATTGTAGGAATATTCTACAATTTCACTGTAGAAAAATCCTACAGTGTAGACGTTATCTACAAAAAAAATAAGCCTCGCATTGAAGGCTTATTGTCGGATCAATTCATTTGCAGCCAGGAAATCATAGGCCACCTTCGATACATCCTGGTGAAGGGTATCGACTTTATAGATTAATTGGTGCATCTTTTCGTTTGTTAATTTAGCCGAAAGGCTGTTTAATTTTTTACCAGCGATCGGATATTGCTTCATTGTTTTCGTTAACAGAACTGGCGCGGCATGATAAGGCGGAAACACGATCTTATCTTCTTGTAATGTAACCAAGCCATATTCCTCGATACGGCTGTCGGATTCCATCCCAACAGCGACATCCACCCTTCCTTCTTTTACAGCCAATGGGAGGATCTTCGAATCAAGGGCAATGACGTTCTCCTTTCCCATGTCTATATGATAGGCCTCGTTTAGTCGCTTAAACCCGTCCTCCCTAAACAAAAACTCTTCGTTTGTTGCAATTTTCATTTTCTTATCTTCTTTTTGTAAAAAATTCACCAAATCGCTAATGGTATGAACATGATTTTTCTCCACGAATGTCCGTGTTACGATAAGTCCCCACCTGCTATTGAAATCACTGCGATTCAACCATGTGATTCCCTTCCTTTCATCTTCGTCTTTCACGAGTTGATACAGCTGATTGCCATCATAAATGGGTGATTTTTTATGATAGTACATTCTCGCTGTATTCGTGTATTCCCAATACATATCAATGAACCCCGCCTCAAGGGCTTGCCTGATGGAGGGGCTATCCAGAAAGCGAATTTCTTTTACTATGAATCCTTCCTTTTTTAATAACAAGGCAGTCATTTTCATTAGTAAATATTGTTCGGTCAACGATTTGGATCCGATCTGGATAACCTTCTTTCCGACCGTTCCTTCATTTTTTTGCTTGTTTTCATGTTCTGCGGAGTCTATCGGCGAAGAGTTGGTGCAGGACGATAAAAATAGGCAGCCTAACAACATTACGAGAACCCTGCACGCTTTCCGACGAAGACTGTTCAAGAATATCCCCTCCCTCTACGTTAGATCATGGTTTCATACCCATTTTTTTCATTTTATATATAAGCGTATGGCGAGCAATTCCTAGTTTTTCTGCAGCCTTCGTTTGATTATCGTTTGTTTCCGTCAGTGCTTTTTTAATCATTTGTTCCTCTACCTCCTCCAATGCTTGTGAAAGATTATCGCTTGCCGTCCACTGCTTATTGTCAAAAGGCACGTTACCATCTTCTGAGCTTAATCGCTCATCAGTACTTGTTTCCTCCAAATCCGCTAATTCAATCGTTCCTTTTCGCTTAAGAATATGCAGCCTTTCTACCGTGTTTAACAACTCCCGAATGTTTCCCGGCCATTTATGCGCTGACAGTCGTTGCACCACCTTAGGGTTAATCTTCAGTTCCTTCTTGTATTTATCATTTAGTTTTTCCATGTGATGCCAAACAAGCGGGCTGATATCTTCTTTGCGATGCCTTAATGGGGGAATTTCGATTTCCATTAAATTGAGACGGTAATATAAATCTTCTCTGAATTGCTGTTCCTCGACCAATTTTTTCAAGCTTTTATTGGTAGCGGCAATGATTCTTACATCCAATGAATGATACTCATTACTCCCTATCTGCATGATTTTCTTTTCTTCGATAACATGCAATAATTTCACTTGCATGCTTAACGACAATTCGCCGATTTCATCCAAAAAAACCGTTCCCCCGTCACCCGCCAGGAACTTCCCTTTTTGGGAGGATGTCGCGCCAGTAAAGGAGCCTTTTCGGAAGCCGAACAATTCACTTTCTAATAACGTTTCGGGAATTGCCGCACAGTTTATCGCCACAAAAGGCTTGTGTTTACGGACACTGTTTTCGTGAATCCACTTTGCCAAGGCCGTTTTTCCAACACCGCTCTCCCCAAGTATCAGCATGCTTGCCTCTGTGTCCTTCACTCGTCGTACCAGTTCAAGCACTTTATTCATCTTCTCGCTTTCTGACACAAGCCCAGGATTGCCCGAGAGACCTTCATCTTCCGCTCGTGGTTGCTGACATACCTTTACGACAATGTTTTTTAGTTCCTCAAGCTCAATCGGCTTGTTTAAATAATCTGCAGCGCCAATTTTCATCGCCATTACAGCGCTTTCAACATTCGCATAGGAAGTCAGCATAACAACCGGAATGTCCCCTTCTTTTTTTACCGCTTTCAAGACCTCGATTCCTGTCATATCAGGAAGCATATAATCCAAAATGACGGCATCGATAGGCGTTTCACAAATGGCTTTTAATGCAGCCTGCCCATTCAGTGCAATGACCGTATTGATCCCAGCCTTTTTTAACTTCCGAGCAATCAATTTACATAGTTGCTCTTCATCATCCACGATTAATACATTCCAAGTCACAGTCATTTCCTCCGTTCTCATGGATCATCATCTAGTAAACACGCAAGTGGTGATGGTACCCTTTCCTAATTCACTGACCAACTCCAGTTTGCCGTCATGCTCGGCCAAAATATCACGGGCAATCGTAAGCCCCAGTCCGGATCCGCTTTCCTTTGTGGAAAAGAAAGGATTGAAAAGCCATTGTAAATCTTGTTCACTGATCCCCGTTCCAGTATCCTCGATAATGACAAACACATTAGCATTTTCTTCCCTTATTGTGATGATGATCGACCCGCCATCCGGCATGGCTTCAATCGCATTCAGAATTAAATTCAAGAATACTTGTATGAATTGATCATACGCTCCTTTTATCGAAGGGTCATGCTCATAATGTCTAATAATTTGAACTTTCGTTTCATTTAACTTCACTCTCAACAAATGGATGATTTCTTCCAATATACTTTGGAGTGGGAGATACTCCCTTTGTTTCTTGTTTACCTTTGCAAAGTTAAGAAAATTGTCGACAATATCTTTCATTCTATTAATAACTACATAGATGTCGGCTGATAGTTCCTTTATATCCTCTGAACATTCACTTTCTTCCGCTTCCTCCAATAACATTTCGGCCGATCCGTATAATATGGCAAGTGGATTCTTGATTTCATGAGCAAGCCCTGCCGTAATTTGGCCGATCAATGCCAGTTTGTCACTTTGCTTCAATCTGGCTTCCAGAAGTTTCATTTGTGATATATCCTGGAGGACGGCGATAATACCAATCGTATGCAAATCTTCATTGTAAAACCTCGAAGTGGTAATTTTAATTCTTCTTTTATTGCCGTTTGCGTCAATCATATCGCTTTCCTTTTCTTCACCCTGAATACCGGAGTGAAGCGTTTGCAATAACACCCATTCCCCGTTTTCGGACTTAATCGGCAAGTCCCTTATATGATTTCCGATCATGTCCTGCCTTCCATAGTGGACCATTTTTTCAAATTGCTGATTAACATAAGTGATGAAGCTCTCTTGATTGATGGTGATGATGCCATAAGGAATTCCCTCAAGTACGTCGTATAAATAACGCTCTTTTTCCTCCAGCAGCTTTTGCTTTTCATAATTGCTATTCCCCATGTTTATGATCGTATCGGTCAACAGCCCAAGCTCATCCGGCCGTGCCTTCTTCTTCTCGTTAAAAGGGATATATGTCCGAAGCGGATGATACGTTCGGGCATATTCGGTCAACCGGATGATTGGATACAGAATACTTCTCATACCCAACCAAGTGAAAAATAAGCATAAAACCAAAATCGCTGAAAAGCTTATCCTCAATGCCAATGAAAGCTTGTGAATAGGTTCAAATGCAATTTGTTCCTGCACGCCATAAACGAGGTCCCAGCCATCTTGCATCGCTTGATAGGCGGCCACACTTCGTTCTCCTTCCCAATCGATCACCATGGACTCCGAAAAACCGCCTAACTCCTGCAAAGACGAAGTTTGACCGATTTGCTGCCCTGCAGTCGATGCAATGACAGTTCCTGAGCTGTCGGTTATATAGCTAAAATGCCCCCTGCTCACACTCACACTTTTCAATACTTCCGACAAGTAATCCTTACTGACTTCCGCTACGAGTGCACCCTGGAATTTTTTGTTTCCCGAAAAAACCGGCACGGAGATTGTCACAACATCATCGCCCGAGTAGTTTTGAACATTATCCGAAACAGCATAGTTATGACTCCAGCGGACTTGTTCAAAATTTGGATAATCATAGTAAAGCAGTGTAGGGTTTTGAACGAAAGGAGCCTCGAATCTTATCTTTTTGCTATGGTCTAAAAAGTAGATGGAATGGATAATGGAGCTTTGCGAAATGGCCTGCTTCGATTGAGTATACATGCGAACATAATCAAGCTTTGCATCGGTATCTTTTCCAGCAATCAACTGGAGCTGCAAAACGACATCCGTCATCTCCGTATTCAGTCTTTTGACGATCATATCCGTATTCGACCGATTTTGCGCCACGATATCTCTCTTTATTATTTGCTCTGCATATCCGATGATAAGATTGTAAATCAACAGAATCGGAATAATCAAAACCAACAGAAAGATATTCAAGTATTTCCTCGTGATGCTTTGGTTGATATATTGAAATAGATTTTTTATGATTTTCATCGAAGACACCCTATTACCTGCAATTTTATAGATAATAGAATTATAGCAGATAAAATCGAATAATTTGAATTACCATTTTATTCAGTTAACTACTGTCGAACACTGCTTGTTTGCCTGGGAAAATAGTCCGAAGACATCACAAAGGGCATGGGTCGATAAAGAACCCATGCCCTAACGTTGTTTATTCGTTTAGCTTCTTCCGCATATCCGCCGCGACATTCCTTAATGCTTTCTTCGATCCCCGCTTTAGGTCATGATCCAATTTCCTTTCTTCGTAGCTGACGAATAGGGCGTTCAGATCATAGCCTTCCGGATATAAGTCGACGGCTTTTATTTCAAGCTCCAGCTTATTTGCATGAACTTCCTTGAATTCATCTTCGAAAAGGACGATGACATGATTGAATGAATCCTTCTTTTTATAGACGATCGCATATCCGTCAAGTCCGCTTACCTTTACCTTGTCACCGACGTCTAATTGGGGCAAGGCTTTTTTTGATGGAGTCTCGGCTTTCGCTTTTTTGATTTTTCCTTCCTGGACACGTTCCAAGTTATAGTCTTTATTGTCAATATAGTGTTTTGCCTTTTGCAAAACCTTTTGACGTATATCCATTTTTTTCGCGATCCACAGGGCATTGCTTTCTCCGGATTGGCCGATCAGCAGCTTATACTTCGGCTCCAATGTTTCACTGTTAAACTGCATCGCCGCATTCATGAAATCGCTGTGAATTTCGGAATAGCGCTTGATTTCCCCATAATGGGTCGTGGCAACGGTGATGCATCCCTTTTGATAAAATTCCTCCAGTATCGCAATCGCCAAAGCCGCGCCTTCATTCGGTTCCGTTCCGCTCCCGATTTCATCGAAAAGCAGCAGCGAGTTATTGGACACAGCAAGCATGATTTCCGAAATGTTTTTCATATGCGACGAAAACGTACTCAGCGCATTTTCCATGCTTTGGTTATCACCAATATCGACGAATACGTGATCGAAGACAGCCAGCTCCGTTCCCTCTTTTCCGGCAATATGAAGCCCGGACATCGCAGCCAGCGTAAGGATGCCGATCGTCTTCAGGACGACCGTTTTCCCGCCGGCATTAGGTCCTGTGATGATCAAGCTGCGATAATCCTGGCCGATTTCGAAATCCAATGGCACACTCTCGGCGGGCAAAAGCGGATGCTTACAGCCTGTTAGCCGGATATACCCATGACCATTGATTTTCGGTTCGATCCCGTCCATGCTTTTACTGAACTTGGCTTTTGCGAAGATCATATCATACTGGCTGATGAGCTCGATATTGATTTTGATCGGTTTCAATTGCTCGAAAACCGTGCCGGATAATGTAGCCAATAGCTGATACTCCTCCATCGCTTCCTCCGCTTTGAAGCTGGCCAATTCTGCATTCAACTTCGTCACGGTGGCTGGCTCGATGAACACGGTGGCCCCTTTGGCCGAAACCTCCACGATCGTTCCGGCCACCTGGTTTTTATAAGAGGCTTTGATCGGGATGGTGTAGCGATCATCTTTTTTGCTGATGAAGAATTCCTGAATGAACTCTTTATTGGCCCCGCTCTTCAAGAACTTATTCAGCCGCTCCTCTATTTTGCTTTCCATTTTGCTGATTTGATTCCGAATCCGCTTCAAATCCCTGCTGGCTTCCGAAGCAACCGCATTCCCTTTTATCGTGAATTGGATCTCTTCCTCGATGCTCCTTAATTCGGTCATCGAATGCGCGTACGAATGCAGGGTTGGGGCAAAGAACGCTTTATCGGTCATAAACGTCTTGATATTCCGGCAGCCTCTCAAAAAGTCGGCTATCGCCACAAGTTCACTCGGCTCCAGGATCATTCCCTTTTCCAGTTTGTCGATATGAAGACCAACATGGGAAATGCCTTTTAAAGGAATATGGCTTTCCGCGTTCAATAAGTTCCTCGCTTCCGTCGTCTCGTTCAAACGGTTCTTAACAACCTTCAACACGCCGCTTGGCTGAAGCCGATCCAACAATTCCTTCCCTAAGCCGCTTACACAATGGTTTTTCACCATTTCTTTTAGTTGGATATATTGTAATTTTTCATAAGTCATCGTATTCATAGCCTGATCCTCCTTGAATGAGTGTGATTTTCTCCTTAAATCCAAAAAATGCCCGCAAAAGTCCCCCCTACCTTTACAAATGAACAAGCCATTTGAGTAGAAAGCTCCTGCGGGCACGGCCTCATCAATGATAAGAACCTAAAATCGATAACAAAATAGGCAGGTCAAATAAACCTGATAGACAACAAAAAAGCATGATAGGACAAATCCCACCATGCAATTTCGCCGTAACACCTACATGTTACGCGAATTATGGAAAAGGAAGCAGTCTTAAGGTAGGCATTCACAAATGCATAATTGCACCGTGAAAAAAGGCATACTTAATCCACTGACTTATCAGTGATTAAAAAACCTTATTCAACTGAATTAGTTGATACCTACTCCCGACATAAAACACCACACCTTTTCTAAGAATTGGAACTAACATACCATATTAGTAAGAAAGAGTCAAACTATTCTCGAATGGACTTTTGAAGGTATAATTTCATGGTTCTTTACGTTGCGCCCAATGGGGAGACTGCACAATTGTGTTTGGGCGTTTTGTAGTCTCGATAGCCCGCTTTTATTTATCAAGCACTTAAATAGCTCGCCAGTCAGGCAGGCCAGGGTCCGAATTGGCGAGTAAACGCACGTTTTTCGCGAGTAAGGCTCCCGAATTCACGAGCAAAGCACAAATCTTTTTTTATGAATGATGACGACAAAATGGATCCGGGTCCTCAACTTCTGTTTTCAATGTCTGAATATTTACTTTAAAATCGGGGTATGTTATCCTTATATTGTCATAAACTAAAAACAGCCCCATGCGCTAACATGAGGCTGACAACTAGCAAGAGTGGTTGGTCACAACTAACTTAATTTAATCGTCAGAAGAAGAACCATTGCCATCTTGGGAGGATGAGTGGTTCTTTTTCCGTTTCTTGGCGAACATAGACAGGACAAGACTGGTTGCTACTGCAACAACGATCTCTTTACCCATATCTATCATGATGTTCAATAAGAAATGAATCATGCAGTCACCTCCTTCCCATCCATAATTAGATGGAAAAGTATGTGACCTACCACTCTATCCTCAGTTGTCCCTTTATCTTATCATATATTTCCATTTTTTTGAAATCATACTCAACATTAAATAGGAAAAGAGGATTATCCACCTTCGGATAATCCCTTTTCTTATTTTATTATGAGAGGGACTACTTTCCCTTCATTTACGTTGATCAATCCATGGTCCGTTATTTTCAGGGCCGGGCTGACTGGGAGCGATAAGGTGCTTAATGACATGATGACATTATAATGTTCGTAGCCTAACGATTTAAGCGAGTCAGTCAGTCGCTCGACTTGTTCCGATACGATGTCCATCGGTTCTTCGGAAAGGATCCCCCCCACTGGAAGGTGAATCATCGAGAGGATCTTGCCGTCATGGACACTGCAGACGCCGCCTTGGTTCCTGATGACTTCGTTAGCGGCCATCACCATGTCCTGCTTATTGCGGCCGATCACCAATAGATTATGGTTATCATGTGAATAGGTGGTGGCAACCGCTCCCCGTTTCAAAACATCGCCGGTGATCAGGCCGTGGGCCCGGTTGCCGTTTTTCCCATACCGTTCGAAGGTGGCAATCAACCCGTAGGGGCTTTCTTCCCAACATAATTCACCATTCTCCATCGTGAGCCAATCATGTGTTTCACTTGTGAAGGTGGAACCATTCTGCACATTGATGATCCGGCACTTAGCTTGTCCCTGCTCATCCGGTACAGATAGGTGAAAATCGTTTTCGCTCAGGTCCGCAAGCTTCACACTTTGATAGAAGTGTTCCGGAAATTGCTTGCCGCTTGCTTCCTGCACGTAAGGCTGTGACGAATCATAAGCGAGCTCGCCGTTTTTATATACCTGCTCGATGTCAAAGCTTTGCAAGTCCGAGATAAGCAGGAAGTCTGCCACCTTTCCAGGGGCAATGGCGCCGCGATCATGCATCCGCATCCGCTGTGCCGGTGTATACGTACAAGCATATATCGCTTTTTCCGGGGACATGCCCATTTGGATCGCTTTCTTTAACAGGACATTCAGATGCCCCCTTTTTTGGAAAGAGTCGGTCATGACGTCATCGGTGACGAAGCAGAAATGCTCATCCACTTGATTTTCCTTCAAATAATCCATCACTTCTTCAGTCATCGATTTCTCTTGTATCTCAATGAACATCCCGGCAGCGATCCGCGCATCCAACCCTTCAACGGTCTGGTGCGTATGATCTGAATCCACTCCGGCATGAATGATCTTTTGCAAGTCCAAGTCGAGCAGCTTTGGAACGTGCCCCTCTATGATCAGATCTGGATAATGGGAACGGATGTGAGACAGGATTTTATTCGTTTTGCATTCGGGGTCGGAGATGACCTCATAGTAATTCATGATTTCGCCGAGACAGATAATATCCTCGGTTTGCATCAATTCGTCCATGTCGGAAATTTCGATGGAACCGCCCGTCGTTTCCATCGATGTCGCAGGGACGGAGCTCGGGATGGCATAAAACATATCCGCGACACACTCTTTACTCGCCTTGATCATTTCCTTCACTCCGGAAATACCGAAAACATTGGCCATTTCATGCGGTTCCGGCACGATTGTGGTCACGCCATTCTTGATGAGGCCATAGGAAAACGTGGCCGGTGTCACCATCGTGCTTTCAATATGCAGGTGGATATCGATCAGTCCAGGGATCAGATACTTCCCCTTTCCATCGAGAATCCGATCGGCAGCAAAGGCATCCGGCTCCCCAGCTCCAATATAATAGAACCTGCCGTCCTTGATGGCCGCGTTCCCTTTCATGAACCTCTTAAAGTAACTGTTGAAAATGTTGATATCTTTTATAAGCATATCCATTCGCATAACTTCCCCCCCTAACCTAATCGACAAGCACCATCTGGCTTCTCGGAACTTCAAGGACGATCTCCTGACCCATCCGGTAGGATTCCGTCATTTCCTTATTGACGATGAAATCCCCTATTGGCGTTTCAACGACGTATTGATAGCTTCTTCCAAGATACGTGCTTACCTTGACTCTCCCGGATACACTATTTTCCTGCACGGCTGCGGCATCATCCTTTTCCCTGATCAACAAATCGTCCGGTCTGATCGCGCCTATTTTCCCGGCATGATTGGCCATCCGGGCATCCTTATCCAATACGAAGGAGTAGCCGGATTTATTCAGAACAATTTTACCGTCATGATTCGTCCGTTTATCGAAGTCAATGAAGTTCTTGAAGCCGATGAAATCTGCGACGAATTTGGTTTCAGGATATTTGTAGATGGTCGCAGGATCACTCAGCTGCTCGATGACCCCTTTATTCATGATCGCCACTTGGTCGGATATGGAAAAACATTCTTCCTGATCATGGGAAACATAAACCGTCGTAATACCCAGTTCCTGTTGGATGCGGCGAATTTCGACCCGCATATTCACCCTTAAGTTCGCATCAAGGTTGCTCAATGGCTCGTCAAACAAGAGGATATCAGGTTCGATCACCAGCGCCCTCGCAATCGCGACCCGCTGCTTTTGCCCGCCGGATAGCTCTTGGGGATACCGTTTTTCAAATCCTTTTAAATTTACGATTTCGAGCACATTCATTACTTTTTTTTCAATTTCCGCCTTTGAATTCTTTCTTAGGCGCAGACCGAAGGCAATATTATCGAAGATCGACAAATGCGGGAATAAAGCATAGTTTTGGAATACAAAGCCAAAGTTCCGCTTGTTGACGGGAACCTTCGTATAATCCTTATCCTTGAATAAGAATCTTCCTTCGTTCGCCTGTAAAAAGCCGGCGATCAAACGCAGGGTCGTCGTTTTCCCACAGCCGCTCGGGCCAAGGAGGGAGACCAATTTCCCTTTTTCAATCTCCAGGTTGAAGTCCTTTAAAATATTCTGTTTGTTATAGGCTACAGATACATCTTGTAAAGTGAATAACGCCATCCATCATTACCTCCTTTATCGTTTTGTGAAATAAGACAAGCCCATGAGCCGTTCAACCATGAACATGAAGAATGCCGTTATGAACATGAGCAATACGGAAATGGCCGAAATGGTCGGATCGAAATAATTCTCTACATACGTCAGCATCTGAATCGGGAACGTGCTAACTCCAGGACCCGTCATATAAACGGAAATGTCCACATTATTGAAGGATTCCAAAAAGGCAATCATCACGGCTGCCAGGATTCCTGATTTTATATTCGGGAGGACGACCGTGAAGAATGTCCCCAGCTTACTTGCCCCAAGACTCTCGGCCGCTTCTTCGATGGAAAAATCGAAGTTTGACAGGCTTGAGGAAATCACGCGGATGATGAACGGCAGCATGATGACTGTATGCCCGACAAACAGGGCCGCATGGATCGGAAGCTGATACGTTCCCACAATATAACGCAAAAACGCAAAGCCAAGCACGATGCCCGGAACTAAGATCGGCGAAACGAAAAACGCATTAATGACGGACTTCCCTTTAAAATCAACCCTGCTTAATGCATAAGCAGCCGGAACTCCCAGTAATAGCGCCAATAGATTGCCGGCAAGCGAAACAAGAATGGACGTTTTGAATGCGACTAAAAACATGTCCACCTTGAAAATATTTTCATACCATCTTAAAGAAAACTCTTCTGGCGGGAATTTCAAAATATTTCCGCCCTCGAATGACGTAACGGATATGATCAGTAAAGGCCCTAGTAAAAAGAGAAACACCAGGAGAGTAAACAGGGCCAATCCTCGATTTTTTTCCTGCATACACCTCTACCCCTTTGGATTTAATTTTTTTGCCAAACCATTCATGATCGAGATGATAAGGACGGTTACGGCAATCATGATCGTCGCGACGATCGATGCCACCTGCCACTCATTCAAGGTTATGGCATTTTGATAAAGAAATGTCGAAATGACTCGCTGCTTCCCGCCTAATAAGGCTGGCGTCGTATACGCCGTGAAGCTTCCTACAAAAACGAGGATGCTGCCAATGACCAAGCCTGGAACGGAAAGCGGGATGATCACCTTTGAAAACACGGCCAGCCGTGAAGCTCCAAGGCTCTCCGCCGCCTTCAATAAATCGGTCTCGATGTTTTCCATTACGCCTACCAGCGTTACGATGATCAAAGGCAGGAATAAATGGACCAAGCCGATGATGATCGCCGTCGGCGTATACAATATGTCAAGCGGCTTGTCGATCAAGCCGATGCCCATAAGCAATTTATTCACCACACCGTTTTTACCGATGATCACCATCCAGCTGAATGAGCGGACGACCGGGCTCGTCAGGAGCGGAAAAATCGTCAGCAAAAGCATGATCGCTTTTTTTCTTTGTTTTAGTTTCGAAATATAATAGGCTGCTGGAAAACCTAAGAGAATACAAAGGATCGTCGTGAACAGACTCACCTTAAGTGTCGTGAGCAGGATTTCAATAAAGTATCGATCTTTGAAAAAATCCAGATATCCTTGTATCGAAAAACCATTGTCATTGATGAATGTCGTCCCTATCGTCAAAAAGATGGGAATGATCATGAAAACCGTCAAAAAAAGTAACCCTGGCAACAGCAGCAGGTATAAATAGCGTTTTTTCACCTCGGAGCCCCCTGATCGTTTGATTTATGAATGGATGGTGCGAATGAACAGGTCGAAAAACGCTTCTGCATTGACATCCAGACAAACATGCACATTCGCAGGCTTCATCAGCCGGTCCTGAAAGTCGCAAACCATCTGTCCATCACAAATCTCACTTTTTGTTTCTATATCTACATAATATTCTTTTGTCGTGACAAGATCTTTTTGCAAAGCGACGCCGACCGCCAATGGATCATGCATGGCGCATGCCCAAACACCATTCCGCTCAAAATACCTTTTCCGATAGTCTGATGTGCTTTCGCTTATATAGTCAGCAAGCTCTTGATTTTGAATCGCTTGGATATGCGCCTCGCTCAGCAGCACCTTTCTCGTGACATCGAGACCGACCTGGGTGATCGACCGGAACCCTGCATGCAGGACGATTTTGGCTGCTTCCGGATCGACGTATGCGTTATATTCGGAGGTCGGCGTAACATTGCCGCCCCCTTGTACAACTCCGCCCATGAAAATGACTTCCTTCACCAGCTGGGTGATTTGCGGACATTTCTTCACCGCAAGTGCCAAATTCGTAAGCGGTCCCGTCATGATCAGCGTCACTTCTTCCGGAAAGTTCAAAATGGAATTGATGATGAAATCAGCAGCAAACCCATCATCAGGCTGCTTCGTAACGGGGACGTTCGCGAGGGCGCCCCCTATCCCATCCTCCCCATGGATCCTGTGCTCAAAAAAGGAGGGCCTGATGAGGGGGGCATCTGCGCCCTTTATGACTGAAATGTCTTGTTCGCCGAGCATATCGAGTATCTTGCACGTGTTAAGAGTGGCCGTATCAAGTGATACATTGCCGTTTACGGTTGTAATCGCCAATATGTCGAATTGACGGCTTTTCACGGCGAGAATGATCCCGATTGCATCGTCTATTCCAGTATCCACATCGAGAATCAGTTTTTTCTTCATTCATCAAACCTCATTCCATTCTTAGTGTGCAAGCTCACGATTCCAGCGATCGATCCATTGTTTCGAGTTTTCATTAACGAACTTCATGTCCAGGACACGCAGGCTGTTAATGACGTCTTCACCATATGTTAAGCCTTTCGCCTCTTTTTCAGACAGCTTCACTTCCGTATTGACAGGTGAGTCGATTTTCGCCTTCGCTGATTTTTCCTGTACTTCCTTGCTTAAGATGTAATTCATGAACTCTTCAGCCAATTCCTTTTGATCGCTGGCTTTTACGATATTCACCGTATTCATGACCGCGTATCCGCCTTCTTTCGGAGCAATGAACTTCGCATTCGGGACGGCTTCCTGTAAATCACTGAAATACATTTCCATGATCGGGCCAGCCGCAATTTCCCCTTGCGAGAACATGTTGACGAACTCGGATGTTTGCCCGTACTCTTTTACCGCATTCGGCATGATCTTTTTCATTTGGGCAAAGGCCTTATCTTCATTGAATTCCTTACTTCCGCTTACTTTCGAAGCTGCATCCAAAAACATCGGGCCAGTCGTTGAAGTAATGGATGGAATCGTGATTTTTCCTTTCAAATCCTTGCTCCAAAGATCTTTCCACGAGGAAATCGGTGCATTCACTTCATCGGGATTATAGGCAATCCCAAATTGGGCAATCGTATAGGCCGGGCCATAGTCGGCGCCATTCGGGGCCTTCGCTTGGTCGTAGATCTGTTTCATGTTCGGAACCTTTGCAGCATCGATTTTTTCGAATAACCCTTCATCGATCCCCTGCTGTGCATAATAATCGGATAAATAGATGACATCCACGTCACTATTTGCTTGGCGTACCTTATTCAGTCGATCTGCATTATTTCCTGAATCGACGACGATCTTAACATTATGCTCCTTTTCAAAAGGCTCATAGACCTCAGGGCGGAAGAAATCATCGGCAAATCCCCAAGTCGAAACGACTAACTTGGCCGGTTTTCCCTTCCCCTCCTCCTTTGAGGAACAAGCGGCTAAAACTAGTGTGAACACTGTGAACATCATGAATAAGCTAATTATTTTTTTCATCATCGAACCCTCCAATTTGATATTGTATAAAATTCCCTTTTTACAGCCATACATGTAAAAAAAGACAATCTTAAATAGAATTAGCATTCTACCCAAGATTGTCTTTTCTTTGTAAACAAAGATAAAACTTATCATTTTGGTACTATTGCGGCGTTCGCTCCAGATATATCCGGAGCGAAATCCATTTATAGGATTAAATAGTTTCCTTCAATACAATATTGGTGAAAGCCCGCTGCGTCGCTGAGTCATAATCCCTCAAGACCGCTTCGATCTCCCAATCCGTTTGCGTTTCCAATTTTTGTCTCAATTTCTTTTTATAAAGCAGTGACATATGAAAATCAACCTCCTGCTTCAGGCTGGGAACTTCTCCCTCCAAAGCCTCGGAGCGTGGTGCACGGCGATGTTTGGCCTGAAATGTAATCACATTCAGTTCGACGGTAACCTTGAGCACCGTCGTACCAAAACCGAACAATTCCTTCGATACCTCATTATACATATGAGAAAGCAATTTCTTCGTTTCATTAGTGTTTATCGGTAAGATGACTTTTCACCTGCCAAAACTATCATTTGAGGTAATTATATATACTTTTTTTCAATTGCACAAGATAATATTCGGATTTGATAAGAAAAAATGTTCAAATCCATGAAAAACGACCATTTAACTACCAATAACCGAATTATATCAGTAAGTTCTTTATGATCCTTCACTATATTCATATAACTTTACAACGAGCCACATCCACTGATCCTACCTATTTTGGGAATTCTTTAACCGTTTTGATTTTCATGTCCGTCCATGTGTTGAAAATGTTTTCAGAGAAATCTGCCTCTTATTGAAAACAATTGATATCTCTTGGTTCCTTATTGTAAACGCTTTTATGGGGAATTAATATACAGGTATAGCTTAGCCAATAAATAGAGAGGGTCATAGGCTCAATGAATAAGGGAGGAATGTTTTATGAAGAAAGCTTTTGAGAAAGCGCAGCAGTTCGGTAAATCTTTTATGCTCCCGATTGCCGTTTTACCAGCGGCCGGATTATTGCTGGGAATCGGCGGTGCTCTTTCCAATCCTAATACAGTTGAGGCTTATCCATTTTTGGATTTTGCCTGGTTGCAGGCTATATTCACGATCATGAGCTCTGCAGGCAATATCGTTTTCGCCAACTTGCCTGTCATCTTTGCCGTCGGCGTCGCCGTAGGCTTAGCTCGTTCGGATAAAGGGACCGCTGCCCTGGCAGCCATGATCGGCTACTTCGTGATGAATAGTTCGATCAATGCACTGCTTCAAATAACCGGGGAGCTTGCCAAGGATAATTTGGCTGGTGCCGGACAGGGAATGGCTGTTGGAATCCAAACACTGGAGACTGGGGTGTTCGGCGGTATCATAGTTGGTATCACCGCGGCATTTTTGCATAATAAATATAATAAAATTCAGCTTCCACAAGTATTGGGATTCTTCGGGGGCTCCCGTTTCATCCCAATCATCGTTTCATTCGCATCCATCCTGGTCGGAGCCTTATTGTTTGTCGTATGGCCTTACTTCCAGCTTTTCATTAACCAGCTTGGTGCACTGGTAACGAGCACAGGAACGATTGGAACCTTCTTCTACGGATTCATTTTGCGCATGCTCGGGCCGTTAGGGCTTCACCATATCTTCTATCTCCCTTTCTGGCAAACTGCTTTAGGCGGAACGATGGAGATCAAAGGCCAGCTGGTGAGCGGAACGCAGAATATCTTCTTCGCCCAATTGGCCGATCCAACTACGACCAAGTACTATGAAGGGGTATCACGGTTCATGTCCGGACGGTTCATCACGATGATGTTTGGTTTGCCGGGAGCCGCATTGGCCATCTATCATTGTGCTAAACCAAAAAACAAGAAGGTAGTGGCCGGTTTGCTTCTTTCAGCAGCCTTAACGTCCTTCTTAACAGGCATTACCGAGCCGCTGGAGTTCAGTTTCTTATTCGTCGCTCCGATCCTTTATGTATTTCATGCCATATTCGACGGCTTGGCGTTCATGATGGCAGATATATTCAATATCACGATCGGTCAAACCTTCTCTGGAGGCTTTATCGATTTCACCTTATTCGGGATACTCCAGGGGATCAGTAAAACTAATTGGATTTATGTCCTGGTAGTGGGCATTCCGTGGTTCTTCCTTTACTACTTCACGTTCAAGTTCTTGATCAAGAGAAAGAACTTAAAAGTGGTTGGCCGTGAAGATGAGGAACAAGCCGTCTCGCAACAAGTGGCGGCATCGGAAAGAACCGAGACCATTGTCGAGGGCTTGGGCGGACAGGAAAATATCGAGATCGTCGATTGCTGTGCAACTCGCTTGCGCGTCACGGTAAAGGATGAAGCTTTGGTAAAAGAAGACGTCATCAAACAAACCGGTTCCAAGGGCGTCGTCAAACAAGGAAAAGGCATTCAAATCGTTTACGGACCACAAGTAACGATCATCAAAAATGAAGTGGAAGAGTATTTGGGCCACTAAGCGGATAGATAAACGATAAGGGAGTGTTACACATGCAAAATGTGCTGGATACCATTCATAAGGGATTGATCGTGTCTTGTCAGGCATTGGAGAATGAGCCGCTGCACAGTTCTTTCATCATGGGGCGCATGGCTGTCGCCGCAAAGGAAGGCGGTGCGAAATGCATTCGCGCTAACTCTGTAGCCGATATAATCGAGATCAAGAAAAATGTCGACCTGCCAGTCATCGGGATCATTAAACAGGTCTATGGACAAAACGATGTCTATATCACCCCTACCATGATGGAAATCGATGCATTGATGGAAACGAAAGCAGAAATCATTGCGACCGATGCAACAGCGCGTGTACGGCCGGACGGCAAAACGTTAAAGCAGTTTTTCGATGAAATACGGGCAAAATATCCAGATGTTTTGCTCATGGCCGATGTATCCTCCAAAGAGGAGGCCATATACGCCGACCAATTAGGATTCGACATTGTCGCGCCTACTTTATACGGCTATACAAACGAAACGAGCGGACAGAAAATTTATCACGACAACTATGCGGTGCTGAAGGAAATCGTAAGCGCCGTGAAAAAGGCAAAAGTCATCGCTGAAGGGAATGTCATAACACCGGAAATCGCGCGTTCCGTATTGGATATGAACGTACATGCAGTAGTAGTCGGGGGCGCCATCACCAGGCCCCAGCAAATCACTAAAAGATTCGTCGATGCTATTCAATGAGGGAGTTCCATGGGATACGTCGAACATGAAAAAAACGTTAAACGAAGAGATGGTATGAGTAAAACTCATACCATCTCTTTTTGTATGCAACAACTGTTATCCCTAACTAAAACAAGCCCTAAGGGAAGGGAATGAAGAAGCCGGACATTTGATTATGGATGCACTACCACAATCGCGAATAACACCGAAACTTCCTAGTAAAAGCCAATAGTAATGATTTAACTACAATTTATGTGGTCTTCGGGTACTTAAAATTAACGTCATGACCGCTACGTTAGAAAAAAAGAACTATGCCCCTAACTCAAGGCATAGTTCTTCGAAGAAACATCTCATTCTACACTTATTCCTTATTCCCGATCGAAAAGAGAAGCGCCCGCTATACCCGGCTTCGTCATTTCATAAGGGTTTAGGATCAAATCCAATTCTGCTTCGGTCAACACATCATACTGCAGGCAAAGCTCGCGAACGGATTTGCCTTTCAAGATCGCTTCACGCGCGATACGTGAAACGACTTCATATCCTAGATGCGGATTGACGGCCGTGATCACGCCCACGCTTTTTTCGACATATTCTTTCAAGCGTTCCTCATTAGCTTCGATACCTGCCAAGCAATAATCGGTGAATACGTTGAAGGCATTGTTCATGATGCTGATCGATTGCAATAAATTGAATACGAGTACAGGCTCCATTACGTTCAATTCCAATTGACCTGCTTCAGAGGCGAGGCAAATCGTATTATCGTTCCCAATTACTTGGAAAGCTACTTGGTTGATCAATTCAGGCATGACCGGATTCACTTTTCCAGGCATGATCGATGAACCTGGTTGACGTGCAGGAAGCGTGATTTCCCCTAATCCAGCTCTTGGTCCTGAAGCCATCAAACGTAAGTCGTTCGCGATTTTTGACATATTCATCATACATACTTTCAAGGCAGCCGATACTTCGGTATAAGCATCCGTGTTTTGTGTGCCATCCACTAAGTGTTCTGCACCAACAAGCGGCATTTCACTGATTTCAGCTAAATATTTCACGACATTTTCGATATAACGTGGATCGGCATTCAAACCGGTTCCGACCGCTGTCGCTCCCATGTTCACTTCATATAGATGCTGGCGTGATTGGCTGATTCTTTTTATATCCCGCTCCAGCACACGGCTATATGCCTCGAATTCTTGGCCGAGACGAATAGGCACGGCATCCTGAAGGTGAGTACGGCCCATTTTGATGACGTGATCGAATTGTTTCGCTTTCGCTTTAAAGACGGACCCCATCTTCGTCATCGTCTCCAGTAAACGCTCTAATAATCGCAGTGTCGAAATATGAATGGCCGTCGGGAAGACGTCATTGGTCGACTGTGACATGTTGACGTGGCTGTTCGGACTAACTTTGCTATAGTCGCCTTTATCGTGCCCCATCAGTTCTATGGCCCGATTGGCAACGATTTCATTAATGTTCATATTCATCGATGTTCCGGCGCCGCCCTGAATTGGATCGACGATGAAATACTCATGCCAATTCCCTTCAATCACTTCATCAGAAGCCTTCACGATACTATTCCCTATACCCTCATACAAACGCTTTGTGTCCATGTTGGCTAACGCCGCCGCTTTCTTTATCATCGCCAATGCACGAATCATCTCTTCATTGACTTTGTATCCGGTAATCGGAAAATTTTCTACAGCGCGTAAAGTCTGAATTCCATAGTACACATTTGCCGGAATTGCCTTTTCACCAAGAAAGTCTTTCTCAATACGGATTGCTTTCTCATCTATCATTCCTTGATCCCCCATGTTTTTAAAAAGTAATTTTTTCAATTTGTGCATCACATCAGTTTTGGAACGGTTGGCACCATCGTCATCTAACCTGGGACGAGCCTTATTTTCTCCCGCTCCCCTACCATCCTGTAGTTTGGACAACAGATATGCAACACTCCCCTAACTCCATACATTTCTCAAAAATGTTTTCCAAGGAATACTATAACACCCCATCATTCACTTTCAAATCGATCTTTTTCATTGATCAGAAAGCTAAGGAAACTTGGCTCCGTTATTGAGGTGAACCTTAACCAATCCAGTCCCACGGAAGGTACGTAACGCAACTTCCTCATTCTTAAAGAAGTGGACAATTTAATTATACTAGATTTTATAATTTTATATAGGAATAATATTTAAGTGGTTTTTTTTCTCCCATTATCCTTGGATGATACACTCATCTTTTCGCGGAAACGGCATCGGGAAATACGGATGAATCGAGTATTTTTTCATTCCACCCACTGAATTGGCTGATTTCCATTAGAATATCTTCCTACAACTTCATTGTTTTGTCCAGTATAATAAAACGCTTCCAAGCAAGAAATCCGCCTTCCTTGTTTGAACAGGCTGAAATATGACAGGTTTGACGATCGATCGCCATCATTAAAAGATATCGGTTATTGACGTCCTTACTGGATACATTAAACTATACATAGAATCAATTTTGCCTGGAATGGGTGGTCATTTGGAATATTTAGCAGAAAACCTCATATATGGAATCGAATGCAGCATGAGTAAATTCACCAAAACGGAAGAAGAATTAGCCAACTATATTCTGCAGCACCCTGAGGAAGTGAGTCAGTTAACCATTAGTCAAATCGCCAAAAAACTGCATATTTCGCCGGCAACGATCACTCGTTTCTGCCAGAAATTAGCTTTTTCCGGTTTCAATGAGTTTAAGCATGAGTTAAAACGATTCGTCGACCTTCGCAATTCGCCGATACATATGAAGGATCTAAAGCAGGTCGATTATTTCGCGAAATTATATCAAGATCACATGAGCATCATCGATGATACCTTTCATATCACTTCTTATGAGGATATCCAAAAAGCGGTCTCTTTCCTTACGAATGCAAAAAGGATACATGTCTACGGCATTGGCAGCTCAGGTATAGCCGCTCATGAGTTCAAATCGAAGTTTTTCAGGATCGGCCTGTCTGTCGAAGCGATCACGGACCCCCATCAGTCGATGATGGATGCCGCTTTAAGCAACCAGGAAAGTGTTGTCATCGGCATATCCATTAGCGGTGCGACAAAAGAGGTCATCCGCGCGATGAAAATCGCCAAGAAGCAAGGCGCCCTGATCTTGGTTTTCACAGGCAATAAGAATTCCGAGCTCTCACGGTTAAGTGACCTATCGTTATTGGTCACAAGCAAAAACAGCATGCATATGGGGCAGAACATCTCTCCCTTGCTGCCGCTCCTATTGCTGTTCGATTTACTTTATACCGAGTTGGTTTCAAAGGATTATAAAAACAGGATAAGCATCAGGGAAAAAACCTTGCAGGCATTAACGGACACCCACTGAGTCTTACTTCCTCCAAATAACGAAGGCCACCCTTCCCAAACAGGGACGGTGGCCTTCGTTTCATTCGTTTAGCTATGCAGTCCCCCCTTTAGCCATGGGCGATTGCGGTACGCTCCGATCGGGATCTGGATCAGGGATGTTTTCCCTTGAGATCCGCCCATTTTATAAAGCTCATCACACATATTGACGTCGAACCCCAGCAGCGGATGCCCATTCATTCCGAGGGCAGATGCCGCCAACAATATTCGCTGCACGAGCATCCCCGCCTCCATTTGCTGGATCCGGTATCCCCTGTATCCAAGCTGAGACTTGAAGTACGTCCGATCACCCGCCACATGGATGCAGATCGGGACTTGCTGAAAATTCAAGACATCGAGGGACATCCCGCACTGCAATCGAAGCCGATGATCTCCTGGCCTTATCAGCCTTAACGAATGTGTCGTCCTTTCATACAGGTAGGCACCATCCTCCATATCTTCTACATTATATAAGCTTGCATAGATGGTTACGCGATGCTCATTGTCTTCATCCAGGTCATTTTGATAGGTGAACGCGGCTGTTGCCTCTTGAAGGAGAAGGGCGAGCCGCTCTTGACTTACCTTTTCTAAAATGAAGTCCATTTCAGGGGAAAAGCGTTTTTTGCAAACCGATGCCAAATCGTAGGACATTCTCTTCACGATAGGCAGGGCGATTACATGTCCCTCGCATTCCCTTTGTTCCCTGGCTTCTACAGGTCGAATCATTTGACTGGATTCGATCATCGATGCTCCATTCATTTTCGTTAACAACGGGAAATCCCTGACCACAACCGATCGAACATAGTGTTCCGGCTGGATAAGGGGCAATTCCTGGCACAGACCGGTCGCAGTGGCATCCTCCCCTGTATCCTCATCCTTCTCCAGTTTTACTGGTTCCTTCGATAAGGCAATCATTGCATAGGCGCTTTCTTCCTCTTCCGATAATCCAAGAAGGTGATTGATGGCACGATCCAGGAATTGAAAGCACACCCTCGTGTTCATCCCGAACCGTTTTGCCACTTCCAGCAGTTGTCCGATAAGCACGCCAGCATCAAGACCTTGCAGCCGATATGAGAAATTATTATATTTATAAAAATTTTTCCAGAACATCGTCGATACAAATACGGCGCCAAAACAAGCGGATGCATTGAAGCGATCACCTAGGGCCTTGATTAAATATGAATCAAAATTCCCTTCCCGCAACAGCACCAATCGATGGTGGGCTGCATCATAATGGTACACGCCGTCCGGGAATTCCTCCGTCTTCAAGTATACATACAGCTCACTTGGATACAGCGCCCCCCCTGATGGGGGGAAACGCCGGAATGACTGCATCAGGTCATCGGGATCCGAGGCTCTCTGCGCTTGGCTGATTTGGGTAAGACCATAGGCATACCAAAGAAAATGGCCGATTACGCTTCCGTCAGGCTTCGAAAACCTGGCGGATCCATCCAGTGCAAGCGGAACCTCCAGCGACAACGGGAACTGTGGCAAGTCACGGTAAAGCTTGAACGTAAGCGGTGCATCATCCCAATCCACTTCCCAGTCAGGCGGACTTGCCTTTTCAATGTCAAAATGCAAATTATGAAGAAATGTCTCTAAACTCATCCCCCTACCTCCTTAATCCACCTTTATGGAAACGGATGCGGATGCGGGTTGAGCTGTTCGAATTCAAGCGGCCGTTTTACATATCCAAGTTCCATTGGTACCCTGAGTACCCGCTCAAGTCCTGTCACCCGTGTAAGATGATGGCCGAATGTCATCGGCAGCATTCCCGGAATCAGCACTTTGACGCAATGTAATCCATTACGCTCGATTTCAGGCGTCGTCTGATCCACCACGATCACGTCAAGCTTCAAACGGCGAAACTCCTCAAGAATGCTTTGCAGTTCATCAGTCAAGTCCTGATGTTTCTCGATTTCCCCGAATTCTTCAGCAAACGTCCGCATGGGGCGTTCCGGTTTCAATAAAAAATCCAGTCGTGCCTCCGATTGCGGCAAACCGTACAGGATGCCATGATCATCCATTTTCCGTACAAGGGAGGAGTCCTGGAACATTTTCTCGATTTCCTCCTTGTCTTCCTCCAACTTCTCGTCAAGGGTCAGCATCATGCCCGCCAACTCGAAAACCGCGCTTTTCACCGCCCGGACCGGATCAAGATGGGCCCCTGCCGCACATATGAGATTCAATCCTTTTCCTTTCCTGTTTTTCGCCAGTGCCCATACACTCGGTATACCGTGTTCCATCGTCGAATTGAACAGCTGGATATCATATCCGGCCGCTGCCTTTGCCCTGTCTATCATCAATTCCAGCTCTTTATCATCGGCCGAATAGGGGTCGATCCGGTTCAGAGGAAGCTGTGCATACCATGTCATCAGAAACGAATCACGTTCCGCCACTTCCATGATTCCGTAGAAGATGGCCTCCTCCAAACTGCCGCCAAGAGCGCACCCATTGGAGGTTTCATAGACAAACCCGTTTCCACAGCCCAAGCTGTAATAGGAGAGCAGCTCTGGAATTAAAATCGGCCGCTCCTGCATGAACGAATATCCCCATACCCAATCAATCGAGCGGTCAGGATCGAACGGTTGAAACGGAAAATCTGGCTGTGCATAATTCTTCTCTGCGTGAACGCCTATCTTGATTGGATCAAGCGCTTGATCTTTCAGGTTGTTGTAGCTGTCATGCACCACGGTCCTCTTGCCGCGCGGCTCCATTCCGCAATACCTCTCAAGTCCCTCCAATATGGCCGTCATCTCGCTAGCTGCATAGGAAAGCGTCCGCCCAGCCGTCCCCTCATCGCCTATGAACAAAGGCAAATTAACACTGACATCGGCAAATGGCGGAATGAGGTCTATCATTTTACTATTGAGGAAACCCGTGCGAGTGTCCAAATAATCCCTGGCCAAAACTTTACCCAGGTCCTCCATTGAACGGGTACGGTAACTGCCGGGGCTGATTTTCGGACTTGGCTGCAAGGATATCCTTGCCCGATTCATCGAGTCATCGGGCAATTGACTGCAAATCGGACACAATGGATCAGGTAAAAACGAATGCCATGACCCATTAAGCGTTTTCAGATGGATGAATGCCACCCGCCCCTCAGAACGGGGCTGATCGCCGCTCATCGCCTTCCTTACTTCCTCCCCAATCAAATGAGACATCTGCAACAGACCTGAGCGCGACGCTGCGGCATCCCGCCCGATCCCGCCATTTCCCAGGAGCTGCTTTTTGATGCCCCACATTTCCTTTCGGTCACGCCCGGCCATGAGCTGCCTCAGGTCGGCACATTGGGAGCAGCCGGGTATGCCCGCTCGCACCAGCGGGCCGACCACACCTTCTCCAAACGATACGAACCCTCTCAGCCAAGGGATGTTTTGTGACCTTGCCAGCTCTTCCGCCTTCAAATGGACGGCGGGATCCCAGGCATCCTGCAGCACCAGGAGCAAAGCGGTGTCCTTAGGAATTCCTGCCGTGAAATCGGATAGGCGATGGACCTGGTATGTGCCGGATAAGTCCCGATGAACCTGGTCGGCCAATACGCCTTCCCCGACAACCGATACGTCAGTTTTCACCCTGATTCCCCCTCTCGCAAAAACACCCCGAACACCCCTGCCAGTTCTTCTTGCAAAACAGTTTCCGTTTCCACTTCGAAAACGAAGAGCCGCTTGCCGCCCTGTTCCACTGCCTGCATCGCGGAGCGTACCAATTCGGAACTCGCTGTCCCTTCACATGCAGGAATCACAAGGTCCTCTGCTGCGCGTTCTGCCGGATGCTCGGATGATGCAGCGAAATCTGAAGCGGTAAGGCAAATGGTTTGATTTTGGACCTTCATGATGGCCTTTTTCAACGCCTCACGCAATCCGAGCGTGACATTCAAACCGACAGCTCCCGACCAGCCATCGCTCGTTCCTACCCATACTGCTGGAAAACCGGACACATCACTGCCAAGGCCGATGATCGGTTCACCTTGCAGACGGGTCAGTGCTTGTAAATAATACGTGCAGCGCTCGTCATCCACCTCAGTCAGCTTCACCGAAACAAGAGCCTCCTCGTTGAACTTCCGGTTCCCGAACTCCTCATCCAAACAGTTTTGCAATCCCCTGCATACACATTCAGCAAATGTTTCCCCTGCTCCGACTCCGATCGGTCCCTTCATGCCATCCAAACCAGACAGGGGAGGAAGGGCCGCAACATGCTGGCTGA
>NZ_PHNG01000766.1:0-2571 GCF_002803435.1 Bacillus sp. mrc49 | reverse complement strand
GACCAGACATTGGGGCTAAGGAAAACAAGAATCAAAGAACTGGCCAGCCCGACGACCATCCCCGTAACAGCCCCGGCGGTGTTAAAGCGTTTCCAGAATACCGTGAAGATGATGATGGGCAGGTTGGCACTGGCAGCCACTGCAAAGGCAAGGGATACAAGGAAAGCGACATTCATGTTTTGGGCAAACAAGGCAAGGATGATGGAAAGGACCGACACTCCGATTGATGCCCAGCGAGCCGCAACGACTTGTTCTTTGTCGGTGGCCTGGCCTTTGCGAATGATATGGCCATAAAAATCATGGGCAAAGGCAGAGGCAGCCGATAGAACGAGTCCGGCCACAACCGCCAAGATGGTAGCGAAGGCAACTGCAGACACGAAGGCGAACAGGAAGTCACCGCCGATGGCATCGGCAAGCAGCGGAGCCGCCATATTGCCGGCAGCATTCGCCGCGATGATTTTGTCATAACCAACAAAGGCCGCGGCTCCAAATCCAAGGAAAATGGTCATGATATAAAAGATTCCGATGATCCATGTGGCATAAACGACGGACTTCCTGGCAGTGATGGCGTCTTTTACCGTAAAGAATCGGATGAGAATGTGAGGCAGTCCCGCTGTCCCGAGGACGAGAGCCAAATTAAGGGAAAGGGTATCCAATGGATCCTTGAATTTATTCCCCGGATTGAGGAAATCGCCCCCTAAAGGGGTTGCTGTTTTCATTTGCTTGAACATCTCGATCACACTAAAGTCGAATTTGGCCAACACGATCAGCGAGATGATGAACGTACCTGCCATCAATAATACGGCTTTTACGATCTGGACCCAGCTGGTGGCCGTCATCCCGCCGAATACTACATAAACGGTCATTAAAATGCCTACGATGATAACGGAGTACAGATAATCGATTCCAAGTAAGAGTTTTATAAGGGCACCTGCACCGACAAGTTGGGCGATCATATAAAAAGTGGATATGGATATGGTGTTAAGGGCAGCGACCCCGCGCACCTTCTTTTCATTGAAGCGGGCAGCAATCATGTCCGCCAGCGTATATTTCCCAAGGTTACGCAACGGTTCGGCCACGATATAAAGAACGACCAGGTAAGCGACAAGAAATCCTATGCTGTAGAAAAAACCATCAAACCCGGACAGTGCGACCATCCCCGCGATCCCAAGAAAGGAGGCGGCAGACATATAATCGCCTGCAATCGCCCAGCCGTTCTGCCAACCAGACAGGCTGCTGTCCGCCGTATAAAAATCGGCGGTCGTTTTTGTGCGCCGAGAAGCAAAATAGGTAATCACCAATGTTAAGCCGACGATGAGTAAAAATAGTATAAATGCGAGCATATTCATGATTATTTCACCCTTACCCTTTCGCTTCTTTAACGATTTTTTCAACCAATTCGTCAAAACGGGCCGCTTTTCTGGAATAAAGGATGCACAAGGTCCAGGTCATGATGAATTGGGCAAAAGCAAAGACCCATGCCCAGCTGATGTCCCCGAATGCATTGGAGTTAAGAACTTTCGAATAGGAAGTAAGGATAGGTAAGGTGAAATAAAAGACCATGAAAAAGATGGATAGCGGGACGATGAAATTGCGCTTTTTCTTCAGGAGTTCTTGAAACGATCGAGATTGGACAATTTTGCTGTAATCTTTGGAAGCGCTTACTTCCGCTTGTTTTGCAATTGAATCGTTTGATGCCAAAGTGGTTCCCCCTTCATTTTTTAAGATTTGGTTTTCATTACCAATTTTATGATACCAGCTTTTAGTATATATTTATCTGAATATATTGTAAATTCAAAATTTACAAATCGTCCCTTTTTCATTCGACATCAAAGACCGGAAAAAGTCGGCGAACGGTCGGAATAGAAGTGAAGACGGTCGGATTATTCCATTACGATAAAACAACCCTTAAGGAAAAATTAAGCTTCGTTAGCGATACTTCTTTCAGCAAAGGAAATCTGAAGGGAGAAAAATGATGAAAAAGTGGATGATGCTAAGCGCGGTATTGGTGCTAGCCATTGGGGGTTCGTTTTGGTTTTTCATGAAGGAAAAAGCGGAGCCAGCTGTGGCTAAGTCGGTGACGGCCCAGGTTGAAAAGGGAGACCTTGAAGTCGAGATAAGTGGTTCGGGTTCTGTTGCTGCAATCAATAGTGAGGACGTCACTTCCTCGGCCGCAGCCGAGGTGGATGAGGTGCTTGTAGAGAAAAATGAATTGGTTGAAAAGGGTGATGAGCTCATTACCTTCACGGATGGAAGTGACCCGGTAACGGCCCCATTCGATGGTACGGTAACCACGTTGGATGTAGAGGCGGGCGACAGAATATCAGGCGGTGATGTGGTGGCACATGTTACGGATTATAAAAAATTGAAAACAACGGTCAGTGTGGATGAATTGGATATTCCAAGCGTCAAAAAAGGACAAACGGTCGAGATAAAAGCGAGCGCCTTCGAAGATGAAACGTTCACGGGGAAGGTGACCAGTGTATCAAGGGAGGGTACGTATGAAAATGGCGTCTCTTCATTCGATGTCACGATTCAAATCGATAAGCCTCGCGATATTAAAATTGGGAT
>NZ_PHNG01000765.1:0-35178 GCF_002803435.1 Bacillus sp. mrc49 | reverse complement strand
GCAATTTATTGACTGCTGCCTGAGCTTCGTCAACCGCGGCTTGATTGGTACTTCCTTTCAATGTGTCGAACTTGTTATCCGTGAACAGGTCTTCTACTTTTTTCTTCGCATCAGCTTGTTCTTTTTCTGCTTCTTCTTTTTTCTTCAATAAATCCTTCGCTTTGTTCACTAAATCTTGTAAACGGTCTTTTTCCGCACCGGCTGGTAATTTATTGACTGCTGCTTCCGCTTCGTCAACCGCGGCTTGATTGGTATTTCCTTTCAATGTGTCGAACTTGTTATCCGTGAACAGGTCTTCTACTTTTTTCTTCGCATCAGCTTGTTCTTTTTCTGCTTCTTCTTTTTTCTTCAATAAATCCTTCGCTTTGTTCACTAAATCTTGTAAACGGTCTTTTTCCGCACCGGCTGGTAATTTATTGACTGCTGCTTCCGCTTCGTCAACCGCGGCTTGATTGGTATTTCCTTTCAATGTGTCGAACTTGTTATCCGTGAACAGGTCTTCTACTTTTTTCTTCGCATCGGCTTGGTCTTTTTCTGCTTCTTCTTTTTTCTTCAATAAATCCTTCGCTTTGTTCACTAAATCTTGTAAACGGTCTTTTTCCGCACCGGCTGGCAATTTATTGACTGCTGCTTGAGCTTCGTCTATCGCCCCTTGATTCGTACTTCCTTTCAATGTATCGAACTTATCATTCGTGAATAGATCTTCGACTTTGTTCTTCGCTTCAGCTAGCTCTTTTTTTAATTGACCATCTACATCAGTTCCTAATTCAATCTTATTTGTTTTATCAAATTCAATATTGAAATTATAGTTTAAGTTCTTTGATACTTTTATTGCTTGAGCTACGTCATAGCGATAATTAGCGTCCCAAGTGAAATCCTTACCATCATTACTCACATAGCTGTTAGGAGTTGGTGACTGATTCGTCCAATACTTCACTTTGCCCGTATCCATACTCAGCGTTAGGGAGGTATATTTATTATCAATCGCTTGACCTTTAAGTGAGGATAATATGACTCTCTCCGGCTTCTTAAATTTCATTGTTCCTACATTTACAGCTTGCATGGCATGACCATTTTCTGTACTCACTTGAAGTTTTGCGTTTTCATTAATCTCTGTTTCTCCATAAAATAAAATCATTGGGGCTACATCTTTTCCTGTTCTATTCATCTCAACTTCTGCCCCTGGGTCCAAAATAAAAGATTTTAATATTCCGCTGCCTGTAATTCCCTTTTGTCCATCAAATTTCACCATTGCATTTTCTCCAACGGAGAAATCCCCATAACCCTCTGTTGGATAAAAGATTCCATAGCCACTTTGCAATGTATTAATTTCCACTTTAGCATCAGGCGCAATCTTAAATTGAGGAGCTTTTGAAATCGACCAAATGAGGGCATAGCCACTATTATGATTGATATTGATTTCACCTTCAATTTCAACACTTCCAGTTTCCGCCATCTCTTGGGCGGGTGATGATCCTGGCATTGTCGTATTATTGATATTAATGTTATTAACTCCTCTAAAAATTACATTCCCGTAACGGTTCCAGATCATTTGTGGTCCACTATACGTTACATTTTCAAATATTTGTTTTACATTGTTTGATGCATCGTTTATTGTAATGAATCCATAGTAATTTTTCCCTCTAATAGTAAGGTCCTTTACTGTGACATTGCGCAATATGTTACCATTGCCATAATAGATACCTCCTGATCCCCCATTCGCGCCCGTTTCCGAAACTGTATAGTTATTTCCCTCAATCAATATGTTTGATTTTTTCGCTTGAATGTTAATCGGACCGCTAATATCGATGTTTTGTCCAAGTGTGATTGTCGTAATTCCATTATCACCCTCTAAAGCAGCCTTCAATTCAGCAAAATTATTTACGACTGCTTCATTGGTTGCTCTAGCTGTTGCCGCTTTGCTCCGTGATTCTTTTTCCACCGTTTGTGTACCCGCTGATTGATTTTTCGCCTCAGACTCTTGTGCATTCGCAACATTTTTTTCTGATGCAGAAGATTCCTCCGCAAATCCTGCAGTTGGCATTAATAGAGAGCTTGCTAACAAAAATGATGTGGTCATGACGTTAATTGGTTTTAACACTTTACTTTTCTTCAATTTATTTTCCTCCTCCTAAAATGGTAATCTTGGTGATAACAAATTCATATTACTATCTATCAAGAAATACATCGTTCCAATAATGGTGAATGAAAAATCATTTTTGGAACAATATTTATTGCATGAATTTTCATTTATCCTGTTTTTTTTAAAATGAAGGTGAAGAATATTTATTGAAGAATGAAAATACGAGCAAGAAAAAAAGCACAGCTATGAACTGCGCGTATCTATATTCATTCTTTTTTGACCTTCTACATAACAAACATTTGTATCTTAAGATCATTTTTTCCGGGAGTTTATTTATGGGGATATGGAGAGATTCAAGTGGTAAAGCTTCCGATAACTTTTCATTTTCTTGCTTGAAGGGATTTGCATTTTAATGTTTTTAAATGGTTTACCTAGGGGAATCTCCATCGTTTGAATCTCTCTTCTTCTTTATTCTTTACATGCTTTTTTTGAGTATTTTCCCCTTCATTGTCATATAAATCATCATTTTCTGTGAGCACTCTTAAGGAAAGAAAGAGCTGTAATGATAATGAGGGTAATTTTCAATTCATTAATTTCTTTTTTATTCAATAGTAGGTACATTAAAAATAGGACTAAAAAGGATTGGATGAAATAAATCCGATTTTTTATTAGGAATGCCCCTGCTTGTGACATCCATAATAATATAAAGGCAATTGGCTTCGACATAATCTTGCTCCTTCTATTTGATGGCAACCATATACATACAGGCAAGTGTTGATTGATAAATAATAACGAAACCTTACAATACTGAGTGGCCAAAACTGACATGCTCCATGCAGGAAAAACTTAAACGGCCTGTCCCCAATAAATGAAGGAACAAGCCGTTTAAGTGTTGATCCAAGCCTCAAGGCCTTGGATCCGTTCGGTACGAGGATAATGCTTCTTCTTTTAACAATGGGATTAGGGGAAGTGTTTCCGCACTTCTTCTTTATTTTATTATATTTTGCCAAGCCCATCGTTCCAAAAATGAAACGGTACGATTTACATTTCAAATTCTGCCTATTTTTCTGCGCTATGTTTCTGGTGATAATTGTCGTATGTTGCAACCTTAAATAAATAGATTGGAATTTGAATGAACGAATTTCCTCTGTTTTCAAGAAAGCGGCAGAATGAAATTACAAAAAAAAGATCGTAGAGAGAAATCCCTACAATCGGAGATGATGAATGAATTCCTTGTAACCTTATGCGAATTTCTTCTGTTCTTCGTCCTTAAAGAAGCTCTTCATCGCGTGGAATACATCCGCCTTTTGTTTTAATATGAAATACCGGAATTTTTCATTATCAATATTTTTATAAGCTGTCATCAAGGTAGAATGGCGATTGTATTGATTGACTTCGCCATATCCGAACATATTGGAAAGCTTCATGAGTTCCTCCACAAGCTTGACGCATCTAACGTTATCTGATGTGAGGTTGTCACCGTCGGAAAAATGAAATGGATAGATATTGAATTTCGCCGGGTCATATTTATGATCAATAAGTTCTAATGCTTTACGATATACAGACGAACAAATCGTTCCCCCGCTTTCCCCTTTTGAAAAGAAATCCTCTTCCGGAACGACTTTCGCTTCCGTATGGTGGGCAATGAATTCGATTTCAACCGTTTCATATTTCGTTCGGAGGAATCGGTTCATCCAAAAGAAAAAGCTTCGTGCCATATACTTTTCCCATAATCCCATACTTCCGGAAGTATCCATCATTGCCAGCACAACAGCTTTGGAATCGGGTTTTTCGATTTCATTCCACGTCTTGAATTTAAAATCTTCCTTATAAATCGGATGAAAGCCTGGGTCGCCGCTTAAAGCATTCCGTTTAAAAGCGGATATCATCGTTTTCTTTTTATCGATATTCCCCATTAAGCCTGTCTTGCGGATGTCGTTGAATTCGATTTGTTCAAGCGTATGCTCCGCCTGTTCTTTCTTCTGGAGATTAGGCAGTTCCAGCTGACTGAACAACGCTTCCTCCAACTCCATCATCGAAACCTCTGCTTCATAATAATCCTCGCCTGCCTTGTCACCCGCTCCTTGACCTTTACCTGCTCCGGCATCGGATGGGGAGCCGTCCCTTGCGACCACATCTCCCACCTTACTATCTCCATCTCCTTGACCTACATGTTTGTTCTTATCATAATTGTAACGGATTTTGTATTCATCCAAGGAGCGAATGGGAATCTTGATGACATCCCGGCCGTTTGACATGACGATGCTTTCTTCGGAAATTAAATCCGGTAAATTATTCTTGATCGCTTCCTGCACCTTTTCCTGATGACGCTGTTGATCATCATAGCCTTTTCGATGGAGGGACCAGTTTTCCTGTGAGATAACATATTGTTGATTATTCTCTTCCGACATTCTCTTCCCCCCTTAAAAATGTTTGCACGCGTTTCATCATTCCTTCATATACTAAATTAGTGTGAGAAAACCCAAAGCATTCCCATTTTCTTTATTTAAAATAACAGTCCAGAAAACATGTTAAAAGAAGTGTATTACTCTATCTTATGCAGCGATACAGGATAATTTACAACAAAATTCAATAATGGATGTTTGCCTACAAACTGGACAAGTCACGTCCTGTTTTTCAGGCACATTAAGCGTGAAATTTGAGATTCGGGGGACTTCGTGGTTTATTTCATCGATTGTATCCGTATGAGGAAAACGGGAGCAGCTTTACATATAAGGATAGAGCTTCCGGAACATTCAAGCAGCTAAATGGCTCCACAACAAAAGGATGCTCCATTAACATCCTGGACCACCCTTTACGATAAAAAAAATATTCGGAGTGCTATACGTCAATCTTTTTCTACCTCCACTTCATGCTGGACCGTGCCAGGGCGTTTATCCCATTCTTTCAGTTCTTCATTCGTCCTTTGATTCTCCATCTGCTTGCCAAGTTCTTTCATCTCTTCATAATCCTTGGCCATTGAGCTGTTTTCCGGAACATGCTCTTTTTTCAGTTCTTCTTTACTCATTTGACATCACCTCTACTTTATTGATACCCAATATTTCCAAAATCAAAACGTAACATATCCAACATGAAGATGGGGTATAGATAAGACAGAATAACAAATCCAAGGAGGTGCAACGTATATGCAAACAACTACACTTTATGTAAAAGAAGCGACATCCGAAGGCCCCATTTTGAATTTGGAGTCGATCCTTTTGAAAACGGAAGGTGTGGAACGTGCGATCATCGATGTCGATGATGGCGAAATAAAAGTCGATCACAGTGAAGATACACTTTCATCAGACCAACTCGTCACTCTTATCGAACAGTACGGCTTGAATGTAACCAAATGAATATTTCTATGGACTAAGTTGAAAATACTGGGCTAATCAATATGGGCCCAGTATTTTTTTGCAAGTTCTTCGCAAAAACATGATTAACCCCTACCCAATTGAGGGTAGGGGCAGGATTGATTACCGATTTAACAGGCTGCCTACATAACGCAGTAAATCATTGGCTGAAGTGGAATTATACCCATGCTCATCGATCAGTCTCGTAATGACTTCATTCACTTTCTTTAATTGCCTTTCATCCGGTGTCTTCGTTGAAGTCGTGATTTTAACGACATCCTTCAGATCTGCGAATAGCTTTTTCTGGATTGCTTCTCGTAAACGATCATGTGAATTATAATCGAATCGTTTTCCTTTCCGTGCATAAGCAGAAATACGGATCAATATTTCTTCACGGAATGCTTTTTTGGCATTCTCAGAGATACCGATTTGTTCTTCAATCGAGCGCATCAATTTTTCATCCGGATTAATTTCTTCCCCGGTCAACGGATCGCGCAGCCTTGATTTATTGCAGTATGCCTCGACATTGTCCAAGTAATTATCCATCAGGATCTTAGCCGACTCTTCATAGGAATAGACAAATGCTTTTTGCACTTCGTTTTTGGCAATTGCATCATATTCTTTCCTGGCGAGTGAAATGAAATTCAAATAACGCTCCCGAAGTTCATTCGATATGGACGGATGCTGGTCAAGGCCTGCTTTCAATGACATAAGTACATCCAGGGCGTTAATGGACGGATTTTCCTTCCGGATGATCGTAGACGATATCCGGTTGATCACGTACCGAGGATCGATTCCGCTCATGCCCTCGTCCTGATATTCTTTTTTCAGCTCATTGATGTCCGCGGAATTGAAGCCCTCCACATTTTCCCCATCATACAGCCTCATTTTTTTCACTAAATCGATATCACCCTTTTTCGGATCCTTCAGGCGGGTCATGATGCTGAAGATTGCCGCCACCCTTAGTGTATGCGGCGCAATGTGAACATTGGAAACATCGCTTTCATGAATCATTTTTTCATAAATCTTTTCTTCCTCGGTAACCTTCAAATTATATGGAATCGGCATGACGATGATCCTGGAGTGCAATGCTTCATTTTTCTTGTTGGCGATGAACGCTTTATACTCCGTTTCATTCGTATGGGCCACAATGAGCTCATCCGCACTGATGAGTGCAAATCGGCCAGCCTTGAAATTCCCTTCCTGGGTCAATGAAAGCAAATGCCATAAAAATTTCTCATCACATTTCAGCATCTCCTGAAACTCCATCATCCCTCTGTTCGCTTTGTTTAGCTCACCATCAAAACGATAAGCCCGCGGATCGGATTCAGATCCATATTCGGCAATGGTTGAAAAGTCGATCGAGCCCGTAAGATCAGCAATATCCTGTGACTTGGGATCGGATGGACTGAATGTCCCAATCCCTACACGCTTATCCTCTGAAAGGAAGATACGTTCGACGATCACATCTTCAATCCGGTTTCCATACTCCGTTTCCAGCCTCATTACATTCAGCGGCGATAGGTTTCCTTCAATCCTAATGCCATATTCCTCATAAAAATCATTCCGTAAATATTGTGGAATGAGATGAAGCGGGTCTTCATGCATCGGGCATCCTTTTATCGCGTATATCGCACCCGTTTCTTTTAATGAATAATTCTCAAGCCCTCGCTTCAGTAAAGAAACGAGCGTGGACTTCCCTCCTGAAACCGGGCCCATGAGCAGCAAGATCCGTTTTCGCACATCCAGCCGCTTTGCTGCCGGATGAAAATATTCCTCGATGAGCCTTTCGAGTGAATCTTCGAGGCCAAACAACTGACCGCTGAAAAAATTGTATTTCTTTGAACCATTTACTTCCTCTATCCCTGCATCTCTGATCATGTTGTATACACGTGAATGAGCAGATTGAGCAACTAATGGCGTTTCTTTCAATATGTCTAAGTACTCTGCGAAGGTGCCTTCCCACTTGAGCTTCTGTTCATCTTCTCTAAATTTTTCGATTTTCTTTAATATATCCATTTAAGGAACCTCCCCCTGTCACTTTCAGAGAATACTTAAATCTATGCTCCAAGTCTGACAAACATGTCAGACTTTAAAAAGTCACAGGGCATGTTTCCGATGTCCCCTCACATTTTAATTAAAGGAAAAGGCTTGATCCTTGAACAATCGATGACAAATCCGCCCGCAAGAAAAATTGTGTGCACTCCTGCTAAAAATTAGGGTATACTAAGCCTATACTAAAGTGGGACAATTTGGGTAAAGGGAGGTTACAGCATGGGCACAGTTATTATCGTTGCAGTAGCTCTTACATTTTTAGCCGCTATCTTCACTGCTGGGTATGACGATAAACCAGGTGTGAAGTAAAGGAATAACACCCTATTTTTTAATATTCCCAGCAAAGGGGCCTGATCATTGGTGATCAGGCCCCTTTGTTTATTAGAGGATTTACGGCTATCTTTAAACAGACATGGAGTGGCAAAACAAAAAATCCCTTGAAAAAAAACAAGGGATTTTAAGCTGCAATTATTTTTTCAGCAATAAATACATGAAATAAGGAGCACCGATCAAGGCAACCATGATGCCTGCAGGAATTCCCGCTGGTTCGACTAGATTACGTCCTATTGTGTCGGCAAGGAGCAATAGCCATCCGCCGATCAATACGGCAATCGGAATGAATAATTGATTTCGAGGTCCGACCAAGGATTTCGCTATATGAGGTGCCATAAGTCCGATGAAGGCTATTCCGCCCGTAACGGAAACAGCAGCAGCAGCAAGTGCGACAGCTGTTATGAGCAAGACGACCCGTTCCTTTTCAATCGATACTCCCACTCCGATAGCGACCGGTTCGCTTAAACCAAGCAAATTCAACCGATTCGCTTTGTATAAAGTGAATGGAATGAGGACGATCAACCAAGGAAGGACTGCCCAAATGAACGGCCAATCCGCTCCCCAAATATTTCCGGCCAGCCACTTCACTATGAAATCGACCTTGGCCCTTTCCGCTGAAGATATGAGAACGATCATCAAACCAGAAAGCGCCATGGAAAAACCTACGCCGATCAATACGAGCCGAACCGGTTCAAGGCCAACCCTTCGCTTATATGAAAGAAGATAAATGATACAGGCTGTCAGCATCGCACCGATAAACCCGACTATTGGAACCATATAAACAAATGAACCTGCATCTATAGGGAAAAACAGAAAGAAAACGGCAATGGCTACACCTGCTCCGGAGTTAATCCCGATAATCCCTGGGTCGGCTAGATCATTACGGGTAATTCCCTGTAAAATCGCTCCTGACAGTGCGAGAGCCATTCCTGCCAATAGGGTGATGATGATCCGTGGCAACCGGACGGAAAATAAAATGAATTCCTCTTTAAAGGTCCCTTGTCCAAAAAGCGTCGGAATCAGCCGCCCTATGGAAAGATTCGAATATCCTAAACATGTACCTATAATGACGGTTATGATAATGAGTGCGGTTAAGACACCGATTAGCCAACGCTGTTTTTTGATTAAAGCTGAAGAGATCATGAAAATGCTTTCCCTCCTTTACGTACGATTAGGAGGAAGAAAGGCAGACCTATCAACGCAACAATCGCTACCACTGGTGTTTCATACGGAGAATTGATTGTACGGCCGATCGTATCGGCCAAAAGCATGAAAGCAGCCCCTAAAACGGCGGACATCGGCAGGATGAATCGATAATCCGTACCTACGATGGCCCGGACCATGTGGGGAATCATCAACCCGATGAAAACCATATTTCCGACTAACGCAACCGCAGCACCGGCAAGCAGAATGACAACGACGAAAAGAACCGCTTTGATTTGTGCCGTCTTTTGACCTAACCCCACCGCCACTTCTTCACTAAGACTAAGGATGGTGAGCTGTCTGGAAAAAATGAAGGAGACCAGGATGCCTATTATAATAAACGGAATGATTACCTGAAGCTGCCCCCAAGATGTTCCAATATTCCCGCCGGCAGTCCACATCGATACATCTTTTGATATTTTGAAATAAATGCCGACCCCTTCCGCTACGGCAAATAGGAAGGCTGAGACCGCTGCACCGGCCAATACGATTCGTAAAGGGGAGAAACCGCCCTTCTTCATCGCAGCAATACCAAAAACCATGAGTGTCCCGACAGCGGCACCAATAAAGCATGCACCCATGATGCCAAAGTTATTAGCTGACGGAACGAGTGCCAGCGTTATCGCCAGGGCTGCATTTGCCCCTGCCGTCAATCCGAGCAGTCCGGGATCAGCAAGCGGATTCCTCGTAATTCCTTGCATGATGGCACCTGAAACGGCAAGTGCCGAGCCAACGAAGATTGCCCCCACCTCACGAGGAAGACGGATTTCCCGAATGATGGAAATCTTCTCACCGGTAGCATTCGATGTCAAGGCTTGCCATACATCCTTGATGGTCGCATCCGCTGCACCAAATACCATCGCTATGATGAACATAGCGATAAAAGCAGCGATCGCTATGATCAGTTTATATGTAAATGGGATGAAACGTTGATTATCATTAGTCATCTGTCTCTCTCATCTCTTTTTTTATAGAATAAAAGGAGAGGAATCAGACTCCCTCTCCCTCGCTGTATCATTTACCAAGAAAGCTTTTTGAAAAGAAGTCTAATTGGTAATCTAATGTTATTGGATCATTGAAGTAGAATTTTTTTGCATCAGCTTCAAATAGTTTATTGTTTTTAACCGCAGGTATGTTTTTGAACGTATCAGTTTGTTGGAATGAATTATCTTGGTCTTTGTTATTGCTCAAAATGACATAATCACCGGCATAGTCTTTCAGGACTTCCAATGACAAGGCAAAATACCCATCCTTCAATGCCGTTTCTTTTACCTTTTCAGGCATGCCCAATTTCATTTCCTGGTAAAGGATTTCCGTTCCGCGGCCCCAATTATCGCCATATACATAGAACTGCTTGTCAAACTTTTCAAAGACGGAAACGGTGGCATCTTCACCAATTTTAGCCTTGATTTCATCACCAGTGGTTTTTGCCCGTTTTTTGAAATCATCCACCCATGCTTGAGCTTCTTTTTCTTTATTCAATAGCTTGCCAATTTCGACATGCTGTGTTAAATAGTCCACTTTCCCGTATGTATATGTTACGGTCGGAGCAATTTCTTTTAATTTATCGACATTTTTAATCGTGGATAAACCAATGATCAGATCGGGATTCAAATCGATGATTTTCTCCAAATTATCGTCCGTTACTTCCTCGACGTCATCCAGCTTGAAATTCGGGTTCATTTTGGACCATGAATCAACCCCGACAAGGTTAACATCCAAAGCCAATACGCTACCTGCGAATGAAGATAGCACGACCACACGCTTAGGATTCGCAGGCACTTCGATGGGACCATTTTCAGATTGATAGGTGATGGTGCCCGATTTTTCCTTTTTCGTATCCGAGCTTTTCTCTTTTTCCGTTGACTCATTATTACCACAAGCACTAATAATTAACACTAACAGCAGGATAAACGGGATCAGAATCTTTTTCATTTGGTGTTGAATCTCCTTTTAATAAATTGTACGTGCTGCACATTGGTTTGTTCGTTCGTTGATCTCTTCCGATTACCGCATCAATATGGAATACATCCTTAAGCACTTCATGCGTGATGACCTCTTCACAATCTCCTGCTTTCACGACTTGCCCGTCTTTTAAGGCAATGATATAGTCGGCAAAGCGGGCCGCTTGGTTTAAATCATGAAGGACCATGACGATCGTACGTCCCTGTTCTACATTCAGCTTCTGTAAAAGCTCCAAAACTTCTAGTTGATGGGCCATGTCCAAATATGTGGTCGGCTCATCAAGAAAGATGATTTCCGTTTCCTGAGCCAATGCCATCGCAATCCAAACACGCTGCCGTTGACCTCCCGAGAGAGCATCCACCGGACGGAACTTGAATTCCTTCGTACCAGTGACTTCAAGAGCCCAATCAATCACATCGTAATCTTTTTGGGTCAGCCGCCCGAATCCTTTTTGATAAGGGAAGCGGCCGTATGAGACAAGCTCGCCGACTGTCAATCCGCTTGCACTTTCGGGCGTTTGCGGAAGGATGGCCATTTTTTTTGCAAGAATCTTGGTACTTTCTTTGGAAATATTCACACCATCCAATACAACCGTCCCCGCTTGTTTGGGGATGATACGGGTGATCGCTTTCAAAAGTGTGGATTTTCCGCACCCATTTGAACCGATGATCGTTGTGATTTTTTTATCTGGAATTTCCACACTGAGATCTTTTACAATTAAACGTTCACCATACCCAATGTTTAATTCCTCTGTATATAGGCGAACCATTATTTCAACCTCCAATTACTGAAAAATAGGTAAGTAAAAACACGAGTGAAAATGATTATCATTATCCATTACTTAATTACTATAATTCTATCCAAATATATTGTCAATAGCATTTCATGGGTATTTAAGAAGAAAGTTAAAGAGGATGAATAAACTGAAATTCTTTTTACCAATTAACCAAAAAACAGAAAGATCCAGGAAAATTCCGGGATCTTTCTTGATTGAGTCACACCATTTTCATATAGCTAGAGTACTAACTTATTGAAAAGGCAAAAATCACGCATTAGGTCTTAACGATCACTTAATGTTTTTTGAATCCTTGCTTCTCCACGTAATCTTTCATATATAGTCGGCTTTTCTTTTCAAGCATACCGGCCATTTGTCCTGTCCAGGTATCTTTACGTTTCCCATTAGTCCTTTGCTCGTAATAATCGGAAATCGTTTCGTTGTAGGCGCCAAGCTGATTGATGAATTCCTGCTTATCCTCTTGATAGCCATTTTCATGATAAATGTTGGACTGCGGCAATCGCGGCTTTTTATCGGACCTGTTCTTAGGATATCCGACAACAAGTGCAAATAAAGGAATGACACGATGCGGTATATTCAATATATCGGATACCTCTTGAAGATTATTCCGGATGCCTCCGATATAGCAAATGCCAAGATCCATCGATTCAGCCGCCAATGCTGCATTTTGAGCTGCCAGGGCAGCATCGATACAAGCGACCATGAATTTTTCGGTACTTTCAAGTGATTCGGTCACGTCCGTGCCTTCCATCTCTGAAACGATATCCTGCCGATATAAATCGGCGCAAAAAACGAAAAGATGACCATTCTTCTCGACATAAGATTGCGGCCCGGCAAGTTCAGCAAGCTTGGCCTTCTTTTTCGGATCGGTTACACCGATGATGGAATACGCTTGAATGTAACTGGAAGTGGATGCAGCCTGGGCGCACTCCACAATCGTATGAATTTGTTCCTCCGACAAGGGCCTATCCTCAAAAGAACGAATGGAACGGTGATCTAGAATCTTCTCAATAATCGTATTCATTATTCCCACCCCTTATAAATATGTAAACAAACATCCACCAGCGGAGCTGATATCCCCGATGATGGATGACGGTGACATTCAGTCTTTTGTTTTCAGATCCAGTTCACGGTAGTTCTGCTGCCTCAATGCTTCATATACCAAGATGGCCGCTGTATTCGATAAATTCAGGGACCGTACTTTATCGGTCATTGGAATCCGCAGGCAGCGATCCATATTCTCCTGGATCAGGTCTTTCGGAAGCCCTGTCGTTTCACGGCCAAAAATGAAGAAAATTTCACTGTCCTGATCACTGTAATCAAAGCTTGAGTGCGGCTGTTCCCCGAATTTCGTCAGATAATAAAATTCACCGCCGGCATTCTTTTCGAAAAATTCTTCTAATGAATCATAATAATGGATCTTCACATTCTCCCAATAATCCAGTCCTGCCCTTTTGAGTTGCTTGTCATCGGTCGAAAAACCGAGCGGACGAATGAGATGCAAGGACGTATCAGTCCCTGCACATGTTCTTGCGATATTGCCTGTATTTGCTGGAATCTGTGGTTGATATAAAACTACATGTATGGCCACTTCATTTTCACCTCTAGTTTAAACTTCACCTTAATTATACCATTAAACAAAAAAGACTAGAAATCAATCATCCTCCATCCAAAATCACAAAAAATTTATAAACGATGTTCGGTGTATATCTGGTCGAGTCTTCATACGTCCAATACCTGTGACGGCTGTTCATCGTATGGGCGTTAACGAGCGGCATCCCATCCTGATCCTTCGCCGTCACGATCAGGTTATGGTCGAACCGTCCGTCCCCTTCGAAATCGATACAAAGGATATCACCTAAATTCAATTCCCGTGCCGACTCCACTTGCTTCGTCCTGATGACATTTCCCGCTTTCAGCAGATGATATAAAGCATTTGCCGTCGTCCATGTGTAACTCCAGCTTTTCCCCCTGATCCACCAACCCTTATTTTTGTTAGGGGCCCCCCACATCGGAATACCTCCCGCATGTAAGCATTGTGAAATGAAATTCGTACAGTCATCAGTGAATTTGTAATACTCGGGATTGAATTCATTCCACCAACGCTCGGCATATTGAACTGCCCTCATCCGCTCATACTTATAGGCTAGACGCTCGGCTCCCGCATCCCATTTTGGCTGTTCCCCTTCCGTTTCGAAATTCGGTACCAATTCACGTTCATCGACCAGATACCCATTTCGAAACCTGGCTTCCCTTTCTTCCATTTCTTCTTCGATATAAAATGAATCCTCCTGTTTCAATAAATATTGCAGATGCACTTGATAAGTCAGGACTGTATCACTGTCTTCCTTTTTCTTCGAATGAATTTTGCCTGCAGCGTTCACCCTGACAATTTTCGCCTCACGGCTCCTCATCAATTCCTTTTTCAAATGGTATTTCCGTTCACTACGTTCCTGATTATCGGAAGTATAAAACTCGATCCTTTCCTGTAGAAGCCGTTGCAATTGTTTCCTCAAGTTCATGCCCTCCTTCCTACCTTCTATGCTAATGTGTATGTATGAAGGCATGGACAAAAACACAACTTCGTAATTGTTAAGAACCCATTTTGTCAGCACCATCGAAAAAAAAACCGCCCCATAATGGAGCGGCTTCTTCATATATATCATTGCGTTTCCAAAGTAAATTGCAGTCCCTTCTCGATTTCGTCCAGAACCTCTGCATCCGTTTCCTTCATTCTCGCCTCTTCCAGCACGGAAACAGCTTCTTCGCGGCCAATTTTCCCCACTGCCCAAGCTGCCGTGCCGCGTATGACCGGACGCGGATCTTCCTTCATGACCTTGATCAATAAGGGCAATGCCGTTACATCCTTGTAGTGTGCCAAAGCTAATATCGCATTTCGTTGAATGGGTTTTTTACCGCGCCAAGAACCGGATACTTGTCCATACGTCTCTTTGAAATCCCGATTAGAAATCGTAAGCAGCGGTTTCAACAGCGGCTTGGCCAATTCCGGGTCAGGTTCCATTTCTTCATGTAAATGAAAATCGATTCCTTTATTTTTTGGACAGACAGTCTGGCATGTGTCGCATCCATACAAACGATTGCCTATTTTCGTCCTGAATTCGTCCGGAAGGAACCCTTTTGTCTGCGTTAAAAAGGCGATGCAGCGCTTGGCATTCAATTGCCCTCCCTGAACGAGCGCACCTGTTGGACAAACATCAACACATTTATTGCATGTCCCGCATTGATTTTCCATCGGCTGATCAGGCTCAAAGGGGAGATTGGTAATCAAGTCCCCCAAATATACATAAGACCCGAATTCCGGTGTAATGATCATGCTATTTTTCGCACTCCAGCCAACCCCGGCGCGCTCCGCCACCGCCCTATCGGATAATTCACCCGTATCAACCATCGATTTTGAGACTGCTCCTGGCGCTTTATCAGTAATGAAATCCTCAAGTAACTGTAATTTTTTTCGCAGCACGGCATGATAATCCGTTCCCCAGGAAGCCCGGCAGAAAATCCCCCGCCGTTCACCTTTTTTACTTTGCGGAGCATTCTTCAATTTCGAAGGATAGGCCAGTGCAATCGAAATGATGGATTGCGGTTTATCGAATATCAATTCCGGCCTGACTCTTTTTTCGATATCCGGTTCCTCAAACCCGGATTGATACCCCAACTCTTGTTGACGAATGAGCCGACTTCTCAACTCGGTAAAGGTGGTAGCCGATGCAAAACCGATTTTATCGATACCGATCTCTTTACTATATAAAATCACTTCTTGCTTGAAAGTATTCATATCCATGATTATCACCTACGTTCATTAAGTATTCCCGTCGAAGCTTGCATTCATTTCAAACCATTGCTATCTATGATAAACTAATTGCAATCATTTTTGGAGGTGAAACGCTTGGAAATTAACATATCCGCTGATCTGAGCAACAAAATCCCTGGATTCAAAGTAGGGATCATCACATATGACAACATCGAAGTAGGCCCCTCGCCACAAATGGTGAAAGGGAGACTGCAATTGTTTCAGGAGGCTCTCTTCTTCGACCTTGAAGAAAAGGAATTGAGCGATTTTTCCGGCATTAAAGAGTGGCGAGCGATCTTCAAGGCGACAGGAACAAACCCATCACGTTATCGCCCTTCCGTGGAAGCCCTATATCGCCGCGTCAAAAAACAGAATTACTTGGCGCCCATCCATTCGGCTATCGATTTAAATACCTTTTTCTCCCTTTTATATGAGGTTCCGATTGGTATTTATGATGCGGATAAATTGGCGGGAAAAATCTCAATTAAAATTGGCGAGAGTGCCGATGGCTATGTCGGTTTGAACGGCCGCCTGAATTCACTGGATAATATGATCGCTTCAGTCGATCATGAAGGTCCATTTGGCAGTCCTTACGTTGATTCAGAGCGAACGAAAGTCACCGAGGAAACGAAAAGAGCCATCCAAATCATTTATCTACAACCTAAGACACCAATCGAGGAAGCCCGTCAACTAACGAAATCGCTGATGGACATGTTCCTTGAAATACATGGCGGTGAAGGAACTTACTCGATTATAGAAGGATAGCCAACATTCAACAGACATAACCCCTACCGGTATCGGAAGGGGTCTTTTTGAGTCATTCAGAAAATACTTTTAGACAGGAACCATAAAAAAATCCCACTGTAAACAGTAGAATTCTCATGATAATATTTAAACGCAAAGCTTCGTTCTCCAGGTAACGAAACCCTACGTTATGAGTATGTATTGGAGCGGGTGAAGGGAATCGAACCCTCATCATCAGCTTGGAAGGCTGAGGTTTTACCACTAAACTACACCCGCATGTGTTTGTAGAACTTTGTCGAATCACCAACAAAATCAATTATATAGTGTAATGCGAATAAATGCAATAGTTCTTTTTAAAATTATTAATATTATTGACAGATACCGATCCTATATTCTTTTATTCTAGTAAAGATGATAAAAAGTCCCCTGAATCAGTGAACTTTTTCAATCATCCCCTTTGAACTTAAGACCAAATCACTTCCATTAGCCGTGGGTAAACCTGCTGCGCCGTTTCCAATAGCATGATTAGCTTCCTGAACGCAAGATCCGGGATGAATTCACCTTCGATCGAGTATGAATAACGGATAGAAATGGTCCCGTTTTCTTCATACAGCTTTGAATACCTGAAGTTCGCATTATATTCATTTAACAAAGTATGTACAGCCTGCATCTTATCGGGATTTTTCAACTCGGCGACATTAAAGCAAAATAAGTCGGCCACATTTTCATCTTGATTGAAGGCAAATACTAGCAGGACCTTCCAGCCATCCTTTAACTTTTGCTCCGCTCTAAAAAAGGTCGTGCCATCTTCATTCAGTTCATTCATATAGATTTTCTCACTAGTTAAAAAATCACGAAATTCAGCAACGTTTGACATGGTTCATCACCTTTCTGTATGTATGTACATTTTATACTGAAAATTGGCATTTTTACAGTCTTTTCTAAAAACCTTATTCTAGGGGCTCAAGCATGTTAAGGAAAACGGGCCTCTTTCGATTCGATACCGAAAAAGGCCCGTTTCCTCAAGCTTAATCGGAAAACCGATTAACTTTTTTATAGCTTTGCGAACATGGGCTCCGCGACTTTCACAAGCTGCTTTCCGAGGTTCGTTCCTTTAAATAAGCCTAAAAATGCATCAGGCGTATTTTCAAATCCTTCAATAATCGTTTCTTCATACTTCAGTTTTCCTTCTTGAACCCATTTCCCTAATTCCGTCGCACCTTCTTTGAAGCGAGAAGCATAATTTCCAACAGTGAATCCTTTCATGGTGGCACTTGTTTTGATCATGGCCGATTGCAGACGAGGCCCTACATCTTTCCCTTCTGCATTATAAGAAGAAATCGCCCCGCATAGCGGGATTCTGGCATTTGTATTCAATAGAGTGAACACGGCATCTGTGACTTCTCCGCCCACATTATCGAAATACACATCGACTCCATCAGGAACAGCTCGTTTTAAATCATCCACAAAACTATCTTTTTTATAATTAACGGCTCCATCGAAGCCTAGCTCATTCGTCAAGTACTCTAGTTTTTCATCCGATCCGGCGATACCGACGACCTTCGCGCCTTTAATCTTGGCTATTTGTCCAACAGCCGAACCAACAGCACCTGCCGCTCCGGAAACCACGACCGTTTCACCTTCTTTTGGCTTACCGATATCAAGCAAACCGAAGTAAGCTGTCAGCCCTGTCATTCCAAGAATACCCAAATAGGTTGTGACTGGAGCAATTTTTGGATCGATCACGCGGATTTCCTTTTCCGTGACGATTGTATATTCCGCCCAGTCGATATTGCCAACAACCACATCTCCCTTTTTGAAGGAGTCCGATTTAGAGTCCACCACTTCGGCCACGACGCCGCCAGTGATAGGCTTATTCAATTCAAATGGTGCAATATATGATTTGGTATCTTGCATTCTTCCTCTCATATATGGATCTACCGATAAATAAAGCGTCCGTACTAAAATCTCTTGACCTTTTGGTGTGGGAACATCACTCTCCACAAATTTAAAATCTTCTTTCGTTGGCATACCTTTTGGACGATTTGCCAGGGTGATTTTTTGTTGTTTGGATTGTGTCATCATTCGTTCCTCCTTGATTTATAAATACGTAATATCGAAAAATAAGCGTATCACCGATAAAGTTCCATAGTCAAAGGATATGACTTCCTAATGCTTCCATTCCACTTCACGTAAGCTCTTCCTGTTTTTTTGGTCTTACGTCCGCAGCCCGTACCTTATTCGCTTTTGATATCTCTCACATGGTCCTTACTATATCCTTTTGCTGTGTGAGTCATCCATACTAGTGCTTCTGTATAGAAAATAGGCATCCACATTAGTTCAATTTCAATTATTTCACATAAAATATCATGACTTAATTTAAATGGAGGTTTAGAAATGAAAAATAATAACTCATGGCAACAGCCAAACTGGGGTCAATGTCCACCACAGCATTGCCCGCCGCAATATTGTCCGCCCAACGTTAGTCCTACTCAATATGACCCGCCGCAGGTTTCACCAACAAAGCAATACGTTAATACAAACGTCTCGAACACGGTTATACCTGTAATCCATCCATCTCATACCAAAACGGTGAACAAACATATCAACACGTATAAACATTATTTCCCGCATACTCAATCTGTAGTGAATGAGTGCTGCACGCAAAACCTCATTTGTGAAATGCCGCATAATCCTTGCCCTCCACATCCTTGTCCGCCAAACCCTTGGCACTCTCCGATGCCCTATCGGTTCTGACCATTAAAAAGCCCCTATAAGGGGTTTTTCTAATCCCTTCTTTTCCCTTACGACATCGAACTTCTGGAATACTGAACCGACAAGATCAAGGGGAATGGTAGATGACTGTATGGTATCTTGTATAATCCTGACAACCGATATTTGTGGTGACATTTCCTTTTTCAAATATTATCGCATCCGTTATTTCGTTACTTTCCACCACTTAATGACTTCTTGCTTTAATACTGAATTAGTCGAACCAGGGGAGGTTTAGCATTAAACGATTCGTCAATATACATATTTTCCTACAGCTGAAACATGAAAAAGGTCTCGGAAGGAAAACCATTCCGAAACCTTTTTGTTATCCCAATTTAACAACTTCCCTTACATGTTTGTTTGAGATTCTCCTTCTTTTTTAGGTCCCGGTTTTAGGGCAGAAGCCCATAAAACCGTAAGTCCGCCTATGCCAATGCCTACTAAAACAGCTGTAGGATGATTCCAGCTTAGCCCCTTGTCAAAGAAAAATAACTCACGCAATCCATCAACCATGAAGCGCATCGGCAGCCAGGAATAGATCCAGTTAGTATAAAAAGAAGACATCAGCTCTGGGGCCATCGACAGTAGCGGGGCTCCAAAGAAGAGGATAATGACGAATAACGGCAATCCCTTCATTCCCAGCCAAGAAAGGGCAGCCGAAATCATTAAGAAGAAGCTGAAATAAGCAATGGATAGGAACCAAGCAATGCTAGTGAAATTGGGAATATGCATCCCCACTGCATCAGCCATCCACGTCAAACCAAAGCCTACCAAAATGGCGATCACAGCACCTATGAGCACCTGTACCAATTGATTCGCCAATTTTTCTCTCCGGTTTGCAAACGGAAGTTTATTCAGCATGATAGTAAGGAAAGCGGCACCAGCTATGCATGCCATCCAAAGCGGCTGGAATAGCGACACGGGCGCATTCCCATTGGCGCTATGTGTTCCTGTTTCATTTACATTGGTTACATTCTTTGTAATCGGTGTTGCTATCGCAGCAGCTTGCTTTGTCGTTAGTGTACCTTCTTGTTTTTCGAATCCTGTTAGAATCTGGCTGCGGATATTGGTATTCATATTGTCAACGATTCCATTTAGCATTTGTCCCGCAAGAGTGGATGCCATCGTGTTCATACCTTGGTTCACCAAAATTTGAACTTCAGGTGATGAAGGCTTTGGAGTTTGAAGAGATGCTTGCTTTTGACTGAAGTCTTTTGGAATGACCAATGCCGCGTAATATTTCCGCTTGTCTAAACCATGCTTAACTTCTTTATAGCTTTTTACGGTAACCCAATCCACAACGGGTTCTTCACCTGATTTAGGTTCAGCTGAAGTTTTAATCATGTCAGCCATTTTCTCACCCATATTTACCTTTGTTTGATCGGGCAGTGTCACTCCTTGATCTTCATTAACAAAAGCAATGGGCAGGTTTTTTGGCGTCGGATTCACGGACGGAATCAATGTCAGGCTAAATATAAGAACAACTGCCAATGCAATTATGGGTGCTAAAAACACCATTTTATTTTTTACCATTTTCATAAATTTATCTCCTTTTTCCTTTTCTTTAACATCCAGCACTCCATGATCATTAAGTAATGCACACAGTGTTGTTTTATTATCACTATGTAAATTATAATTAAATAAGGGATTTACGCAATAAACAATATGGAAGCTTACGTCCATTACTTAACACAAAGTCATGTATTGTTCATTATTATTGAAAAAAAAATGAAAGTTGGTAGGTTGCCCATGTCTGATCAAAAAACGGATAGACGCATAATCCGTACAAAAAGAATGATACGAGACGCCCTCACACATTTAATGGAAGAAAAGGGATTTGAACGAATTACGGTTAGGGATTTAACGGAAAGGGCCGATATTAATCGCGGAACTTTTTATTTACACTACCAGGATAAATACGATCTATTGAAAAAGAGCGAAGACGAGATCATCAAGGAAATGAAAGAATTTTTCAAAGAATTAAAACCAAAAATGCTTGTTGATTCCCAATTACTGAACGAACCGATACCTTTAGTGAAGTTATTTGAGTATATAGAAGAAAATGCCCAATTCATGAAATTAATTTTAGGCCCAAAAGGAGATCCCGCCTTTCAAGTGAGAATAAAACAATTTATGAAAACAAACTTTCTTGAAAAAGCGATGAAAAACCTGAATCATGAGTCACTCTTAGTTCCAATTGAGCACCTGATGGCGTATGTCACTTCTGCCCATCTCGGTGTCATTCAATACTGGTTGGAAAACGGCATGCAGCAGCCCCCTCAAGAAATGGCCTCCACTTTAATAAAGATAACGTACTTTGGTCCGGTATATGTGGCCGGTCTTAAGGAGGAATTAAAACCTCAGATTGACGGGGGGCAGTGACGAAGCAACTTAACCAGATTAATCGCCTATATTCAATCAAACAAAAGAGCGTGTTTTAAAAACCACTAAAACACGCTCTCAATACGATTGAATAAGAATGCTTTTCCTCCGTACACACTTATATATGAGACTACCTGATAATATTTCCTTCTTTTTTGTCTATACCTTCATGTTCATTCAACTTTTAGTCGATTTCTCCAGTAATAAAAAATTGACTTCCTTTCATCACGAACCTAATATGGGTAAGTCAGCTTTATGGAAGGTGGTTAATGATGAACGTTCAGGCCCTTTTGCAAATGAATACGATATTTATTAGCATCCTAATTGAATCCCTTCCCTTCATTCTATTGGGGGTCCTTATCTCTGGAATCATACAAATCTTTGTGTCGGAAGAGATGATTGCAAAGATCATACCGAAGAATCCGATTTTGTCTGTTTTATCGGCAATAGGAGCAGGGATTTTCTTTCTTGCATGCGAGTGTGGAATCGTCCCGATTACCCGCCGCCTGATCGCTAAAGGCGTTCCTCTTTCAGCAGCGATCGCCTTTATGCTTTCTGCACCTATATTGAATCCGATTGTTCTGTTTTCAACCTATATTGCATTTGGAAATGATTGGAGCATGGTTTTCTATCGTGGCGGCATTGCAGTATTGGTTGTGATACTCATTGCTTTCATCATATCTTTCCAATTCAAGACCAATCAGCTTAAACATGAACACATCGTGCATACACATCAGCATTCCCTTACTGTCAAAGGCAAGATTACAGGAATGTTCAAGCATTCGATCGAAGAGTTCTTCTCTGTAGGAAAGTATTTAATCATCGGTGCACTCTTGGCCGCTGCCATACAGACCTTTCTGAAAACATCCGTATTGCTTGATATCGGTCATGGAAATTTATCCGGGAATGTGGTCATGATGGCTTTGTCTTATGTGATGTCCCTCTGTTCTCAAGCAGACGCTTTTGTGGCAAGTTCTTTTAGAAGTACCTTCTCCCCTTCTTCTCTTGTTGCTTTTCTTGTGTTCGGGGCCATGTTCGATATTAAAAATACAATCATGCTTTTAGGTACCTTCAAAACAAAATTCGTTTTATGTTTGTTGGCTTATATTTTCATCGGGGTACTAGGTTTAACCTTATTGTTTATTTCTTAAAGAGGGTGTTTTTATATGGGAAGATTATTCATATTACTTGGACTGACTTTTTTATTCATGCACTTACACGCCTCAGGGAATATATCGAAATACATTAATATGGAGTATTCTTATGTTTCACAGATCGCGATCTATATACTGGCCATTTTCACGATAATGGGGGCCTACTTATTTTTCAAAGAAGAGGATCAGGAACATTGTGATGATTGCCAGTGCGGCCATGATCACAACCAGGATAACAAGAAATGGAAAAAGGCCATGACGTATACCCTCTTTTCACTTCCCATCTTCACTGGACTCTTTTTGCCCGTTGCCACAATGGATTCCAATATCGTGGAAAAAAAGGGGTTCCACTTCCCTGTGTATGATGACTCGGATGAATATAGCCAGCATCAATTCCTGCAGCCAGACACCAGCCTTTATTACGGCAAGGATGACTATTTAACCTTAATGGATCAATCGCTCAAAAGCTTAGGCAAGCATGATAGCCTTCGGTTGACCGATCAAAACTACCTTACCGACTTGGAAGCGATCTATTACTCTCCGGGCAAGTTCACCGGTAAGCAAATTACGTTGACAGGATTTTCGTATCATTCAGATGATCTAGCCAAAAACCAGGTATTCCTGTTTCGCTTTGGGGTCATTCATTGTGTCGCTGACTCCGGGGTATTCGGCATGCTGATCGAATTTCCTGAAGGGATGGATCCTAAAAATGATGAGTGGTATTCCGTGACAGGTGAGGTGGAGACCATGTATTATCAACCTTTCAAGAAAACCATCCCCGTTCTTAAAGTATCATCACACAGCAAAATGGCTGAGCCTGATGACCCCTATGTATATAGACAATATTAAGACAAAATTAAAAAGGGAAGGAGCATGCCCCTTCCCCCAAACTGGAGGCAAAACTCAACGGAAATCGAGTTTGCCTCCAGTTTTTTTAGTTTTATTAAATCAAATGATTCCTTCCCGCTGCAGGCGCTTAGCTTTACAGGGGGCGGCCAAGGTGCCATCTGCGCTCGTTGTCTTGTCTGGACACGCTTTTGTTAGGCGGGAACACGGACACTCGTTCATTTCTAGCCAAGGTCACGTCTCTTGATAAAGCTCACACTAATTCTTTTCAAGCTCATCCAGCCATCGCTTTGTCGTCGTGGCCATTTCCCTTTGCTGTTCAATAGCGGAGATTTTTGCTTCCTTATCTCCTTTTTGTTTTCCGTACATTCCAAACTGGGCGTGGTTCCCCCCTTTTATTTTATGCATGGTCGTTTCTTTTGAAAGCAAGTGTTCATTTTCTTTAATTTTTTCGACCGTTGACAGCCCGTCGTATTCAGCGTACAAGGAAAGGATCGGCATGTCTATGTCGGTAAAGTCACTTGACTTGCTAGGATAAGATCCGAGGAAGATAATCCCTTCCACCTCATCCTGATGCTTATAAGCGTAGGAAGCGGCCGCCACTCCTCCTAGAGAATGTCCCCCGATATACCATTGTTTCATTTGCGGGAATAACTTTTTGGCATCCGCTGCCTTATTCACGTCCAATAGGGCAAAATGGAAGGCAACGTCCGCAATCATAACCGTGTACCCTTTTGCTGCCAATTGTTTCGAATAATAGGCATAGGCTTCAGGCTCTACTTTAGCTCCTGGATATAGAACAATCCCAATCCCATTGCTCTTCTTAGGTTCAATGGTGACAAAATCGTCTTGAACCTTCCATTCCTTCTCGTTGACTAAAGCATGCAACTGCTTGGTTGGTTTATATGTTTGTTCAGACCAAATATAGAACCCCCCAAAAGCAATCAATAAAACAGCAATCAGACTTATAAGACCATATTTTATTATTTTCTTCATCATTACCTCACCTTAACCATTCATTTTAACTACAATTCTTATCATACCCATCAGCATTTATAAATCAAGGAACATCCTCATTTCACAAAATTCACAATAGGCAACGTGAAGCTTGCCCAGGGCGGATCGTGACCGATGGGAATATTCAAAAGGGAATTGGTTATATTAACCTAAAAAGAATATAAGGGGAAACACCATGAAGAGCGTAGAGAATTTATCGGATTCCCTAAAAATTAATATAGCTTCCATACAGAAATCCTTCCATTTGAATAAGGAATTGATCGTTCGACCGATTTCCCCACCTTTACTAGAAGTGAAGAAGGAAATTTGTATGGTTTATTTAGATACCATCGTGGATAAGGCTGCCATACAGGAGCATATTTTGCGCCCATTGTTGCATATGAACGTAATTTCTGCTGCTCATCCACTCAATGACATTACCAATACCATCGAAATATCCAATATCTGTGTGATTAATACACATACTGAACTCATCAGTCACCTGACGAACGGAAAGACGATTGTACTGATTGACGGGATCGATCGATGCATATCCGCTGATACAGAAGACTGGAAAGACAGGGCATTTACTTTTCCACAATCCCAGCGGGTCTTGAAAGGGCCACAAATCGGGTTTACGGAACTTGCTAAAAATAATATCTCCTTAATAAAAAGAGGACTGAAAAATGAAGACCTCGTGATAGAGGAACAAACAATTGGAGAGGAAACGAATACAAGCATCTCCCTTATGTATCTTGCGAATAAGGTCGATCAGGAAATATTGGAAACGATCAGGAACAGAGTGCAATCGATCGAGCTTTCATCCATCTTGGATTCTTCCTATATAGAAGAAAGCATCAGCGGCGATCAGATAACATCTTTTCCCTTGGTATTCACCACGGAGCGTCCGGATGTTACCTCTGGTCATTTATTGGAGGGGAAGATTGCGATAATTTGTGACGGATCTCCAAACGTCCTCATCGTTCCTGCTCTATTTATTCAATTTTTGCAATCACCTGAAGACTATTATGAAAAATCATTGTTCGAAATGACCCGATTGATAAGGATCTTTTCTTTCATCGTATCCATTTATTTAATCCCGTTATACATTGCCCTTACCTTGTTCCACCAGGAGCTGATCCCAAGTGAACTATTAATCAATTTGGCAGCCCAGCGCCAAATCGTTCCTTTGCCTGTCGTGCTGGAAGTGATTGTGTTCATGTTATTATTTCAAGTGGTTTTAGAGAGTTCGATACGCTTGCCCACGGGAATCACGTTGGCCTTTTCCATCATCGGAACATTGATATTAGGGCAATCTGCCGCTGATGCGGGATTGGTCCAGCTTGCTTCATTGGTCGTCGTTTCAGCTACATATGTATTGAATTTCGCTGTACCGATACACCCCTTTGCCAATAGCGTTAAAATGATCCGGTTTATTTTCGTGTTTTTAGCAAGTATATTCGGCATATATGGAATCATGCTCGGCACATTTGTCCTGGTAAATCATTTATGCAGTTTAAACAGTTTTGGGGTGCCTTACTTATCCCCCATCGCTCCAGTGAAAACTGTCGATTTAAAAGACACATTTGTCCGGCTTCCATTAAAGAAAATCATCAACACGACAAAAAAATACAGCAAAGATGACCTGATCAAAAATCATAAAAAATGAGGGAAATGAATGAAATACCTCTATTTAATTTTTATCATTTTATCCGTTGCATCCATTTTCTTCTCTCAAGAGGACAAGCATGAATTGAATCAATCGTCTTTCTCATTTGCACTTGGGATTGACTATGAAAAGGAAGGCTATGTCGTTTCTTTACAACTCATCAATCCAGGAGAGATTTCCGGTGAAAAACTATTGAATAACTCTCCTTACATCGTGTATAAGGCAAAAGGGAAAACAATAGATACCGCATTGGAAAAGATATCAATGAATACATCCAGGTATGTGGACTTAAAACAAGAGCAGATCATCGTGTTGGGGGAAGAATTGGCACGTAAAGGCAGAACGAAGGAAATAGTTGAATATATCCTGCATTCCCCTGATATACCGGCCAATGCACTGATCATTACCACTAAAGGTAACAAGGCGAGTGAACTACTGGAGATTTTTTCACCTGTCGAAGGCTATTCAGCCCTTGAAATTACGAATACACTGGATAAATTAGGAAAACATGTCCTGCAAAATGCGAGCGAAATAAAAGTGGACTTATTAGAGGAGGGAAAAGATAGTTCATTGCCTTATATCGTATTAAAGGGCGATCTCCAAAAAGGAATGAGCCGTGACAATCTCGATACGACAAACCCTGCCCACATTGTATTTGGCGGGTTTGGATTATTTAAAGATGAGTATCTGAAAAAGTACCTGGATTACAGGGATTCTTTATTTCTCCAATTGCTTAACGGAAAATCATCAGGATTCATAATAGAATCAACCTGTCCGGAAGGTCCAGAAAAGTTCGCCTTCAAATTATTTAATGGTCATGTCAAGAACAGGGAATATAAGAGGGTCGAAAATAATTACCTTTTTCAATACACCCTTAATCTATCAGGAGACATACGTCAGTACAACTGCCATGGGAACCTGAAAGATCCTGAAACGATCGAACAGCTCGAAAAGCAAATAAATAAAACGATACAGAAAAAAGAAAACAAAATCCTTTCCATTGCCCAAGGCTATGGAATAGATCCATTTGGCTTAGGTCATTTCATTAAAAATAAGGATCCCGAGTTATGGGACACCCTAAAAGAAGAGTGGTCAACAAGCATCAAGAATGCCCAAATAGAGATCCATTCTAATATCACCATACAGAATGTCGGAAATTACAAGTCAAGAGGTGACTAATATGAGCGGAAAACCCATAGTTGGAATGATAGAAATGCAGTTCGTCATGCTGCTATTTCTCCTTGGAAGCGCCATCATTTTAGGACTGGGGCTTGATGCTGGGGAATATTCATGGCTGGCGAATGTACTGGCAGGCGTTACCGGCCTGCTTTTATTCAATCTGTATGTTTATATCTGGAATGAAAATCACCATCAAGGTCTTAACCCTATACTTACTGCTCAATTCGGCAAGCATCTTGGATTTATCATATCCGCTGTCTATGCGGTCTACTTTGCCTACATAGCATCAAGGGTGTTAAATGATATCGTCCATTTCATCAATAGTACATTATTGCACAATATGCACCCCTTCTTCATTAAATTCACCATATTCTTACTCATTATTTATACGTATTCAAAAGGACTTGAGCCATTTGTACGGTCAGCTGTGATTTTCGGGTCCGTCACCCTTTTATTTCTCTTACTCATTCCTTTTTTCATTGTATTAAGCAGCAATTTTCACATTGATTATATCACGCCCTTCCATTCATTAGACGTTAAGAAGATTGTTAAGACAGTCTTCCCTACACTAATTACCTTCCCTTATGGTGAATTGGTTGTTTCTTTAGCGTTGCTTCCTTTCTTGAAGGAAAAAAAATCATTGTCAAAAGGCGGCAGCATCGTCATTGTCATTTCAACCTTTTTACTATCCATTTTTTCTTTTCTAACGATCGGCGTATTACACCCTGATTTAGCTAAGTCTTATTCTTATCCGCTTGTTACGACCATAGAACATATTGGGTTGATCGGTTTTTTCCAGCGCTTGGATATATTGGCGGTCATCATTTTCATGATTGGCTGTTATTTTAAAATAACCGTATTCACATTTGCATCGATATTCGTTGCTAAAGATTGTATGAATAAATGGAAAGTGAATAATAATAGCCTTGTTTCCACGGTCTTCCTTGCCATTATCGCCTTCTCATATTTATATTCCGACAATAACTCCCTCCATGTAAAAATCGGCCTTGAACTTGTTCCATTCCTTTTGCATGTACCTCTTCAAATCGTTGTGCCTCTATTGATTGTCATGATCACTTTTGTAAGAGGAAAATTCGCCTAGCTCCCCAGCGGTTAAATAATCTGAATGATTGCAATAGTATAAAATAATATTTTATTTGGATTACCATGGTTTTTCCTTCCTATACCTTTATAATTATAAATGCTACATATTTATTTACCACATCAGGAGGAACTTTCCTAAATGAACAATTCGAAAAACTCTATCATTCTTGCGGGAACCATTGTCGGGACCCTATTCGCGAGCAGTTCAGCTTATGCCAGTACTTATCAAGTTAAATCAGGGGATACCCTTGATAAAATTTCCAAAGCCAATCAGACAACCGTCCTGGAACTAAAAGCCGCCAACCACTTGACGGGCAGCCTCATTTATCCCGGGCAGGTCTTGAAGATCGATGGCCTTAACAAGACTACGAAAAAAAGTAGTGATACAACGAAGAAATACGTAGTTAAACTTGGGGATAGTCTATCTACAATCGCCAAAAGACATAACCTTTCCCTTAATGCCTTGCTTAAATTAAACCCCGCGATTTCCAATTCAGATCGCATTTATATTGGCCAAGCAATCCGTGTTTCCGGACAAGCCATTTCGACTGATACGAATGCCAGCAAAAGCAATTCAAGCGGCACTTATACAGTCAAACCTGGGGATACTCTTGGCCAAATTGCCAAAGCAAAAAATATGACACTCCAGCAATTAAAATCTGTAAATCGCTTGAGTGGTTCACTGATATTCCCAGGACAAGTCTTGAAGATCACGACCACTGCCATTAACAATGGCAACAATGTAAATAAGCAGACTGTCGAAAAACATGTGGTCAAGCTGGGGGATAGTTTATCTTCCATTGCCAAAAAATATAACCTATCGCTAAATGCCTTACTTAAGTTAAACCCTGCGATCACCAATTCGAATCGCATTAAAATCGGCCAAACCATCACTGTTTCCGGAAAGGCTGCATCCTCGACAGCTAACAAACCTTCCATATCAACGACGAAATCCGCCAAGGCTAATCAAGTTTTGACTACTGGTGCAAAATATATGGGGGCTAAATATGTGTACGGCGCGAGCACATCACGCACTGATGTTTTTGATTGTTCTTCATTCACATTAAAAGCATTTCAGGCTGCAGGCATCTCCTTGCCCCGCACTTCATTGGCCCAATCACGGGCAGGTGCATCCGTATCTTCGAACAACCTTCAAAAAGGCGATTTAGTATTTTTTGATACAAATGGTGATGGCGTAATCAACCATGTTGGCATTTATGCAGGAAATGGACAAATGCTCAATGCTTCCACATCCAACGGCGTTTCTTATGCAAACATCAATAGTTCCTACTGGGGACCCCGTTTCATAAAAGCAGTACGTGTATTAAACTAACCTATCAAGATACAACTCTATTAACCTAAAAAGGAAAGCGTTCTCGATTTTGGTCCGGGACGCTTTTCCTGTTTCGCTTGATTTCTAATGTTAGCCCTTAAGTTAATTGTCGCTTCCAGACCTGCTTCCAAACTCAGTTAAGGGCAGGTACAACTACTGATTGATAATATAGCGAAAATTCTCCATGGATTGATCCTTCACCCTCCCTACACGTCTTCCATGATCATAAAAACTAAAAGGAAATTTAAAGATATGTCCAAAATCCCAACTATTCCTGCTATGCTCTTTTGTCCAATACCCGCACTCCGTTGGCAGCCATTCCGATCGCACCGCCTTTTGCAGCGGCAAATGATCAACGGGTGAGAATATCTTTATCGCATCCCCTATTTTGACTTCCCGGCTGCCTCGAAGAGCTTTAACCAGTTTGAGCAAAGGCGGCAGACCTCTATTGAACAAAGAAACATGGCCAGCATCAAATAAAATGTTCAATGCATGAGAAAAAGTGATCATATGTCCTATTAAGTCATGGTGTGATTCCGCTCGATATATGATTGGAAATTGCGCCAATTCTTCCAGCACGAAATGGGAAAGGTCATTTGCGTTCTCAATCTTTGGCATGCCATCTTCTTTTGTCATTTCGATTCTTTTGACTTCAGAAGCCGAAAAACCGATCCATGAGCGTCCTGGAATTGAGTTTTCGAATGAGAGAATGAGATCTACTATCCCAGAAAACTCGACGCCAGCAACGGCCCCGCTTTCTTTCAAGTCACGAAGTGCCAATAAACTAATGGCGCCATAAATGATGCTATGTCCCACCCAGTGGAGTCGATCGATCGTTTTATCAAGTGATTGAAGAATGTTGTGTTCAGCCTTTTCCATATCCCATTCACTAATAGGATCAAACTGTTTTCTATCCGTACACTGGCTCTCGATCATTGATTCCACCTGCGAAATTACAAGTTGAGCCAGATTTCCAGTCAGTTCATTATCCTTCACGAAAAAGTGACCAGCAATGGCCGCCGCACCAAAATGCGCTTGCCAAATGTCGCCCGTTTCCTGTTTACATCGGGAAATGATCGATAGCCCTTCCTTCAACATTCCATTATCCATTTTCATTTACCTTCCCTTCCCTTCCATCCTTCCTATATAGTATGTTGCACAGATTCGTTTTCCAAGTAGAATGGTTTCGACGGACCACGGGAAAAAGCCGTCAATAGACAGCTTGTTGTTTTCACAAAGGCAGACTCATTGGAACGCACACCCAATTTCCCCATACGTTTCATGATTGCGTGCAATTGCACGTATTGTAATTGCCGAGCATTACTCTCGGTAGTAATGATCAATGGCAGGCATCTTACCCGTTTAGAACTTGGTTAAAGAATTTATCCACCGTATCCCCCGTTACCTCTGAAACATGTTTGTATTCATACTTCGGCGAATGGTCTCGATCGATGAGGATGGATCGCACACCTTCATAGAAGTCTCCATGCCGCAAAAAGTTCTTGGCTAGCAAAAGATCGGTTTCGAAGCATTGTTTCAAAGTTTTATTTTTGCCGTCGATCAATTGCTTTAACGTGATCTTCAATGAAAATGGGGATTTGGCAAGAAGCTGCTCTTTCGTTTTCGTGCAAAAATCGCTGCCCTCCCTGTCGAGCGACTCAAGGATCGCTTCAACTGTTACAAACGCAAAATGTCGATCGATTTCTTTTTGAAAAGAAGCAAGCTTGCTCACTTGAGATGGCTGTGTTCGATACTCATCGATCAGCTGATCAAGCTTCTCATCAATTTTCCCCTCGGACCAATCCGTATGCTCCACTTTTTCATTAAAAAGCTGCATGGTGTCACTTTCCATAAATATGTCTGCACCGTTCATATAGAGTACATCGGGTGCTTGTATAACAGACGCAGTTAAAGCGAGATAACGCCCTAAGTGTCCAGGAGCTTTGTTTAAAAAATAAGCTCCCCCCACATCAGGAAAAAAGCCAATATTCATTTCTGGCATGGCCCACTTCGTCCGCTCCGTTACGATCCGGTGACTCGCACCGTATGTCAGCCCGACGCCTCCCCCCATCACGATCCCATCTAAAAAAGCGATGATCGGCTTTGGAAATTGGTAGATGGACAGATCCGTCTCGTATTCCACCTCGAAAAAACCCTCCGCTTTTCGCATCGCTGACTCAGATGATCGTGCTTCATAGAGTGTCTTGATATCACCGCCCGCACAAAACCCTTTTGTGCCTGCGCCCTTTATGATAACGATCGATACGTTACGGTCTGTCTTCCATTTCATTAATTTTTCACCGATGGCGCGCACCATCTCATGAGATAATGAATTGAGCGCTTTCGGGCGGTTTAAAACAATCATTGCCACGCCATTTTGGTTAATGGAAAACACCATTTCGGCAGTCATTCCATCCACTCCTTTTTAGAAATGTTTAAAGTCTGGTTGTCGTTTCTCGACGAATGCGTGAATTCCCTCTTTGGCATCAGCTGTCAGAAACAGTTCGGCAAACCGTTTTCGTTCCCGTTCCAACCCTTGCTCCATGCTGTCGTTGCCTCCTTGAACGATACATTCCACAGCTCGCATCACACTGGTCATGCTTTTTCCTTCGACAAACGACGTTGCCATTGCTCTAGCCGTTTTTAACAATTCAGCTTCTTTTACAGCTACCTGGGCAATCCCAAGTTCAACGGCTTCACCTGCTGAAAGGGAACGTCCCGTAAGGATAAGTTCCAATGCCGTTGCCGTATCCGTTATCTTGCGGAGCCGCTGTGTGCCGCCAAAGGTAGGGATAAGTCCCAGCTTTAATTCCGGCAGACCTACCGTCGCTTGATCGGATAAGATCCTGAAGTGACAGCTCATCGCCAGTTCCAGCCCTCCACCAAGTGCCGGCCCATTTATTGCCGCAATGACAGGCTTCTTAAGAGCTTCTATTTCATTACAAAGCGCCTGTCCCCCTTCAGCAAGCGCCAACCCTTGTTCCTGATCGCCCAATTTTGAGACGAATTCTTTTATGTCCGCCCCCGCCACAAAGAACCGGCCCGCTCCTGTCATGATGATGGCTCTTGTTTCTTCATCGCGCCCAATCTCCTGCATTAAGGTTCGCAATTCAGCGATACAGGAAGAAGATAGTGCATTTGCGGGTGGATTGTTCAATGTGACCAACGTGATGAAATTTTCTTTTTCGATCTTTGCATATTTGTAGTTCAAAGTTTACCCCTCCCATGATCGCTGTTAAATAGGAAAGACCCATCCATTGGTCTCTTTATGCCGCATACAGGTCTTTTGTTGGATGGTCAGTGTTAAAACCAGCGTTCGGTTACCACTTTTTTTCGTGTGTAAAATTGGACCCCATCTTTTCCGTTCGTTCCAAGATCTCCATAAAAGGAGGCTTTGTTCCCAGCGAAGGAGAAGAACGCCATCGGAGCTGGGACGTTGACATTCACACCGATCATGCCTGCATCAATCTTGTCGCGAAACTGCTGGACGCTTTTGCCGCTCGCCGTATAGATGACAGCGCCGTTGGCAAATCTCGACTGATTGGTGAGTTTGATTCCTTCATCAAGGTCTTTGACTCGTACAACACTCAAAACCGGAGCGAAAATTTCATCCTGCCATATTTTCATGTCCGGTTTCACATGATCGAAAATGGTAGCTCCGACATAATATCCTTCCTCAACTTCCGGATTTCTCCCGTCGACCAGTAATGCAGCCCCTTCCTTTACTCCGCTATCAATATAATGGACCACTCGGTTTTTGTGGACTTCACGGATCAGCGGACCAACAAAGTTATCTTCCGATTTGCCTTCTCCTGTTTTCAGTTTACGAGTTTCAGAAACGAGCAACTCCATGAATTCATCGGCGATCTCATCGACCACCGCTACGACCGAGCAGGCCATGCAGCGTTCTCCGCTGCTGCCGAACGCCGCTCCGATAATGCCTTGAACCGACTTTTCAAGATGGCAATCCGCTAGGACAACGGCATGGTTTTTGGCACCAGCAAGTGCTTGAACACGTTTTCCGTTAGCTGTACCCGTTTGGTATACATGCTTGGCCACAGGCTCGGAACCGACGAATGATATCGCTTTGATGTCATCGCTTTCCAGTAAGCCGTTCACGACATCCTTTGCACCATGCACAAGGTTGAGGACACCCTTCGGGAAACCAGATTCATAGAAAAGCTCCACTAGTTTCTCGGCGAGGATTGGTGTTCTTTCTGAAGCTTTTAGGACAAACGTGTTGCCGCAGGCGATCGCGAGCGGAAACATCCAAAGCGGTACCATCATGGGGAAGTTGAAAGGGGTAATGCCCGCAACCACTCCCAATGGATAGCGCCAGATCGATCCATCGATCCCCTCAGCAATGCCAGGCAGGGATTCACCCATCATTAGAGTCGGAGCTGCAGTCGCAATCTCCACAACTTCGATTCCTCGCTGTACCTCACCGCGGGCATCTTTTAGCGTTTTCCCATTTTCCATCGTTATGATTTCGGCCAATTGTTCTTTCTGCTCTTGAAGCAGATGAAGGTAATTGTATAGAAGTCTTGCCCGGTTCGGCACAGGTACCAATGACCAAGTTTGATACGTATCTTGAGCGGCCTGTACAGCTTGATCGACATCCCTTTTCACCGATAGAGGTACATAGGCAATTATTTTTCCGTTGGCTGGATTAATTACTTCTTCGACATCCGTACCATTGGAATCCACCCATTCTCCATTAATGTTGTTCTTCATTCTTTTTATATTCGTTGTAATCATCTGCTCCCTCACCTCTCCTTAAAGAATCTTTGTCGTCTGCTCACTTATTTTTTTATAGAAGATGGACATGTCTTTATCACCATACCCGTTCTCCACTGCTTCTTCATACAGATCAAAAAGAATTTTGCTTAGCGGCAGTTCCACATCATTCTTTGCAGCAAGCCCAAGTGCGAACCCGAGATCTTTTCTTAGCAGCTCTAAAGCAAAACCGGGTTCGTAATTATCGTTTGCGATGAAGCTTTTGTAGTTCCGCTCGTAGATTCGGCTCTGGCCATAGCTTACGTTCAGCATCTCGAACAACCTTTCAAGATCAAGATTGCTATTCTTTGCAAGGTGAAGAGCTTCACTTACCCCTGCCGTATAAAATCCGATCAAGAGATTATTGATCAGCTTTGTATTCGTACCGCTGTCGATTCGATCATTCACATGAAAAATATTCTCGCCCATTACGTCAAATAAAGGCATGGCCCTATCGAAGACAGTCTTTGAACCGCCTACCATGAAGGTGAGCGTCCGGTTTACCGCCCCTATCACGCCGCCACTGACGGGTGCCGCGAGAAAATCAACATCCTTTTTCTTGGCAGCCTCTTCGATGCGGATATTCAATTCAGGGTCTACCGTACTTGTATCGATCAGCATAAC
>NZ_PHNG01000764.1:0-23551 GCF_002803435.1 Bacillus sp. mrc49 | reverse complement strand
ACCCTTACGTTGGTAAACTTACATTCTTCCGCGTGTACTCAGGTACATTGGAATCAGGATCATATGTAATCAACTCAACAAAAGGTAAACGTGAACGTATTGGACGTATCCTTCAAATGCACGCAAACAGCCGTGAAGAAATTTCTACTGTATATGCAGGGGATATCGCTGCTGCTGTTGGTTTGAAAGATACGACGACTGGTGATACTCTATGTGATGACAAGAACCAAGTAATTCTTGAATCCATGGTATTCCCAGAGCCAGTAATCTCACTATCAGTTGAACCGAAATCAAAAGCAGACCAAGACAAAATGGGTCAAGCTTTACAAAAGCTACAAGATGAAGATCCTACATTCCGTGCGCATACTGACCAAGAAACTGGTCAAACGATCATCGCTGGTATGGGTGAGCTTCACTTGGACATCCTTGTCGACCGTATGCGTCGTGAATTCAAAGTGGAAGCAAACGTCGGTGCTCCTCAAGTAGCCTACCGTGAAACTTTCCGTGATTCAGCTAAAGTCGAAGGTAAATTCGTTCGTCAATCTGGTGGACGTGGACAATTTGGACACGTATGGATCGAATTTGGTCCAAACGAAGAAGGTAAAGGTTTCGAATTTGAAAATGCTATCGTCGGTGGTGTAGTACCGCGTGAATACATCCCTGCTGTTCAAGCTGGATTAGTTGATTCACTTGACCGTGGTGTACTTGCTGGGTATCCGCTAGTTGACATTAAAGCAAAATTATTCGACGGATCTTACCATGACGTTGACTCCAACGAAATGGCATTTAAAATTGCTGCTTCAATGGCACTTAAAAATGCTGCTTCAAAATGTAAACCGGTTATCCTTGAACCAATCATGAAAGTGGAAGTTGTAATTCCTGAAGATTACCTAGGCGACATCATGGGAGATATCACATCTCGCCGTGGACGTGTAGAGGGTATGGAAGCTCGCGGTAATACGCAAATGGTTAAAGCGATGGTTCCATTATCTGAAATGTTCGGGTATGCTACATCTTTACGTTCTAACACACAAGGACGCGGAACATTCTCTATGCACTTCGATCACTATGAAGAAGTACCTAAGAGCATTTCTGAAGAAATCATCAAAAAAAATAAAGGTGAATAATTGATTTTCATCTCTTATTAAAGTATAACTATCTTATGTAAGCTGTGATGGAAGAATAAGTCTTCTTTCACAGCCCTTATATACTTAATCTTTTATTTATAATTTTAAGGAGGAATTCCTAATGGGAAAAGCTAAATTTGATCGTTCAAAACCGCACGTTAACGTTGGAACAATTGGTCACGTTGACCATGGTAAAACAACTCTAACAGCTGCAATCACAACTGTACTTGCTAAATCTGGTGGCGCAGAAGCTCGCGCTTATGACCAAATCGATGGTGCTCCAGAAGAAAGAGAACGTGGTATCACAATCTCTACTGCACACGTTGAGTACGAAACAGCTACTCGTCACTATGCACACGTTGACTGCCCGGGACATGCTGACTATGTTAAAAACATGATCACTGGTGCTGCACAAATGGACGGCGGAATCTTAGTAGTATCTGCTGCTGATGGCCCGATGCCACAAACTCGTGAGCACATCCTTCTTTCACGTCAAGTAGGTGTACCATACCTAGTAGTATTCATGAACAAATGCGACATGGTTGATGACGAGGAACTTCTTGAATTAGTAGAAATGGAAATCCGTGATCTTCTAACTGAATACGATTTCCCTGGCGATGACATTCCAGTTATCAAAGGTTCTGCCCTTAAAGCTCTTCAAGGAGAAGCTGCTTGGGAAGAAAAAATCCATGAATTAATGACAGCTGTTGACGAGTACATCCCAGAACCAACTCGTGACACTGACAAACCATTCATGATGCCAGTTGAGGATGTATTCTCTATCACTGGTCGTGGAACAGTTGCTACTGGTCGTGTTGAGCGTGGACAAGTTAAAGTCGGTGACGTTGTTGACATCATCGGTTTCAACGAAGAATCAAAACCAACAACAGTAACAGGCGTTGAAATGTTCCGTAAGCTTCTTGACTACGCTGAAGCTGGAGACAACATCGGTGCACTACTTCGTGGTGTATCTCGTGAAGATATCCAACGTGGACAAGTTCTTGCTAAACCAGGTACAATCACACCGCACACAAGCTTCAAAGCAGAAGTTTATGTTCTTTCTAAAGAAGAAGGTGGACGTCACACTCCATTCTTCACAAACTACCGTCCTCAGTTCTACTTCCGTACAACTGACGTAACTGGTATTTGTAACCTTCCTGAAGGCGTAGAAATGGTTATGCCTGGAGACAACATCGAAATGACTGTAGAACTTATCGCTCCAATCGCTATCGAAGAAGGTACTAAATTCTCTATCCGTGAGGGTGGACGTACTGTTGGCGCTGGCGTAGTTGCTACAATCACTGAGTAATTGATACAATAATAAAGATTGGAAGGGACGCCTTCAGAAAAAAAGCAGATGGGACGCCATCTGCTTTTTTTTGTTTTGACGCGAATAATTCCTTCTATATTATCGTTAATAAATTCGTGCCATTCCGTTGAAAAGTCATGCAGCGATCATTTGAAGAATATGGATAGGGAAGACCTTGAAGAATGTACTTGTAAATAGTTGAGATAGTATGTATAATAATAAAAGTGTGTTGCACAAGAAAAGTCTAAGTTTCACTTGCTTTCTACTTGTGCATTATGTATAATAGACAATGTTGGTCTTTGACTGCGATGATATGGAAGGTTGCTGACACACCCGGCCGCTTTGCCATGGCGAGTGTGTGGGAAATTTCCATTGAGAAGGTCTATTTTAAAATAGGCGAAAAGGAGGGAAAATTATGGCAAAACAAAAGATTCGTATCCGTTTAAAAGCATATGATCACAGAATCCTTGATCAATCTGCTGAGAAAATTGTTGAAACTGCAAAACGTTCTGGTGCGGCTGTATCTGGTCCAATTCCATTACCTACTGAAAGATCGGTTTATACGATCCTACGTGCGGTTCATAAATACAAAGATTCTCGTGAACAATTCGAAATGCGTACGCATAAACGTCTAATCGACATCGTTAACCCAACTCCACAAACAGTTGATTCATTGATGCGTTTAGATTTACCATCAGGCGTTGACATTGAAATCAAATTATAATTCATATAAATATGAACAATTACTCTAGGAGGTGTGACTTATGACCAAAGGAATCTTAGGAAGAAAAATCGGTATGACTCAAGTTTTTGCTGAAAACGGTGAACTTATCCCGGTAACAGTTATCGAAGCTGCTAACAACGTGGTTCTTCAAAAGAAAACTGTTGAAACTGATGGCTATGAAGCAGTTCAAGTTGGTTTTGAAAACAAACGTGAAAAGCTTTCTAACAAACCTGAAAAGGGACATGTTGAAAAAGCAAATACTACTCCTAAGCGCTTCATTCGCGAATTCCGCGGAACGGATCTTACTGAATATGAGATCGGTCAAGAAGTCAATGTAAGTATTTTCGCTGAAGGCGATTTAGTAGATGTATCAGGAGTTTCAAAAGGTAAAGGTTTCCAAGGCTCTATCAAGCGTCATGGACAATCTCGCGGACCAATGTCTCATGGTTCTCGTTACCACCGTCGCCCAGGTTCAATGGGTCCTGTAGCTCCAAACCGCGTATTCAAAGGTAAACTATTACCAGGACGTATGGGTGGGGAACAAATTACTGTTCAAAACTTAGCTATCGTTAAGGTTGATGTTGAACGTAACCTACTATTGATCAAAGGTAATGTACCAGGTGCTAGAAAAGCGTTGATCAAAGTTAAAACTGCTGTTAAAGCAAAGTAATTTCCGAGAAAGGAGGAGCAATAGAATGCCAAAAGTTACATTGTTCAACCAAACAGGTTCACAAGTTGGCGACATCGAGCTGAATGAATCCATCTTTGGTATCGAACCTAACAATCATGTATTATTTGAAGCAATCATCATGCAACGAGCTTCCTTACGTCAAGGAACTCACAAAGTTAAAAACCGTTCTGAAGTTGCAGGCGGTGGACGCAAACCTTGGAAACAAAAAGGAACTGGACGTGCGCGTCAAGGTTCTATCCGTTCTCCACAATGGCGTGGCGGTGGCGTTGTTTTTGGACCAACTCCAAGATCTTACGCTTACAAGCTACCTAAAAAGGTTCGTCGTCTAGCTATTAAATCTGCATTGTCTGCAAAGGCATTGGAAGAGAACATTTTGGTACTTGAAAGCTTGTCTTTCGAAGCTCCAAAAACAAAAGAATTTGTAGCTGTACTTAAAAACCTTTCCGTTGATACTAAAACGTTGATCGTTACTGACGGTTTAGATGAGAAAGTTGCTCTTTCTGCACGTAACATCCCTGGTGTTACTGTAGTGGAAGCTGTTGGTCTTAATGTTCTTGATGTTGTATCACACAACAAATTGATCTTGACTAAATCAGCTGTCGAAAAAGTAGAGGAGGTGCTTGCATAATGGATGCACGCGATATCATTAAGCGCCCCGTAATCACTGAACGCTCTTCAGACGTAATGGCTGAAAAAAAATATACATTTGAAGTTGATGTTAGAGCTAACAAAACTCAAGTTAAAGATGCTGTTCAAGAAATTTTCGGCGTTAAAGTTGAGAAAGTTAACATCATGAACTACAAAGGTAAATTCAAACGCATGGGCAAACACGCAGGCTATACTAACAAGCGCCGTAAAGCAATTGTTAAATTAACTGCTGACAGCAAAGAAATCGAGCTATTCGAGGCTTAATTCATTAGAGAAGGAGGGAAATACAAATGGCGATTAAGAAGTATAAACCTACCTCTAACGGTCGACGTAATATGACAACTTCCGATTTTGCTGAGATCACTACAGACAAACCGGAAAAATCATTACTTGCTCCTTTACACAGCAAAGGCGGCCGTAATAACCAAGGTAAGTTAACAGTTCGTCATCAAGGTGGCGGCCACAAGCGTCAATACCGTATCATCGATTTCAAACGGAATAAAGATGGTATACCAGGACGCGTTGCTACTATTGAGTACGATCCAAATCGTTCTGCAAACATTGCATTAATTAATTACGTTGATGGAGAAAAACGTTATATCCTAGCTCCGAAAAACCTAGAAGTAGGTTTGGAAATCATGTCAGGTCCAGAAGCTGACATTAAAGTGGGTAACGCTCTTCCTCTTATTAACATCCCAGTTGGTACAGTAATCCATAACATCGAGCTTAAACCAGGTAAGGGTGGACAATTAGTCCGTTCAGCAGGTACATCTGCACAAGTACTTGGTAAAGAAGGCCGTTATGTACTTGTACGTTTAAACTCAGGTGAGGTTCGTATGATTCTTGCTACTTGCCGTGCTTCCATCGGTCAAGTTGGTAACGAACAACATGAACTTATCAACATTGGTAAAGCTGGTCGTAACCGTTGGTTAGGTAAACGCCCAACAGTTCGTGGATCAGTAATGAACCCGAATGATCACCCACACGGTGGTGGTGAAGGTAAAGCTCCAATCGGACGTAAATCACCAATGTCTCCATGGGGTAAACCAACTCTTGGATTCAAAACACGTAAGAAGAAAAACAAATCCGATAAATTTATCGTACGTCGTCGTAAAAAATAACGGGATTGACCTACGGTTCATATATCGAACCGTAGAACAGTCACGAAGGGAGGTACTCGCATGGGTCGTAGCTTAAAAAAAGGGCCTTTTGTTGATGATCATTTATTGGTAAAAGTTGAAAAGTTAAATGAAGCTGACAAGAAACAGGTAGTTAAAACTTGGTCTCGTCGCTCAACAATCTTCCCGCAATTCATCGGACATACAATCGCTGTTTATGACGGTCGTAAGCATGTGCCGGTTTATGTAACAGAAGATATGGTAGGACACAAACTAGGCGAATTCGCGCCTACACGCACTTATAAAGGTCACGCAAGTGATGACAAGAAAACAAGACGTTAATGAGAGGAGGGCATCTCATGCAAGCTAAAGCTGTCGCTAAAACAGTTCGTATTGCTCCTCGTAAAGTGCGTTTAGTCGCAGATCTAATTCGAGGAAAACAAGTAGGTGAAGCAGTAGCGATTCTTCGCTTAACACCAAAATCTGCTTCTCCAGTCGTAGAAAAAATTCTGAAATCTGCTATCGCAAATGCAGAACATAACTACGAAATGGATATTAATAACCTAGTCGTTTCAGAGGCATACGTTAACGAAGGACCAACATTAAAACGTTTCCGTCCTCGCGCTCAAGGTCGTGCGAGTGCAATCAACAAACGTACTAGTCATATTACAATCGTTGTATCAGAAAAGAAGGAGGGGTAATCTGTGGGTCAAAAGGTAAATCCAATCGGTATGCGTATCGGGATAATCCGTGACTGGGAATCCAAATGGTACGCTGATAAAGACTACGCAGTTCTTATGCATGAAGACATCAAAGTTCGTGAATATATCGCGAAACGCTTAAACGATGCTTCAGTGTCCAAAGTTGAAATCGAACGTGCAGCTAACCGTATCAATGTATCTGTCCACACTGCTAAACCAGGAATGGTTATCGGTAAAGGCGGTACAGAGGTCGAAGCACTTCGTAAAGCTTTGAACCAGCTGACTGGCAAAAGAGTTCATATCAATATCATCGAAATTAAAAGAGCAGATCTTGACGCAAAATTGGTTGCTGAAAACATCGCTCGTCAATTAGAAAACCGTGTTTCATTCCGTCGTGCTCAGAAGCAAGCTATCCAACGCACAATGCGTTCAGGCGCTAAAGGAATCAAAACTCAAGTTTCTGGTCGTCTTGGCGGTGCTGATATTGCTCGTGCTGAACATTACAGCGAAGGAACAGTTCCACTTCACACACTTCGTGCTGACATAGATTATGCTCATGCTGAAGCAGATACTACTTACGGTAAGCTAGGCGTGAAAGTTTGGATCTACCGTGGAGAAGTTCTTCCTACTAAGAAGAAATCTGAGGAAGGAGGAAAATAATATGTTATTGCCAAAACGCGTAAAATACCGTCGTGAACACCGCGGTAAGATGAGAGGGATGGCTAAGGGCGGCACTGAAGTTCATTTCGGAGAATTTGGACTTCAAGCTCAAGAAGCTTCCTGGATCACTAACCGCCAAATCGAAGCAGCTCGTATCGCGATGACTCGTTATATGAAACGTGGAGGAAAAGTTTGGATCAAGATCTTCCCAAGCAAACCTTACACAGCTAAGCCGCTTGAAGTACGGATGGGTTCCGGTAAAGGTGCTCCTGAAGGTTGGGTAGCAGTAGTTAAACCGGGCAAAGTATTGTTTGAAATCTCTGGTGTATCTGAAGAGGTGGCAAGAGAAGCATTGCGCCTTGCAGCACACAAACTTCCAATCAAATGTAAGTTTGTAAAAAGAGAGGAAATTGGTGGTGAAACAAATGAAAGCTAATGAAATCAAAGATCTAACCACTGCTGAAATTGAACAAAAACTAAAATCTCTTAAAGAAGAACTATTTAATCTTCGTTTCCAGTTAGCTACTGGACAACTTGAAAATACAGCTCGCATCCGTGAAGTTCGCAAATCGATTGCTCGTATGAAAACAGTTGTTCGTCAAAGAGAGATCGGTGTCACTAATCGATAATGAATGGAGGTTTGCAGAATGAGCGAACGCAACCAACGCAAAATCTACACTGGCCGCGTAGTATCCGATAAAATGGATAAAACAGTAACAGTTGTTGTAGAAACCTATAAAAAGCATTCTTTATACGGTAAACGCGTGAAATACTCTAAAAAGTTAAAAGCTCATGACGAGCTAAACGAAGCTAAAGCAGGCGACGTAGTACGTATCATGGAAACTCGTCCACTTTCAGCTACAAAACGCTTCCGTCTTGTAGAAGTAGTAGAAAAAGCAGTAATCATTTAATATAGTTCGGATTAAGCTAATTCCGAAGGGAGGTACCGTACATGATTCAACAAGAATCTCGTTTAAAAGTCGCTGACAATTCAGGTGCTCGTGAAGTGCTAACAATTAAAGTCCTAGGTGGTTCTGGCCGTAAAACTGCAAACATCGGTGATATCATCGTTTGTACAGTTAAACAGGCAACACCAGGAGGCGTTGTTAAAAAAGGTGAAGTCGTTAAGGCTGTTGTTGTCCGTACAAAACGTGGTATGCGTCGTCCTGACGGTTCTTACATTCGTTTTGATGAAAACGCATGTGTAATTATCCGTGACGATAAGAGCCCACGTGGAACTCGTATTTTTGGACCTGTTGCTCGTGAATTACGTGACAATAGCTTCATGAAGATCGTTTCTCTTGCTCCAGAAGTTCTATAATATGTAAAATTTGTATAAAGCCTTTCAAGGAGGTGCCAAGCTAATGCATGTTAAAAAAGGTGACAAAGTCGTAGTCATCTCTGGTAAGGACAAAGGCAAACAAGGAACAATTCTTGCAGCATATCCGAAACAAAATCGTGTGCTTGTTGAAGGAATTAACATCGTGAAAAAGCATTCCAAGCCATCTCAAATTAATCCACAAGGTGGAATTATCAGCAGAGAAGCTGCTATTCACGTATCCAATGTAATGCCACTTGATCCTAAATCAGGTAAACCGACTCGTGTTGGATATAAGATCGAAAATGGTAAAAAAGTACGCGTAGCTAAAATATCAGGTGAAACTTTAGATAAATAAGTCATAAATGAAGGGAGGTACACTAAGCAATGAGCCGCCTTAAAGAAAAATTCAAAAGTGAAATTACACCATCATTGATGGGTAAATTCAACTATCAATCAGTAATGCAAGTACCAAACATTGAGAAGATCGTTATTAACATGGGTGTGGGTGACGCAGTATCTAACTCTAAAGCTTTAGATACCGCTGTTGAAGAACTTACATTGATCACTGGTCAAAAACCTGTTGTAACAAAAGCAAAAAAATCAATCGCAGGCTTCCGTTTGCGTGAAGGTATGCCTATCGGAGCGAAAGTTACATTACGTGGAGAGCGTATGTATCAATTCCTTGATAAGCTAGTATCTGTATCTTTACCACGTGTACGTGATTTCCGCGGCGTTTCAAAGAAATCCTTTGACGGACGTGGGAACTATACTTTGGGTGTTAAAGAACAACTTATCTTCCCTGAGATTGATTACGATAAAGTGAGCAAAGTTCGTGGTATGGATATCGTTATCGTAACGACTGCCAACACTGACGAAGAAGCTCGTGAACTACTTACTCAAGTTGGAATGCCGTTCCAAAAGTAAAGTAATCTCTAAATAAAGGGAGGCGAAATCGTGGCTAAAAAGTCTATGATCGTAAAGCAAAAACGCGAACAGAAGTTTAAAGTACAAGAATATACACGTTGCGAACGTTGCGGACGTCCACATTCAGTATTACGTAAATTTAAACTTTGTCGTATTTGTTTCCGCGAACTTGCATATAAAGGACAAATTCCTGGCGTTAAAAAAGCTAGCTGGTAAAACCCGAGTTTGGGAAGGAGGTAAAATATAATGGTCATGACAGATCCTATTGCAGATATGCTTACTCGCATCCGTAATGCGAATATGGTTCGTCACGAAAAACTAGAAGTTCCTGCTTCTAAGATCAAAAAGGAAATTGCTGAGATCTTAAAGCGTGAAGGCTTCGTACGTGACTTTGAATTAATCGAAGACAACAAACAAGGTATCATCCGTATCTTCTTAAAATACGGTGCAAGCAACGAACGTGTTATCACTGGTCTAAAACGTATCAGCAAACCTGGTTTGCGTGTATATGCAAAAACTGGAGAGGTACCACGCGTTCTAAACGGTTTAGGTATCGCAATTGTTTCTACTTCTCACGGAGTTTTAACAGACAAGGAAGCCCGCTCTAAACAAGTTGGCGGAGAAGTTTTAGCATACGTTTGGTAATACATTTTCACAAGAATGGAGGTGCACAATATGTCTCGTATAGGTAAAAAACCTATTGAAATCCCTACAGGCGTGACAGTTACTATTAACGGAAGTGAAGTAACTGTTAAAGGGCCTAAAGGTGAATTAACTAGATCATTCAGTCCTGACCTAACAATCGCTGTTGAAGAGAACGTGTTAACTGTAACACGCCCGTCTGACGAGAAGAATCACCGTTCATTACACGGAACTACTCGCGCACTTATCTCTAACATGGTTGAAGGTGTATCTAAAGGATTCGAAAAATCACTTGAACTTATTGGGGTCGGGTACCGTGCACAAAAGCAAGGTACTAAGCTTATCCTTAACGTAGGATACTCACACCCTGTAGAAATAGAACCAGAAGCTGGCGTTGAAGTCGAAGTTCCTTCTAATACAAAAGTAATCATCAAAGGTACGAACAAAGAACGTGTAGGAGCTCTTGCAGCTAATATCCGTGATGTTCGTCCACCTGAGCCGTATAAAGGTAAAGGGATCCGTTACGAAGGCGAATTCGTTCGTCGTAAAGAAGGTAAAACTGGTAAGTAATGCCGCATAAGTAAACGAAAGGAGTGACGTAAATGATTACGAAGCTTGATAAAAATGCTACTCGTCAGAAAAGACATGCGCGTGTACGTGCTAAGCTTTCTGGAACAGAAGCTCGTCCTCGTTTAAATGTGTTTCGTTCAAACAAACACATTTACGCACAATTAATTGACGATGCAAAAGGCGTAACATTAGCAAGTGCTTCAACTCTTGATAAAGAGATCGGTATCGAAGCTAGTAGCAATGCTGAAGCAGCTCAAAAAGTTGGCGAACTTATTGCGAAACGTGCTGTTGAAAAAGGTTTCAAAGCTGTGGTATTTGACCGCGGTGGTTACCTCTTCCATGGTCGTGTTAAAGCATTGGCTGACGCTGCTCGTGAAAACGGCTTAGAATTTTAATGGATAAGGAGGGACATAACAGATGCGTAGCATTGATCCTAATAAATTAGAACTTGAAGAACGCGTAGTTACAGTAAATCGTGTAGCTAAAGTTGTTAAAGGCGGACGTCGTTTCCGTTTCACTGCACTAGTTGTTGTTGGTGATAAAAATGGTCATGTTGGATTTGGTACTGGTAAAGCTCAAGAAGTTCCGGATGCAATCCGTAAAGCTATTGAGGATGCTAAGAAAAATCTAATTACTGTACCAATGGTTGGAACTACAATTCCTCACCTTGTGAACGGTCGCTATGGCGCAGGTCACATTCTATTGAAACCAGCTTCTGAAGGTACAGGAGTAATTGCTGGTGGTCCTGTTCGTGCGGTACTTGAATTAGGCGGAGTTAGCGATATCTTGTCTAAATCATTAGGTACTAATACACCTATTAATATGGTTCGCGCAACAATCGAAGGATTGAAGCAATTGAAACGTGCTGAAGACGTAGCTAAGTTACGTGGTAAATCAGTACAAGAACTGTTAGGATAAGGAGGGAAATCGAATTATGGCTAATAAATTAGAAATTACCCTCACTCGCAGCTTGATTGGTCGTCCTGAAGATCAACGTGTTACAGTTAACACTTTGGGTTTACGCAAAATGCATCAAACGGTTATTCATGAAGATAACCCTGCGATTCGCGGTATGATTACCAAAGTTGCTCATCTTGTTACTGTAAAAGAACAATAAAATAATTTTTATCTTAACAAGGAGGTGCCAACATGAAACTTCATGAGTTAAAAGCTGCAGAAGGTTCTCGTAAAGAACGTAAACGTAAAGGTCGCGGTATTGGATCTGGTAACGGTAAAACAGCAGGTAAAGGACACAAAGGACAAAACGCTCGCTCAGGCGGCGGTGTACGCCTTGGATTTGAAGGGGGTCAAACTCCTCTATTCAGACGTTTGCCTAAACGTGGATTTACCAACGTTAACCGTAAAGACTATGCTATCGTGAATCTTGATACGTTAAATCTTTTCGAAGACGGTACTGAAGTAACACCAGCTCTTTTACTTGAGTCTGGAGTTGTAAGTAAAGAAAAAGCAGGAATCAAAATTCTTGCCAAAGGAAACATTGAGAAAAAGCTTACTGTTAAAGCTCACAAATTCTCTTCTACTGCAAAAGAAGCTATCGAAGCTGCTGGCGGTAAAACAGAGGTGATCTAATGTTTCGCACGATCTCCAATTTTATGCGCGTGGGTGAAATAAGGAACAAGATCATTTTTACCCTTCTCATGTTAATCGTCTATCGCATCGGTACATTTATACCTGTACCGCATGTGAATGCCGATTTTCTTGCTCAACAGGACCAGCTGAGCGTCATCGGTCTTCTAAATACCTTTGGCGGCGGGGCGCTGCAAAACTTCTCAATCTTAGCGATGGGGATCATGCCTTATATCACGGCATCCATCATCGTTCAGCTACTACAGATGGACGTCGTTCCTAAGTTCGCTGAATGGTCTAAGCAAGGGGAAGCAGGGCGCCGTAAATTAGCTCAATTCACTCGTTATTTCACTATTATCCTAGGATTCATCCAAGCTTTGGGTATGTCTTACGGGTTCAATAATATGTCAAATGGCCAGTTGATCGAAAATCCTGGAATTGCAACATACTTGCTCATTGCAACTGTCTTGACGGCAGGAACAGCTTTTCTTTTGTGGTTAGGGGAGCTGATCACTGCTAAGGGTGTGGGTAATGGGATTTCCATCATAATCTTTGCTGGTATCGTTGCTAGCTTGCCAAATACGGCAAACCAGATTTACGCACAGCAATTCGAAAATGCCGGAGATCAATTATTCTTACGAATCATATCGATTGTCCTCATTGTATTAGCAGTATTAGCAATCGTGGTTGCTGTCATCTTCATTCAGCAGGCATTACGTAAAATACCTATTCAGTATGCAAAACGTGCTGCGGCAGGTCGTACACAAATGGGTGGCCAGTCTACTCATTTACCATTGAAAGTAAATGCTGCGGGGGTTATTCCGGTAATCTTTGCAATGGCATTTCTGATCACTCCAACTACAATCGCTTCTTTCTTTGGAAAGAACAGCGTGACTAGCTGGATTACAGAAAACCTGACATATACCCATCCTGTTGGAATGGTTATATATGTCGCTCTTATCATTGCTTTTGCGTATTTTTATGCATTCATTCAGGTCAATCCTGAACAAATGGCTGAGAATTTGAAAAAGCAAGGCGGCTATGTGCCGGGGATTCGTCCAGGTAAGAGTACTCAAGAATATTTAACACGTGTTTTATACCGTTTAACGTTTGTAGGCTCTATATTCCTAGCCATCATAGCCGTTCTGCCGGTATTCTTCATCAAGCTCGCTGACCTGCCTCAATCTGCACAGATTGGCGGCACAAGTTTGCTGATCGTCGTCGGGGTTGCCCTTGATACGATGAAGCAGCTTGAATCACAGCTTGTGAAGAGACACTATAAAGGCTTTATAAAGTAATGAGTTTTGGGAACGACTTGTTCCCTTTACCCATTATAGAGTTTGAGGGGGAAGAAAATTTTGAATCTAGTTTTAATGGGTCTGCCGGGTGCTGGTAAGGGCACTCAAGCTGAACAAATCGTAGAAAAATATAATATCCCTCATATCTCTACTGGAGATATGTTCCGAACAGCTATAAAAGATGGAACAGAATTAGGTCTGAAGGCGAAATCATTCATGGACAAAGGCGAGTTGGTACCTGATGAAGTTACCATTGGCATTGTACGTGAGCGTTTAAGCAAGGAGGACTGCCTTAAGGGATTTTTGCTTGACGGCTTTCCACGTACCGTGGCGCAAGCAGAGGCACTTGAGGGCATCCTTACTGATTTGGATCGCAAAATAAATTTTGTCATTAATATCGATGTGGATAAAAGCATCTTGATGGAAAGATTGACAGGCCGTCGTATTTGCAAGTCTTGTGGTGCGACATATCACCTTGTATTCAATCCTCCAGCCAAAGATGATGTATGCGACCGCTGCGGCGGAGAATTATATCAACGTGCCGACGATAATGAAGCAACGGTTCAAAATCGCTTAGATGTGAATTTGAAACAAACCAAGCCACTTCTTGATTTCTACGGAGAAAAAGGGTACTTGGTCAACATTAACGGACAGCAAGATATTAATAAGGTATTTGAAAACATTGATGTGTTACTTGGTGCTTTGCAAAATTAATCGTCTGGATTGATTTATGAAATTCATACCAATTTTACAACTTACTATTTAAACTTGGTGCATTCCTTTATTACAAAGGGTATAATGGATTTCGCGAGAGCATTCGCACATTTATTAATCAGGTTCTTGTACTTGGTATTCCCTGAATTGGGCGATTACTTTCTAAGTGATCTTCACGGACATATCCGGTCGGCAAAATTGATGAAGAAATGCAGTGACTCTATTGGGATTCCTAAAGAGTCGTGATATAGAGAGTTGAAAGAAGCTATGTCAGGCGTGCGCCTTTCAAACATCTCCCATGCTATTCAAACCTATGTCGAGACTAATTGCCTCTCTATTTCGAGAGTATGTCGGTCACGGAATCGGTCAAGACTTACATGAGGACGCATAAAACCCTCATTTCGGTCCAACTGATAAGGTCCTCAGTTAAAGCCTGGTTCTACAAAATGGTGAATACTTGATGCAGAATTTTAAGACTTATGAGGATAATTGGACTGTAGTAATGTTGACGGAAAGATGTGTACCTTTTATAGGTTCACGCATAGAGAAGGGAGAATCACTTTAATGGCGAAAGATGATGTAATTGAAGTAGAAGGCACAGTACAAGAGACTTTGCCAAATGCAATGTTTAAGGTAGAATTAGAAAATGGTCATACTGTTTTAGCTCATGTATCCGGTAAAATTCGTATGCACTTTATTCGCATTTTGCCTGGAGATAAAGTTACGGTTGAGCTTTCCCCGTATGATCTAACTCGCGGCAGAATCACATACCGGTTCAAATGATCCCGGTTACGCTCCGATCTGTATAAGGAGGTTAGATAGCAATGAAAGTCAGACCATCAGTCAAACCAATCTGCGAAAAGTGTAAAGTTATCCGCAGAAAAGGTAAAGTTATGGTTATTTGCGAAAACCCTAAACATAAACAAAAACAAGGCTAAATAGAAGGAGGTGCACTCAAGCATGGCACGTATTGCTGGAGTAGATATTCCCCGTGACAAACGTATTGTTATCTCATTAACATATATATATGGTATTGGAAAACAAACAGCGATGAAAGTTCTTGCAGAAGCAGGCGTTTCTGAAGAAACTCGCGTTCGTGACTTAACGGAAGACGAATTGAACAAAATTCGTGATATCATTGACAAGCTTAAAGTAGAAGGCGACCTTCGTCGTGAAATCTCCCTAAACATCAAACGTTTAATGGAAATCGGTTCTTACCGTGGTTTACGTCACCGTCGTGGTCTTCCTGTTCGCGGTCAAAACACAAAAAACAATGCTCGTACGCGTAAAGGACCTCGTCGTACAGTAGCTAACAAGAAAAAATAATTAGTAAAGGAGGTTACTTTTCATGGCACGTAAAACTAATACACGTAAACGTCGTGTGAAAAAGAATATAGAAACTGGTATTGCACATATTCGTTCAACTTTCAATAACACTATCGTTACGATCACTGACTCTCATGGTAATGCTATTTCATGGTCAAGTGCTGGAGCTCTAGGATTCCGTGGATCTCGTAAATCCACTCCATTCGCTGCACAGATGGCTGCTGAAACAGCTGCTAAAACATCAATTGAACATGGTATGAAAACTCTTGAAGTTACAGTTAAAGGACCTGGTGCTGGACGTGAGGCTGCTATTCGTGCGCTTCAAGCTGCTGGCCTAGAAGTAACTGCAATTAAAGATGTAACTCCAGTTCCACATAACGGATGCCGTCCACCAAAACGTCGCCGTGTTTAATTTTTCTGTATAGATTTTGTATTCCTGTCAATAATGGGATATAATACTGAGTTTGCGTTCTTACAGAGGATTAATTTTCAGTTGTTGCGCACAGCGGGAACGTATACATGGGGAATTTCGGCTTAAGTGACTTAGTTTACTTGCCGGGGTTTTGACGTTTTGAAGGAGGGTTTATTGATGATCGAAATAGAAAAACCAAAAATCGAAACGGTTGAAATCAACGACGATACCAAATTCGGTAAATTCGTCGTAGAGCCACTAGAGCGTGGGTATGGTACTACATTGGGTAACTCCTTACGTCGTATTCTTTTATCCTCACTCCCAGGTGCTGCTGTCACAGCTATACAAATTGATGGAGTGCTACATGAGTTCTCAACAATTGAAGGCGTCGTGGAAGATGTAACATCTATCATTCTTAATGTGAAGAAACTAGCTCTTAAGATTTACTCTGATGAAGAGAAGACGCTGGAAATTGACGTTCAAGGTGACGGGGTCATCACGGCTGCTGATATCACTCATGATAGTGATGTAGAAATTCTTAATCCGGATTTATATATTGCTACAATTGGTAAAAACGGTCATATGCGTATGCGTTTATCTGCACGTCGCGGCCGCGGCTACACTCCTGCTGTTCAAAACAAGAGGGAAGATCAGCCAATTGGTGTCATTCCAATCGATGCTCTTTACACTCCGGTTTCACGCGTATCTTTCCAAGTTGAAAATACACGTGTAGGACAGTTGTCTAACTTTGACAAGTTAACGTTCGATGTTTGGACTGATGGCAGTACTGGTCCGCAAGAAGCGGTAGCACTTGGAGCTAAGATTTTAACAGAGCATTTGAATATTTTTGTCGGTTTGACCGATGAAGCTCAAAATGCTGAAATCATGGTTGAAAAAGAAGAAGATCAAAAAGAAAAAGTTCTTGAGATGACGATCGAAGAATTAGACCTTTCTGTTCGTTCTTACAACTGCTTGAAGCGTGCTGGAATCAATACCGTTCAAGAGCTAGCTCATAAAACGGAAGAAGATATGATGAAAGTACGTAATCTAGGACGCAAATCACTTGAAGAAGTGAAAGCGAAGCTAGAGGAATTAGGCTTAGGTCTTCGTAAAGACGACTGATAACATGGCGGAATCATCCATTATGTTGTGAGCCTTGTTTTAGACACACAATATAGAACTTCAACAAAGGAGGGAATCTCTAATGGGTTACAGAAAGTTAGGACGCACTAGCGCACAACGTAAAGCATTACTTCGTGATTTAGCTACGGATCTTATTATCCATGAGCGCATTGAAACTACTGAAGCACGTGCAAAGGAATTACGTTCTGTAGTAGATAAAATGATCACTCTTGGTAAACGTGGTGACTTGCATGCACGCCGTCAAGCTGCAGCATTCATCCGTAACGAAATCGCTGACGCTGAGAAAGGCACAGATGCCCTTCAAAAATTATTCAGTGACGTTGCTCCACGTTATGAAGAACGTCAAGGTGGATACACTCGTATCATGAAAGTTGGTCCACGCCGCGGTGACGGTGCACCAGTCGTGGTTATTGAATTAGTTTAATAACAACGATGAAAAAGGGCGGGACAAATGAATATACTCACTTGTTCTATGCCCTTTTTCTTTATTTATAATAGAAATTCTGTTTTTTAGAAATTCGCATTGAGTGTTACGATGGCTGGCGGAACCTTTTATGAAGGGAGCCTTCTCGTCTAGCTCAAGCATCCCTTCCCGCTTATGATAAGCGATTATAAGATACCCTGTTTTTCGTAACAGGCCCGCAATAAGCTGCTCTTAATTTACCGAAAATTCTTTCGGTGGAAGGGGTGCAGCGTTTTTTTATATTTTCAGAAGAATTGACTGCGTTTGTCAACGCTTGTTATCGTTGAATTTGCAGAGTTTAGTTTAGATGAGTGCAGTCGAGGATGAGGAGGGCCACATGAGGAAGAAGCTGGTTTCTTTAAGTAATATCATTTTTAAATATGAGGGTCAGTCTCGAAATGCCTTGGATGATGTTTCATTTGACATTCATCAGGGGGAGTGGCTTGCGATTGTCGGACATAATGGTTCCGGCAAGTCGACATTAGCGAAACTACTGAATGGTCTTCAGTTTGCTAACTCTGGTACGATTACAATCAATGATCAACTATTGACTGAAGAATCGGTATGGGATGTACGCCGTAAGATCGGCATGGTTTTTCAAAATCCAGATAATCAATTTGTAGGCACGACAGTTCAGGATGATGTGGCTTTTGGTTTAGAAAACGCCGGTGTTTCTCAGCAGGTTATGGTGGAGCGTGTTCATGGTGCGTTGAATAAGGTTAAAATGAATGCCTTTCTTAATCAAGAGCCGCACCATCTATCCGGCGGTCAAAAGCAAAGAGTGGCCATAGCAGGTGTAATAGCCCTGCAGCCAGATATCATCATCTTAGATGAAGCAACCTCCATGCTTGACCCAAGAGGCCGTGAAGAAGTGCTTGAAACAGTCAGGGAATTAAAGCAGGAAAATGAAATTACCGTCATATCAATCACCCATGATCTTGAGGAAGCTGCCAAAGCTGATCGAATGATCGTCATGAACCAAGGTCGGTTGTATCGTGAAGGAACACCTCAGGATATTTTTGAATTAGAGGAAGAATTGATTGCCCTTGGCCTCGATATTCCCTTTTCAGTAAAGCTGACGAAAGAGTTACAAAAGAATGGTGTCCGTGTGGTTGATGGGCATTTGACAGAGGAAGAGTTGGTGAAGGATTTATGCGAATTACACTCGATGATGTAGAATATCGCTATCAGGTGAATACTCCTTTTGAACATCTGGCCCTACATGATGTCAATATTTCTATGGAGCAGGGTACCTATACCGCAATCATCGGGCATACAGGCTCCGGTAAATCGACGCTCCTTCAGCATTTGAACGCCCTTTTAAAACCGACGAAGGGGCGGGTTATAATCGGGGACCGCACGATCGAGGCCGGAAAGAAAGAAAAGGCATTGCGGCCGATCAGACAAAAGGTTGGAATCGTTTTTCAGTTCCCGGAACATCAGCTTTTCGATGAAACGGTGGAAAAGGATATATGCTTCGGGCCCATGAATTTCGGCGTCTCCGAAAACGACGCGAAACAAATGGCAAGGAAGGCCATTGGGCAGGTTGGTTTGAGTGAGGAAATCCTTGATAAGTCACCCTTTGACTTATCTGGTGGCCAGATGCGCCGTGTGGCCATAGCGGGTGTACTTGCAATGGAGCCAGAGGTATTGGTGCTGGATGAACCAACGGCGGGGTTAGACCCGCGAGGACGCAAAGAAATCATGGACATGTTTTATGAGCTTCATAAGCGTGAGGGCATCTCGACCATTCTCGTCACACATAGCATGGAGGATGCCGCCAAGTATGCCGATGACATCATCATCATGCACCAAGGCACAGTATTCAAAAAGGGCACTCCACAGGAGATCTTCTCCGATCCGGAGCAACTGCTCGACCTTGGCCTTGATGTGCCGGATACCGTCCGTTTTCAGCTGAAGCTTCAGAAAGAACTCGGAGTCCGATTTGATCATCCTTGTCTTAATATTGGCGATTTGGCGATTGAAATAGATAAAGCGATGAAACGGGGGAACCGCTGATGCTTGATAAAATGATCATCGGGCGTTATGTCCCTGCCAATTCCCTGTTGCACAAGATGGATCCCCGGGCTAAATTGCTTCTCGTCTTCCTGTTTGTCTGTGTCGTGTTTTTGGCGAATAATTTCTTGTCCTATGGCCTGCTTGCAGTATTCACCGTCCTGTTGATCAGTATTTCGAAGATCCCGCTCCGCTATCTGTATAATGGGTTGAAGCCCATCTTCTTCTTGATCGTATTCACATTCCTGCTTCATATCCTGTTTACGAAAGAAGGAGAATTGCTGTTTGAATACGGATGGTTTGAAATCTATGAAGGCGGTCTGATTCAAGGTTTGTTCATTTCGATAAGATTTACTTTACTGATCCTTGTTACGTCATTATTAACGTTGACGACAACCCCGATATCAATCACCGATGGGATGGAGGAGCTGTTGGGGCCTTTGAAAAAATGGAAAATGCCGGTTCATGAGCTGGCATTGATGATGTCCATTGCCCTTCGCTTCATCCCAACGCTGATGGAGGAGACGGAAAAAATCATGAAGGCCCAAACGGCAAGGGGGGTCGATTTTTCTTCAGGTCCAATCAAGGAAAGGGTTAAATCGATCGTACCGCTGCTTGTTCCTTTATTTGTGAGTTCGTTCAAGAGGGCTGAGGAATTGGCAACCGCCATGGAATCCAGAGGATACCGCGGCGGGGAAGGGCGCACGAAATACCGCCAATTGTATTGGAAGACAAGTGATAGCCTTTTGATGGTCTCGCTAGGACTTCTTACGGTCATGTTGGTTTTATTACGTTCATAATAAGGAAGAGAACAATGCCAAAATATAAATGCGTGCTTGCGTATGACGGCACGGAATTCGCCGGCTATCAGGTACAGCCTGAGAAGCGCACGATTCAAAGTGAATTCGAGGCCGTCTTAGCGCAAATGCACAAAGGTACAATGATAAAAGTGACTGCTTCGGGCAGGACCGATTCAGGGGTCCATGCAAAGGGGCAGGTCATTCATTTTGATTCACCCCTTACGTTCCCTACTGAAAATTGGGTAAAGGCGTTCAGCGCCCTGCTCCCGAACGACATTGTCGTGCTCAAAGTCGATATCGTTCCAGACGATTTTCATGCGAGGTTCCATACGACGGGGAAAGAATACCGTTACATCATAGACCGCTCCAAACTGCGGGATCCGTTTAAGCGGAACTACGCCTATCATTTTCCTTATTCCTTGGATGAGCTGAAGATGAAGGAAGCAGCTTCCCATCTAATCGGGACACATGACTTCACGAGTTTTTGTTCGGCAAAGACGGAAGTGGTCGATAAAGTCCGGACCATAGATGAAATCGATTTTGAAGAGAACGGGTGCTACTTGGTTTTTAGCTTCGTCGGGGAAGGCTTTTTGTATAATATGGTGCGTATTTTGGTTGGGACGCTCCTGGATGTCGGCAGCGGCAAGATTGACCCTCAGGATATAATCGGGATATTGAACCAAAAAGACCGCAGCTTTGCAGGGAAAACGGCTCCAGCCCAAGGTTTGTATTTATGGAAAGTTTTTTACAAATAAAATATTTTTGATGTAATTCCAGTTTGTTTACAACTGGCGAATCCGAGAAACTCAGTAATGGCAGCGGCTTTGCGCCTTATTGTCCTTTTCATCGAGTTGCAGCGAATGTTTTATAGACAACTTATCCTAGTGTAACATCCCCTTGACAATGAATCTGGGAGAAGTTAATATAATATGGTATGTATTTTAATCCCACGATAAGCCCCGGAAGTTTATTGTGATTGAAAATAAATATAAAAAATTAAAAAGTTTTTTAGGAGGTTAACCATGCGTACGACATTTATGGCGAAAGCTAATGAAGTAGAACGTAAATGGTATGTGATTGACGCTGAAGGCAAAACTTTGGGTCGCCTTTCTACTGAAGTAGCATCCATCTTACGTGGTAAACATAAACCAACTTTTACACCGAACATTGACACTGGTGATCATGTAATTTTAATCAATGTTGAAAAAATCCACCTGACTGGTAAAAAATTGACTGACAAAATTTATTACCGTCACACTATGCATCCAGGCGGTCTTAAAACTAGAACTGCTCTTGAAATGCGTACAAACTACCCTGAGAGAATGCTTGAACTTGCTATCAAAGGTATGCTTCCAAAGAATTCTCTTGGACGTCAAATCTACAAAAAATTACACGTATACGCTGGAGCTGAGCACCCACACGCTGCTCAACAACCAGAAGTATACGAATTACGCGGATAATTACTAAGGAGGTTACTATCTTGGCACAAGTTCAATATTATGGTACTGGTCGCCGTAAGAGCTCAGTAGCTCGTGTACGTTTAGTACCAGGCGAAGGTCGCATCGTTATTAACGGTCGTGACATTAATGAATATATTCCTTTCGCAGCATTGCGTGAAGTTGTTAACCAACCACTAGTTGCAACTGAAACTACTGGAAATTACGACATTCTAGTAAATGTTAGCGGTGGAGGATACACTGGTCAAGCTGGAGCAATCCGTCACGGTATCGCTCGTGCATTGCTTCAAGTTGATCCAGAATACCGTCCGTCTCTTAAAACTGCTGGATTACTAACTCGTGACCCACGTATGAAAGAGCGTAAAAAATACGGTCTTAAAGGCGCACGTCGTGCACCTCAGTTCTCAAAACGTTAATTCCATTACCGTTTCAAAGACTCTCAACCATTTTGGTTGGGGGTCTTTTTTTTGTCCGAAAATATGCGGTGCAGAAATATTAAAAAGTATATACTCTTGCTGGAATGGATTTAATTTTCGCGAAAACAAAAGGGAAATCGACACTTGCTTCCTGCGCTACGAAATCCAAAATAATATACATCCCAAAACCAACACTTGAAAAAGTGCCACTTGTGATATCAAATTTGCTTGTGCTGTCGCTGTTCAGATGGTGCCGGTCGTCATAATCCATATGTTTACACCTGAGTTTATTTGTGTAAAACTGAATTATTTGTATAATCCATATTTATTAACTTTCTGTTTAGGAGTATGATAATACTTAAAAAACAGAAAGAGGACTTCATATGAATTCAACATACTCATCGGTAGAAACGACTAAAACAAGGACCTTGGTCATCAACGCGCTTTTCATCGCATTGACGCTTGTAGCTACAATGTTCATCAATATAAAGCTCCCGATAATGGGTAACGGCGGCCTCATCCACCTTGGTAACGTTCCGCTATTTATAGCGGCACTCGTTTACGGCAAAAAAACCGGGGCGATAGCAGGAGCCTTCGGGATGGCCCTCTTCGATCTTTTCTCCGGCTGGGCAGCGTGGGCGCCATTCACTTTCATCATTGTCGGTACAATGGGATTTCTAGCCGGCTTCATAGCCGAAAAAGTACCCGGCAAAAGAGTGGTCGTATACACTTTGGCCGTTGCCGTTGCACTCATAATTAAAATCGTCGGCTACTACTTCGTCGAAGTCATCCTTTACGGCAACTGGATTCAGCCTTTTGGCTCCATCCCAGGTAACGTTATGCAGGTCGTCCTGGCCGGTATCATCGTCGTGCCGCTTGCAGGACGCATAAAGCAGAGAGCCAGACAGTTATAAGAGCGGAAACACCTTTTTAAAATGAATGGAACAAAGGACAAGCTCGGGAAGCTGCCTGAGCCGGCTTTGATATAACAGATCATGATAAGAAGCGCAGTCATCTTGACTGCGCTTTTTTCTATAGGTAAATCTGATTATAATTGCCCGCAGTTTAGGAGGATATGGACTTGGAACCCGCTTATCCTGAGGTGGTCCGTCCTTCGAGCCTTGCGACGGAGCATGAGTTCCTCCTCGTGAGTATAGCGGTTTTCTAACCAACCCGGGAGTAATTAGGCCAACCCAAAGGATAATCCGTCCGACCCGGGGATAATCCGACCAACCCGCGGGATAATCCGTCCAACCCGAGGGATAATTCGACCACCCCGAGGATAATCCGTCCGACCCGGGAGTAATTCGACCCACCCGCGGGATAATTCGGCCGACCCGGGGATAATCCGTCCGACCCGGGAGTAATTCGACCAACTCAAAGAGTAATCCGACCAACTCAAAGAGTAATTCGACCAACCCAAGGGATAATCCGTCCAACCCGGAGAGTAATCCGTCCGACCCGGGGATAATCCGCCCAACCGA